>JBMYXO010000021.1:0-29029 GCA_049608465.1 Solirubrobacterales bacterium | reverse complement strand
CACTCATGGCCAGATGGGTAAGCGAGTCCTGGTCGTCGCTGGGGGCCTGCTCGCGGCATTTCTGCTCTGGAATCTGATCGCGCTTTTCCAACCGTTTGCCGGGGACGGAGCAGGGGAGGGGCAGGTTGATGTGACGGTCCCCAAGGGCGCCGAAGTTGGACGGATCGGCGAACTGCTCGCCGACAAGGAAGTCGTGTCGAGCGCGCGCAACTTTGGCTGGCGCGCCAATTGGTCAGGCAAATCGGACCAGTTTCAGGCGGGCAAATACACGATGGCGGAGGGGATGAGCTACGCAGCGGTGATCGACTTGCTGGTTGCGGGTCCGAACACCGGAATCGTCACCGTCACCGTGCCAGAAGGTAGATCGCGATATGAGATCGCGCAGCAGGTCAAAGAGCAGGGTTTGTCTGGCGACTACATGGAAGCAAGCAAATCAAGCAGGTCGCTCAACCCCAAGCGATACGGCGCCCCGCCCAACGTGCAGAGTCTCGAGGGATTTCTATTTCCTGCGACCTATGAGTTCGAGGACGGCGGCTCGGTGGATCAGCTGGTCAATCAACAACTGAGGGCGTTCAAAAACAACATCGGTGAAGTGAACATGCGCTTTGCGCGGGCGAAGAACCTCACCGTGTACGACGTACTGATCATCGCGTCGTTGATCGACCGCGAGGTGTCCGTACCAAGCGAACGCAGCACCGTCGCCTCGGTGATCTACAACCGCCTGAAGGCCGGTATTGCCCTCGGCATAGACGCAACTACGCGTTTCGAGACTCGGAACTGGACCGAACCGTTGACAAATGCTGTCCTGCAGGACGACTCTCCGTATAACACGCGCACCAACAAGGGACTACCGCCAGGGCCGATCGGCAATCCCGGACTGGCCGCGATCGAGGCAGCCGCGCGCCCGAAGTCGACTGACTTCCTGTACTACGTGGCCAATCCATGCAAACCCGGAACCCACACGTTCGCCAAGACGGACGCCGAATTCCAAGCTGCAGTCTCGCGATACAACAAGGCTCGCGAAGCGGCAGGTGGAAAACAACCGAGTGGATGCTGATCCGACCTTGACTGCTCGCTATGGCGTAGCCGGGTATCCGGTTGCGCACAGCCGTTCGCCGCAGATGCACATGGCGGCTTATGCCGAATTGGGCATCGCAGCCGAATATCAGCGACTACCGATTCCCGCGGAACTCTTCGAAGAGACGGTGCGCGCGCTTCCCGGAAGCGGATTCGCCGGCATCAACGTGACGATCCCGCACAAAGAGGCGGCGTTGCGCGTTGCCGATGACGCTTCGGAAAGCGCGCGATCGATCGGTGCCGCGAACACGCTGACGTTCGATGGTAGGTCGATTCGTGCTGACAACACCGATGCCCCGGCGCTGATCTGCGAGCTGAACGAGATCACCGCGATCGACGGAGTGAATGTGCTGGTACTCGGCGCCGGCGGCACCGCTCGAGCCGCGGCATGGAGTTTGCGCGATGCCGGTGCCGACGTTGCAGTTTGGAATCGGACGGTCGAACGCGGGCGGCAGTTGGCGAGTGAACTTGGCGTTTCATCCGTGACTTCGAGCGGTGGCGGTGCCGACTACGACGTGTTGGTGAACACCGCAGCGGTGGGCATGGACGCCTCCGAGAGCGAAGAATCCGTGCTCGAATCGCTAGGTCTGAGGCTGGATGAACTTCCGCCGAGGACCGTGGTGGTCGACTTCGTCTACCGCGGCGACGGCAGTCCACTGCGAAACGCCGCCCATCGTCTCGGAATGCCGACTGTCGATGGGCGCGATCTGCTCGCCCGCCAGGCCGCACTCAGTTTCGAGATCTGGTTCAAACGCCCGGCACCGCTGCCAATCATGCGTCCCGCGCTCGATTCCTGAATCGGAGCAATTTTCGGCATGGGGCCGCGGCTCCATCAAGCATTTCTTCCAGCGAGCCGATAATTCCGTTGAAATTGGCCATTCGGTCGATCCCTCAAGTTCGCGAACTGAATAAACACACAGGAAGACGCAAGGGCTCAGAGCCTTGCGACTAAGTCATGGCTGACGATCCAAACATCCCAAGGATTGGGCAGTCCGCACAGCAAAAACCGGCGCAGGCTCCGCAGCAACCGCCGGAAGTGCGGCAGATGTCCCAACAGCAGCAACCCGGGCAGGTCCAGAGTATGGGCGCTGCACGTCAGGCTGGGGCTGGACGCCAACCACAAGCTCCCGCGGACGGCGGTACCGGTGTTCCGGGCCTCTTCGCGCCCACGCTGAAGCAGGCTGGGCGCACGCCACCCACGGTGCTTGACGCGCTCGTACGTCTGGGATACGTAGGAGCGCTGGCGCTCGAATCGGCCGTCGCAAAGGCTCAGGCGCAAGGGATAACGCCTGAACAGGTGCTGATGGGCGACTCGATCGTCTCGACCGACCAACTCGCTCGTGCCACCGCGGAAAAGTTCGGAATCAACTACATCGATCTTTCGCAGTTCGAGGTCGACATGTCGGTCGCCGCGCTGATCTCTGCCGAAAAGGCGCGGTCGTACGAGGTGCTGCCGGTGCGTCAGTACGAAGACGGGTCGGTCCTCGTCGCGATGGCCAATCCGGCCAACGTGCTCGCGCTCGACGACCTCAAGCTGATGCTCAAGAAGGAGCTGCGGCCGGCGGTTGCGGCCCCGGACGACCTCGCCGGAGCGTTCACCAAGCTGACCAACCTTGACGAGGCCGTCACCGAGGCCTACGACGACGAGGGCGACGACGAGGCCGTGCAGCTCGAAGTCCGCGAGTCGGCGACCGACGCGCCGGTCGTCAAACTGATCAACTCGATTCTCGTCCAAGCGGTCACGGTTGGCGCATCCGACCTCCACTTCGAGCCCGAGGGCAAAGAGATGCGCGTCAGGTTCCGGGTCGACGGCGTTCTTCAACGCGCCACGACCGTTCCGCGCAAGATGGTCAGCGGCATGATCAGCCGACTGAAGATCATGGCCGACATGAACATCGCCGAGAAACGCGTTCCTCAGGACGGTCGCGTGGCACTGCGCGTCGGTCAGGTCAGCGTCGACCTGCGTGTCGTGACCATGCCCTCGGTGTTCGGCGAAAAGGTCGTCATCCGTATTCTTGACAAGTCCTCGACGCAGCTCACGTTCGACGATCTCGGTATGAGCGGCGCGGCGGGCGACCGTTTCCGCACCGGATTCATGAGTCCCTATGGCGCCGTACTCGTGACCGGCCCGACCGGTTCCGGTAAAACCACGTCGCTGTATGCAGCGGTCAACCAACTGAACACGATCGAGCGCTCGATCCTGACGATCGAGGACCCGGTGGAATACCAACTCAACGGCATTTCGCAGGTTCAGGTCAACAACAAGGCCGGGTTGACGTTCGCCCAAGGACTGCGGGCCGCGCTGCGTTCGGACCCCGACATCATCATGGTCGGTGAAATTCGCGACGGAGAGACCGCCCAGATCGCGATCGAGGCGGCGCTCACCGGTCACCTCGTTCTTTCGACTCTGCACACGAATGACGCTTCCACCACCGTTACGCGACTCACCGAGATGGGTGTCGAGCCGTTCCTGACAGCGACGGCACTTGAAGTGGTCGTCAACCAACGGCTTGCCCGACGAGTCTGCACACAATGTGCCCAAACGACGACCGTCTCGGCCGAACAACTTCGCAAAAGCGGATTCAAGGCCGACAAGGACATCGAAGCGCTACAGGCGGTCGGCTGCCCGCGCTGCACGAACGGCTACAAGGGCCGCGTCGGTCTCTATGAAGTTCTCGGCATCTCCGAGACGATTCGCTCGATGATTCTCGACCGTGCGAACGCGCAAGAAATCGAGGAACAGGCGATTGACGAAGGAATGGACACTTTGCGTCAGGCCGGCCTCGCGAAGATCATCGAGGGCAAGACGACGATCGAAGAAGTCTCTCGCGTCAGTGGAGTTACATGAGAGATTTATCGCATTGCAGCTAAGGAGAGCGCGGTGTACTGCCGACAAGAGTGCAGATGCAGTTCACGCTTTTGCTGGAGCTTGATCCGGCAGCCAGCGCCGGAAGTCAGGTTTCTCCGCCCAGACCCCGGCAAATCATCGATTTACGCAAGCCAGCAATCTCAAGCACGATTCACAACAGTCAGCAATCCCGCAAAGTAACGCAGCGAAAGTCAAGGCAACCCAGCGATGAGCAACGAGCAAGCAATCGATTTCGCGGACATCATCACGCAGATGATCAACCGCGGTGCTTCAGACCTCCACATCACGGCTGGCGCCCCGCCGACGATCCGCGAAAAGGGCACACTGCGTCCGCTCGCCGGTTACAACCCGCTGACGCCGAATCAAACGCGCGCGATCATCTACGGAATTCTCTCCAACGATCAGCGCCAGCGGCTCGAGGAAAATCTTCAGCTGGACTTCGCGTACTCAGTGCCGCGCATGGCCCGTTTCCGCATCAACTGCTATCACCAGCGCAACGCACTCAGCGCGGCCTTCCGTCTGATTCCGAGCGAGATCAAATCGATTGAGGATCTCGGCCTTCCTCCGGTGCTCCATGAGTTCGCCGACAAACCGCGCGGACTCGTACTCGTGACTGGTCCAACCGGATCGGGAAAGTCGACTTCGCTCGCGGCCGTCATCAACGAGATCAACGAGGCGCGCCACGACCACATCCTCACGATCGAGGACCCAATCGAGTTCCTCCATCGCCACAAGAACTGCATCGTCAACCAACGCGAGATCGGCACCGACGCAGAAAGTTTTGCTTTTGGACTCAAAGCGGCACTCCGTCAGGACCCGGACGTGATCCTCGTCGGAGAAATGCGTGATCTCGAAACGATCTCGACCGCGCTGACCGCTGCAGAGACCGGACACCTCGTGTTCGGCACGCTGCACACCCAGGACACCGCGTCAACGATCGACCGCATCATCGACGTGTTTCCACCCGAACAACAGGAACAAGTCCGTGTGCAGCTTTCGATGGCACTGCAGGGCGTTGTCACGCAGCAGCTCCTGGCGCGCGCAGACGGATCGGGTCGCGTTTGTGTCTGCGAGATCCTGATACCGACCCCGGCGATTCGCAACTTGATCCGCGAAGGCAAGACGCACCAGGTCTACAGCGTTTTGCAGACCGGTGGCCAGCACGGAATGCAGACGATGGACTCGGCCCTGGCCGAACTTGTGCGCGGTGGCGCGATCACCAAGACGCTTGCGGAGTCCCGCTCCTCGGCACCTTCAGAACTTCGCCGACTCCTAGATGGAGGCGGCGTGGCTGCCTCCAACGGCAACGCGAACAACAGTGGCAATGGCGCCATGCAGGTCGCGTCGTAGGTATCGCTGAACGATGGGTGCCTACGCATACAAGGCAATTGACCCGACGATCGGTCGACCGATCGAGGGAGAAATCGAGGCCGACAACAAGCTCGGTGTGACCGAACACCTTCGCGGCAAAGGTCTGATCGTTGTACAGGTCGACGAACAGAAGACCACTGACGTCGGAGACCTCTTCGGACGTTTCAAGAAGATCAACTCCAAATCGCTCGTGGTCTTCACCAGGCAGCTTTCGACGATGGTCGACTCCGGTATGTCGCTGCTCCGTTCTCTCTACATCCTCGAGGAACAGACCGAGGATGAGCTGTTGAAAGAGAAGATCGCGGAGGTCCGCGAAGACATCGAATCGGGTTCGTCGCTCGGGGATGCACTCGAGCGCCATCCAACTGTTTTCAACGAGCTCTACGTGGCTATGGTCCGTGCCGGAGAGGCGGGAGGAATTCTCGAGGAGACGCTACGTCGCGTGGCGACTCAACTCGAAAAGGACGAATCCCTTCGCCGTCAGGTGAAGTCGGCGATGATGTACCCGGCGATCATCATGATCTTCGCTCTGATCGTTCTGATCGCGCTGCTGACGTTCTTGGTGCCTGTGTTTGCCGGAATTTTTGACGATCTCGGCGGCGAGCTTCCGGCGATCACGAAGGTGACCGTCGCCATGTCGAATGCGATCAAGAGCTATTGGTATGTCTTGATATTTGCTCCACCGGCGATCTGGTTTGGCTTCAAGAAGTGGAAGGCGACTCCGGGCGGAAAGGCCAAGTGGCACAAATTTCTGCTGCGAATCCCGTTCAAGATTGGCGACATCATCCACAAGGTGGCGCTCGCCCGCTGGGCCCGCTCGTTTGCCTCGCTGACCGCAGCCGGTGTGCCGATCCTCCAGTGCATTGAAGTTGCGGGTAGAACCGCAGGAAACAATGAGCTCTTTCTTGCGATGGAAGATGTCACTCGCTCGGTCGAGTCAGGTGGCACTGTGGCGGCGCCGTTGAGGGCCTCCTCGGTCTTTCCTGCGATGGTCGGACACATGATCGGGTCCGGTGAAGAAACAGGTGCTCTGGACCAGATGCTCAGCAAGGTCGCCGACTTCTACGAGGACGAAGTGGACGCGTCGGTGAAGGCACTGACCTCGATTCTCGAACCGGTGATGATCATCGTCGTCGGTGGAATCGTCGGCTTCATCGTGGTGGCGATGTACATGCCGATGTTCAAGATCTACAACGAGATCCAGTAGTCGCTGCAATACGCGGATCGCGCGGCGATCGAGGATGACGCCGGCTTCTCGCTGATCGAACTTTTGGTCGTCGTGATGGTCGTCGGCGTGCTCGCGTCGATCGCGATGCCGTCGTTTCTGGATCAACGCATGAAAGGGCAAGACGCCTGCGCAAAGGCGATGGTGAAACAGATGCAATCGGCAATGATGTCGCTTCCGAGCGACAGCAGCGCTGGCGTCTTCACAGGGACGACGACGGGTTCGCTCACGAAAGTCGAACCGACGATCACCGCGGGCGGGTGCGGCGGCGAGACGACGATCAGCGTCGGATCGTCTGGGTCGGGCGGCGTTTGCAACGGCGACGAAGGGGGATCCACAACCTTCTGCGTGGCGGCTTCATCGAGCAGTGGAACGTCGTTTGCGATTGTCGACGACGGCAGTCTCCTGCCCCACAGTCTCGCCCGATCATGCAGCAATGCTGACGCCGGCGGTTGCTCGGCATCGGGGACTTGGTGAGCCACTTGCTGCAACTGTCTTTGCGTTCGCCGGCGGATCGACTGCAGGCTCACCTGGTCTGCGAAAAGTCGTCCAATCCCGCACCAGGAGGACGATTGCGCCCCTTCTGGTCGCCCGACTACCGACCACGCCTAGAACACATGTCCATACGGTCCAGCACCTAGGTCAAGTAATACGCGTCGATGATCGATAACCAACCCCGACAGGACAGCAGCCTGGGTTTCGGGAACGCGTCGGATTTGCTTCACGCAAGAACCCTCCGAATTTCAGGCATTTCGAAGTACAGGAGCAAATTCACATGTTCAGCAAACTACATAATCGCATGGAGAGCGAAGAGGGATTCACCCTCATCGAGCTCCTTGTTGTGATTCTGATCATCGGCATTCTTGCCGCGATCGCAATCCCATCATTCCTCAACCAGCGCACCAAAGGTCAGGACGCCTGCGCAAAGTCGATGGCCAAGCAGATGCAGACGGCCATGAAGACGGCTCAGATCGACAATGGCAGCTACGCCGGTACCACCATTGCCTCGCTGACCAACATCGAGAACTCGATCCAGGCCGGACAGTGCGGCACTGGTTCCGCAGTGACCGTTGGTAACGCAATTGCAACCAACGCCTGCGACGGCTCGACACCGCCGGGCACAAACACGTTCTGCGTGTCTGCAGCGTCCGCGAGTGGAAACGTGTTCTCGATCGGCGAAGCGGCCGGCGGCGCGATCACTCGAAGCTGCACCGTCCCGGCAGGTACCACTCTGCCATACGGTGGTTGCCTGGCTGGCAACACCTGGTAAGTCGCGAGACTCACCGCAGCAGTATTCGAATCCGGGTGGGCCCAACGGCTCACCCGGATTCTGTTTTAACCGGTCCCTGCTTGGAAGGGTTGTCACGCAACCTCGCGAATCGCGTGAATGCGTTGTCGACCAGATTTGCGTGCAACTCCCAACCAACAAAACATGAACTCCGACGACACTTTGATCACAGCGATCCTGCTCTTCGCTCTCGGCCTCCCGGTCGGTAGCTTTCTCAACGTTGTCGCTTATCGCGTACCCCGCGCAGAGACGCCGTGGAGTCCCGCGCGCTCCTACTGCCCGAGTTGCCAGTCGCAACTTCATGCACGTGACAACATCCCCGTACTCGGATGGTTGTTGCTGCGCGGGCGATGCCGCTACTGCGGCGCATCGATTTCATGGAAGTATCCAGTGTTTGAGGCGATCACCGCACTGCTTTTCGGCGCGATCGGATTGAAGTTTGGATGGAGCGTCGAGCTGCTTCCGGCTCTGTTTTTTGCCTCCACGCTTGTAGTCGTCGCCAACAGCGACATCGACATGCGCGTCGTCCCGAACGCGGTGCTGTTCGTCTCGCTGCTTTTTGGGATCGTCGCGCAGGCGCTCGCCTACCCCGACGATTGGCTCACTTGGACGCTTTCCGCGACGATCGCTTTCGTGGTGATGCTGATAATCGCGTTGGCTTATCCGCGCGGTATGGGCATGGGTGACGTGAAGCTGGCCGGAATCATGGGTCTGTACTTGGGTCGGGCAGTGGCTCCCGCATTGCTCTTCGCCTTTCTGACCGGAACGATCTTTGGCTTGGCGGTCATGGCGAGCAAGGGCGTTGCAGAAGGTCGCAAAACGAAGGTCCCGTTCGCGCCATTCATGGCAGCCGGCGGCGTCTTTGCGCTGTTCTTCGGCGAAGACGTGATCGACTGGTACCTCGACACCTTCGCCGGCGGCTGATCGGCGGCACCAACTCCTGGGTTGACGACCCTACGGGCGCGCCTTTAGCTTGGCGTGAAAAGACGGACAAACGATTGACTGGCCCAGTTGCCGGTATCAAGGCGTACTCGCGGATCACCGATACAGACAGGGATGCAGACGCTTCGACGTAGATACCGCATGCTCAGCTTGCGCCGCGATGACGGCTGGGTGCTTATGGACGCAGTGATGTCGGCGGTCGTCGTCGTGCTCGCATTCACGGCAACCTTCTACGCCCTCGACGCGAGTTCCAAGACCGCCTCGCGCGATGTCAAGAGAACGACTGCCCTTGTGGTGGCGCAGAACGAGCTCGACAAGATGCGCAACGACCTGACGCAAGACATCAGCGTGCTGGACGTCCTGGAGAACTCGTCCTCGAACGTCACCTACCAGGGAACCAACTACGCCGTGACGCGCCGCGCCTACTACGTGACCGGCCTCGGAGGCGACCAGACGACTGCATGCGGCAAGAAATTTGACGGCACTGCAGGCGGCACCGCAAAGTTCATCTACTTGAAAGTCTCTGTCGCGCACAACGGCTCAACCTCAACCGCCGACAGCAATCCGGGCGCGACGCTCGACGCGTACTACGCACCGGAAGGTGGCAGTACTCAAACCGGAACCGCGACGCTTCGAATCTACGTGCTCGACCGCAATGGCATCGAGGTCAACCCGGGGACACAGCAGGTGCAGCTCTACTTGGATGGCGTGTACCAGGACCAACAGATCGCCAACGAGAACGGGTGCGTGCTCTTCATCGGTCTTGAACGCGGTTCGTACGAGGTGCGTATTCCGAACACCAAGTACGAAATCCATATGGAACGCAAGCCGACCAACGCGGCGATTGTGAACGTGCCGATCAACGTCCCGCAGCGCGCAGCGCTTTCGAAAGACGTGCGGATTGAAACGCCGGTTACGGTGACACCTGCATTCCGCGTCAACAACGGGAGCGCCGACATCACGGTGAATCCCTCCAATGCCAGTACCCACGTAGGGCCATGGGTCGCGACCTCAGAGAAGATCACGCGGGAATCGGGCACCGACTTCACCACCTTGCCCGGCTCGGTACACATGCCACACGCTGCACCGCTGCCCGCCAATCAGATCTACCCGGATCCGGGTGGCTACGGCGCGTATGCCGGCGCATGTGACATCAACGATCCCGATGACGGAAATGTCGGTAACGGAAGTGAGCGTGCCACCTACCCGCTACCCGGCACCGAAGGCACATGGGCGCCGGGTGGTACGTACACATCCGGATCCCCGCTCTGGCTTTCGCAGATCAGGGCTCGCGCGTACGCAAACTCCGGCGAGAACGGATCTGGCTCGAGGAACGAATCGATCGTCGCCAATTCCGTGCAGATGGCAGTGAAACTCGTCGCAGACCCTGGTGCCGAAAAGGTCGGAGCGCGATGTGGCTCGCGAATTTCCTCTCACTACAACCGCTTCGTGCGCCTTCCCGGTGTCACGAGTCATAACGGATATCTGTCCGACGAAGCTGAGTCGCTTCCAGTTGGTCGGTATGACGTCTGCGCTCGCGTGGATCTTTACTACGAGTACCGGGTCTTCTTTTGGTGGACTTCGCGGACGGAAACTCGCTACATGTCAATCAGTAACCAAGACCTGTTCTATCGGTCCGCGATCTCACCGACGTTCAACTTCTCCAGCTTCGACTCCTCAAGCACTGGTGACTGTGCAAATGGAGAGGTGTCGTGGTCGTGATGCAGGGCCCGATCAATTTTCGAGTGCGCTCTGGACTCGGTGACGAATCCGGAATCTCGATCATCGAAGTCCTGGTGGCAGAGCTGATCGGCGGTGTCGTTCTCACTGCCGCCGCTGCCGTGATGCTTATTTCGTTCAACTCATCAAATCGTGTCAACGACAAGGTCAATTCGGCTTCGCAGGGCCGTGGCGCGATCGAACTCATGCAGCAGCGCCTTCGTTCACAGACCTGCCTCTTCCCACAGGAGTATTCGATCAACGGGGTGCTTCCAGACAGCGGCGGACAGCGAAGCTTCATTCATGCCAACCCGACGAAGATGGCTTTCATCGGTGACATCTCGAATGCGAACGGAGCGACGAATGTCGCCGGGTCGGTCGGCTATCGCCCGCAACTCAGGTACATCTGGTACGACCCGGGCGTCACGACCGGTAAATTTGCCGGTCGTCGCGGGAAGCTCATGGAGGGGTCTCGCAGCACCTCCAACTCATCCATCCCATTCAATTTCAGCCTTTCCCCGTTGACGGGCGTCACGGCGCTAGATCAAATGGCGACGGTGGGGAACGTCAATCAGGTCAACCCATCGGAGTCAACGCCGATGGCCGAAGGCGTGACCAACGAGGTTGGCCCTGGGAACGTCCCGATTCCATTCTTCCGCTACTACGACGCCGCCGGTGCCGAGCTGCCCCAGTCAAGCGGTGCAGTGATCAGCTCGGCCCTGAGCAACGTCAATCGTGTGAACGTGACATTCAGGATTCTCGCGGCAAGCGGTAAGGACTCGATTCAGAACGGCGGCGTGCAGCAAGACACTCGAACGGCTTCTTATTCGACCGACGTGTACGTCCGCGTCGGAGTGGATGGGTGCAACTAACCATGGAGCGTCACGGATGATGCGAATTTCAAAAACCTGGACTTCGATCAAATCGACCATTCGCCGGCTGCACAACGAGGGCGGCTTCACAATGATTCCAGCGATAACTGCGGTTGCCACGGGCAGTCTGCTCTCGCTTGGTGCCTGGGCGGCGGCAAACGGCGATGTCAATCTGCAGGACCGCGATCGCTGGTCGAAGGTCGCATACACCAAGGCGCAGAGTGGCGTCACTGACTACGTGCAACGAATGGCGGAGGACTCAAGCTACTGGCAAAACTGCGACCAGCCTAGTGGCACGAACGACAGCGACGGCATCGATCACGCGATCAACGACACCGACATCGGAAGCGCGGGTCACCTCAATCGCCGCTGGTGGCCGACGCCGACGAACCTCGCAGAAAATACCGCCCAAACGGGCCAGTACACGATCGACTTGATCCCCGCCAACGGGAACACGAGTTGCAAAGCGAACGGAAACCGTGCGATCACGATGGTCGATGAACAGACCGGTGCGATTCGCATTCGCGTGACAGGACGGGCCGGACCCGCCGTCCCGAACACGCCGACGATCAACCCAGATCCAGCGAATCCGAACACGTTTGTGCCACGTACTGCGTCGTCGATCAACGAATGGCGCCAAAAGCGTTGGCGCCACCGCTCGATCGTCGTCGAGTTTCGCCGCAGGGGTTTCCTCGACTACGCCTACTTCACCGACCGAGAAGGTCTGGAACCGACGCTCTACTCGAACTCATCGCTGCGGACCCAGTGTGCCACCTACTGGCGGACGTGGGGTTCGACTCCCGGCCGCCACAACTACAACTGTTCCGAAATCCAATTCGCCGATGGTGACCAGATCAAGGGCCCGTTCCACACCAACGACAGCGTTCTGCTCAGTAGCTACAACACCAGTAGCGGCGCCAAGTTCGGTAATGACAACAAGGGCGACCGGATTGAGGTCTACGACTACGGGCAGGGCAATCAGGCCTATCGCACGGGATCTTCCACGTACTACACCACTCCGGCACGCAGTGGAATCGGCACGCAGTTGTTGACGGGCGAGAACGCCGGATTCCTCGATCTTCCCGAGAGCAACGAGGACCTCGCCACTTATGCAGATCCCAACAACGGTGATCCGACGCAACGCGGACTGACGTTCTACGGCACGACGAGGATTCTGCTGAAGAACAACGGGACGATCGACATCAACAACGCGAACGTCAACAGCAACGCGACGACCACGTATGCAGTTCCCACTTCCGGTGTGATTCGAGTGGCCAGCACCCGCAGTGACTGCGATTTGAACATGTCCAGCGGCGCCAACTACCCGTTCATCAACGACGGATGCGGACTCGCGGAAGTTCGCGGAACGTACAATCTTCCCCTGACGATCACGTCCGACGCGGATGTGGTTGTCACCGGAAACATCATCAAGGATTCAGGGTCGCCAACGGCAGTACTCGGGCTGATCGGAACACACTTCGTACGTGTTCGTCACTACTACAAGTCGTTCAACTCATGCGGCAACTCGTCGAGTCAGACGGGTAGCGACGTGACTCAGATCGACGCGGCAATACTTGCGCTTACGCACTCGTTCATGGTCGATCGTCACGACTGCGGCAACAAACTCGGCGCGTCGCCGAATTACTACTTGACCGTCAACGGTGTGATCGCGCAGAAATACCGTGGTCCAGTTGGTACCGGAGGCGGAGTAGGCGGTGGTTCGGGCTACATAAAGAACTACTCGTACGACTACCGCTACCGCTACTTGACGCCCCCGCATTTCCTGGTTCCCACGCTCTCCACCTGGAAGACCTCGCGATCACGCGAGCAGACGCCGGCGTGTGCGTGCACGGGCTGATGAGCCGTGCGGAAGGAAGGTCAAAGTGCAATCAGACATTCCCTGTAAAGCCTTCGTGCCAACAGGCCGATAGGGGACTAGACAAAAGGTCCATGGACTGGACCGCCTCCCGCGCAAGACCCGCATTAACGGTAGGACCGATTCTCGATGCAGCTCAAACTCTCACGTAAGCCAAATGGCGAAGACACGCCCGACGTCGGCGACGCCAACGTCACCGCCGAGCAGATGAACGGCAAGGTCAAGTCCGAAGGGCTGACCGGCCTCGACATCTCGGGTAGCGGTATCGCAGCGGCCAAGGTCTCTGACGGTCGCGTGCGTGCGGCGTCGATAACGACGCTCGAGTCGGGACTGATCGTGGACGGCGAGATCGCCGATGCGCCGGCGCTGGGAGCTGCGATCGGCGAGTTCTTCCACGCCAACGGTCTGCCGAACAAGGTGCGAATGGGCGTCGCCAGTCCGCGCGTCGTGATTCGCACGATGGAGGTGCCGGTCATATCCGATCGCAAGCAGCTCGAAGCAGCGATTCGATTCCAAGCCGCCGACCACCTTCCGATGTCGGTCGACGAGGCCGTTATCGACCATCAGATTCTGCGCACATTGCCAGGGCTTGAGGTCGGCGATCCGCCTCGCTTTCAAGTTTTGCTTGTGGCCGCAAGTCGCGGGCTGATCGACACGATCGTTGAGACTTCCCGGCACGCCGGAATCAAACTCCAAGGTGTCGATCTCTCTGCTTTCGGATTGATCCGAGTCATGTACCCGGGCGCCGTTGCGGACAACGAGACGATCGCATACCTGCACTACGGCGACATGGTCAACGTGACGCTCGCGCAGGGCAAAGTCTGCAAGTTCACTCGCGCGACGTCAAACGGCTACGAATCGCTGCTTGACCAACTTTCAAAACGCGTGAATCTGACCCACGAACACGCTCAGATGTGGGCCGACTACGTTGGCCTGTTGGCACCGGTCGAGACGCTTCAGGGCGAGTCGGACATCATCCAGGCGACGCGAGAAGGGCTGGCAGCGGCCGTCGATCAACTCAGTTCGGACATCACTGCAGCGATCGACTTTCACTCCGTCCAGGACTCGATGGCGCGCGTCAATCGGATCCTTGTTTCTGGTCCGGGATCGAGCATCCCCGGACTCGGCGAGATGATCGCTCAACGCACGGGGCTGGCAGTCGAAACTCCTGCGCCGCTCGGCGCATTGGACGCCGAAAGCATTGCCGGTTCCGGCATCGACGAGCGTCGGCTGACGCTCGCAGCTGGACTTGCCATGGAGGAGGTGGCGGCGCTGTGAGGGCTGTAAACCTCCTACCACCCGAACTCCGATCGCGTGTCGCTGGTGACGGTGATCCACGCGTTGCATACGGAGTGATCGGCGGACTCGCAGTTCTCCTCTTGATGGTGATCGTTGCGATCTCTTACTCGAACAAGGCGACGACTCTCAATGATCAGGCGACGGCACTCGAAGCCGAGGCCAGTCGCGCGCAATCAAGCACCGTGCGACCGGTCGAGGCCTTCAACGATTTCGCCGGCGTCGCGCAGAGCAGGACTCTGCTCGTGGGCGGTTTGGCAGCCAGCCGTTTTCCGTGGGGCAACGCGCTTTACAACCTCTCGCGTTCGCTTCCAGAAGACGTGACTCTGAATGACATCAATGCCGTGACGGCCGACAAGTCGGTTGTGGCGGCTGACCAAGCGTCGGGAGCGGCTGCGGTTGAATCGACAGCGCTGCCGTCGCTGGCCCTCACGGGGTGCACATCAGGTTGGATCGGATACTCGCGCTTGATGGTCTGGCTGAAGGAGATGCCAGGCGTGAACAATGTCCGATCGACCCAGAGCACGAGCAACGGCGTCATCGGCGAGGGCGAAGACGAGAACAGCAAGCGCACGCAGAACTGTGGCCCCGCACCGCTCCAGTTCGCGCTGACGGTGATCTACGACGCTCGAAAGGTCGACCTCGTCGGACTTCCAAAGATCGCTGCGCCGCAGGCCGCTGGCGCGACCGGCTCGACTGGTGCTTCCGGCGCAGCCGCGACTCCCGCACCGGCCGCGCAATCGACACCACCGGCGGGAGGCTGATCTCATGGGAATGACAGAACGTGACAAGAAGCTCCTCGCAATCTTTGCCGCTGTGGTCTTGCTTGGTGGATACTGGTTCCTGATTCTCGGTGGCAAGCGACAGGCCGTCGCCGACGCGGAACAGGCCGTCCAAGAAGCGCAGTCCGCACTCGACACGGCGAAGTCGTCGGCGCAACAGGGCCAGATCGAGAAGAAGCGTTACCCCGTCAGTTACGCGCGTGTCCTGCGAATGGGCAAGGCGATCCCAACCGACAGTGATTTTCCGTCGCTGCTGGTGCAGGTGAACGACGTCTCAGAGGACGCGAACGTCAATTTTCTCAGTCTCACATCTTCCGAGGGGTCGACTGACAGCGGCGCAGAAGTAGGCGCAACCGGCGGCACCACGACCTGCGAAGCCGACGGCACGGTTACCGAAACCGCCGGAAGCACGGGGTCGTCCGGCAGCTCGGGCGCGACTTCCACCGGTGCAACTGGATCGACGGCTCAAAGTGGTGTCGGAAAAGCTCGTGACAACGCAACCGACGCTCAGCAATCGTCCAATGCAGATGGGGAGCGCGCGGCGAGCGAATCGGCCGACTTCGCGGTCAAGTGCGCGAGTTCACCGACGCTGACCGACGTCGCAGCGCAGGCCTCCGGACTTCGCGTGTATTCGTACACGTTCACGTTCGAGGGAAGTTTCTTTGATCTCTACAAGGTTTACAACGGCCTGCTCGACATGGTTCGTGTCAAGAACGGCCGAATCAGCGTGACCGGTCGCTTGCTCCAGATCAACTCGATCACCACCGCAGTCAAGTCGTTTCCGCAGCTCACCGCGACCGTGTCGATGACCGGCTACGCACTTCCCACCGGATCCACGATCACGGCCGGTGCGACCTCAACCGGGCCTGCCGGTACGGAAAGCGTGAGTTCATCGGCGCCAGCACAGCCGGCTCCTGCAGCTGGCGGCGGAGCGCCGCCCGCAGCGTTTGTGAGGGTGAAGTGAAATGGGAAACAACGGTTTGAACATGGATCAGGTACGCCGCGCACTCGGTGATCTGGTCGCCGATCTTCACGCAAGGCGCTTGGCGATACCTGCAGGCGTAATGCTCGTTGCGATCATCGCCGCGGTGTTTGTGCTGCCGAAGTCTTCGAGCCCGCCGCCGCCACAGCCGGTCGCAACGCCGGTAGCCGACGGCGAGGCGATTGAACGTCCGGCGCAGGTCAGTTTGAAGCTGGTCGGTGTGAGTTCACTCGAGGACGATGTGGCTCTTACCGATTCAAGCAACCCGTTTTACGGAACGGACGCCGCAAAATGTTCGCAAACCAACAGCGGCGAACCGAAGAAGTTCAACTGCATGATCGGCGACCTACTGGTTCGAGTCACGTGCCCGCCCGCCGGCCCGGAAGTCGAGGCCGCGGGAATCTGCGCCACGAAATCGTCGGGCGCATCGGGATCGACTGGTGCTTCGGCGGAAACCGGCGCCCCGGTCGGCACAGAAACCCCGAGCTCGGGTGGCGAGACGGGCGGTGGCAACGGCAATGGCCAGAGCGATCCGCAGCAGAAACCCACCGAGACCGAGTCGTTCTACGTCATTCAGGCCACGATCGACGACACAACGTTCAGCAACGTGGAAGCTGGCGTAACACTCCCCGACACGAAGACGATTCTGGTGACGTATGCGGGAACCAACAGCAAGAACACGAAGGCGATCTTCATCGCCGGTGACGGAGTGTCGGTGGCCGGTGTGCCGGTCGACGAATCGCTCGGGACCTTCGAGCTCGCCAAGGGCAAGTCCGCGACGCTGACAGATCCGTCTGGAGTTACGCACTCGCTGAAGCTCGACAAGATTTCCAAGGTGACCAAATGAGGTGGTCACACAACAACCCGAATGTCGGTCGGCCCCAACGGCGAACTGCGAAGTCTCAGCGAGGAAACTCGGCTCGGCCAGGCGCCGAGCCTTCGACGTTTGCGTGGGTGGAACCGTTGGCCGACATGGAGCCGCTGGTCGTCGAAAAAAAGGTTTTTGTCGAACGCGAGTCCACGAACGAGACGCCAGAGTCCGCGGCAAAAGCCGCCCGGACGAACAAGCAACGTTCACCTGAGGCGAAACCGAAGGCAATCATCATCGGTCGCGGGCCAACCTTGATGACGAGACTTGCGCGAGTTGCACCCAGCCCGTCGCCGGTGATGGCGGGTGCGTCTGCGCTGTTGATCGCACTGGTAGGGATCGCGTTGATCTCACCCTCCGGCGACAATGCCACTGCGCAGCGCTCGACCGCCGCCTTCATCGACGACCCAGGTCTTGAATCGGCCGGTGTGACCCTCGATGCAAATCAGTCGACTGCCGACGACAAGGCAAAGGGTAAGAGCCGCGATCCATTCGCCGCAGATGGCTACAAAGCTCCGCAACCGACTGCCCAGACGGGTAAATCCGACCGCAAGGGTTCGAAATCGAGAGTCGAAGCCAAGCGCAGGGCGACCGCGAATGCCAAGACCCGCGCTACCGCACCGGCCGCCTCGACGGCATCTCATTTCAGCGCGTCGCTGATCACTTACTCCTCGTTCACGCCTTGGACCAAAAGCAGCAAACGCGCCGGAAGTTGGATCGATTTCGGTGGCGAACCGACGGTCAAGGTGATCGCAGTGAAGAATGATGCGATCGAACTGTTCGTCGTCACCGACGTCGAGGTGATCGAGGACAAGAGTCGCAAGATTGAATACGACAACCCGATCCGCCAGGTCAAGGTCGGAAAGGGTGGAATCGTGCGATTCGCGGACTACCGCAACATTCAGGGCGACGACGTGACCTACACGATCCGTTACAGCGGATCGAACAAAGTCGTCGTGAAGCGCAAGAACTAGCCTGCAAACCCGGCAGTCGGTCCGATTCGGTCGGTCGTGCATGATCTAGTCTTGGCGGCGATGCATCTGCGCTTCACAACTGCCGGCGAGTCTCACGGTCCGGGTCTCATCGCGATGATCGAGGGCGTCCCGGCGGGTATCGAGCTCGCTCCGGAAGACCTCAACGACGACCTCGCGCGTCGTCAGCTCGGATACGGCCGCGGTGGTCGAATGAAGATCGAGAAAGACGCCGCGACAGTCGTTTCCGGAATCCGTCACGGCCGTACTCTGGGTAGCCCGATCGCACTCTCGATCCCAAATCGCGACTACGCGAACTGGGAAGAGCGCATGAATCCATGGCCTGTCGACGCCGACGTGTCTCAAGTGCACTTACCGCGCCCTGGGCACGCCGATCTCGCCGGCGTGCAGAAGTTTGGCCATGCGGACGTGCGTAACGTGCTTGAACGCGCCAGCGCGCGTGAGACGACCGCCCGCGTGGCCGCCGGTGCGGTGGCGCGAGCAATCCTCCGCGATCTCGGCGTCGAAATTCGCAGCCACGTCACTCGGATCGGCGAGGTCGATGCGCCGGCCTCGGATACTCCGTTGGCTCTCGCAGATTTCAACGACGTCGACGAATCGCCGGTCCGGTGCCTCGACAAGGACTCCGAACGCGCGATGATCCGGCATATCGATGTCCAGCGCAAGGCGAACGAATCGATAGGCGGCATCTTCGAAGTGATGGTCTTCGGCCTGGTGCCGGGGTTGGGCTCCTACGCGACGTGGGACGGCCGGATCGAGGGAAGGCTTGCACAGGCGTTTTGCTCGATCCAGGCGATCAAGGGCGTCGGCTTCGGCGATGGTTTCAATCTGACGAATGTCCCCGGCTCGGCGGCTCATGACGAAGTCTTCCCGGGCGAGGGACCGTATGGCTTTCACCGTACGACCAACCATGCCGGCGGTATCGAAGGCGGTATGACCAACGGCGAGACAGTCGTCGTGAAAGGTGCGATGAAGCCGCTTCCGACGTTGACGAAGCCGCTGCGTAGCGTCGACATTGCCACCGGTGAGAAGACGGAGGCGCTGCGCGAACGCACCGACTCCTGCACAGTGCCTGCTGCCGGCGTGGTCGGCGAGGCGATGGCCGCGCTGGTCTTTGCGGACGCCTATCTCGAGAAGTTCGGCGGCGACAACATCGCCGACACGCAGGCTGCGCTGTCCGCCTACCGCGCCAGAATTGCCGGTGAGGCAGTCTTCCATCGGGAGAGCAAGTAAATCCATGACCCGTCATCTCGTCTTGACCGGCTTCATGGGCGCCGGCAAGTCGAGTTCGGCGACCCGTCTGGCCAAACAACTCGGCCGCGAAGCGGTCGACAGTGATGCGCTGCTCGAACGAGAACTGGGCATGTCGATCCCGAAGTTCTTCGACAAGAACGGCGAAGGCGAGTTTCGCGAACGCGAGGAAGCGCTGATTGCGACGGTTTTGTCCTCCGACGAACCGGCCGTGATTGCGCTGGGCGGTGGCGCCCTGCAGTCGCCAAAGACTCGCCGAGCGTTGAAGAAACATCTCGTGGTGTATCTCGAGATATCTGCCGACGCCGCATGGCAGCGCGTGAAAAACTCGCGTCGGCCGCTCGCCCGCGATGAAAAGGCGTTTCGCGCGCTGCATTCAAAACGGCTAGCAACATACGAAGACACCGCCGACGCGATCATCCCCAACTCGCCACGAGGTGCGCTGCGGGAGGCGCTGCCCGTACTTCGGGAGCTGTTGAGCCGGTCGAGCTCGTCAAAGCCGAACCCGCGAATGCTCTGGGCGGCAGGGAAGTCCTGGGGCTACCCATCCGTGTTTGACCCCGGGGTGCTCGCGAACGGAGATCTATGGCTGGCCCGGAGCGATGCCGTGACTGTCACCGACGAGCACCTCGCACAGGTGTACACCTGGCTCGACGAGGGGATCATCGTTCCGGCCGGAGAGACGGCAAAGACGCTCGCGCAAGTCGAATCCGTCTGTTCGCAGCTTGCCGAGCGTGAGTTCGAGCGTGGGCGTCAGGTCGCCGCGGTGGGCGGCGGTGTGGTCGGCGACCTTGCAGGATTCGCCGCGGCGATCTACCAACGAGGTACGCCGTTCATCCAAGTGCCTACGAGCCTCGTGGCGCAAGTGGACTCCGCTTATGGCGGCAAGACCGGCGTGGACCTACCCGCTGCAAAGAACTACGCCGGTGCGTTCCATCAGCCGGACGCCGTCCTGGTCGATACGGAGGCGTTGATCGGACTGCCGAAGGCCGAGCTTGTGGCCGGATACGCCGAGGTGATCAAAACCGCGCTGATCGCAGGTGGCCGGCTCTGGAAGGCTGTTGCGGCCGGAGTAAATCTCGAACAACCGCTCGATCCGTGGATCGTCTTCGAATGCGCGCGGACAAAATTGAGTGTCGTTTCAGCCGACGAGCGCGACGCAAACCTGCGACAGATTCTCAACCTCGGTCATACGATCGGTCACGCCATCGAGACTGCGGCCGGGTACGGCACCTTGCGGCATGGTGAAGCAGTGAGTATCGGTCTGGCCGGTGCGATGCGGCTCTCGGGCGATGAAGCTCTGCGCCAGCAGGTGATCGACGTGTGTCGCGCCGCTGGTCTTCCCGTGACGGTCTCCGGCGTCTCCGTGGATACGGTGATCGAAGGAATCAAGCTCGACAAGAAACGCAAAGGCGACGTTGTGCCGTTCGTGCTAGTCGAGCAACCGGGGCAGGTAACGCCCGGGCACGAGGCTTCCGCGAACGACCTGCGTGCGGCCGTCGAAGAACTGATCATTTGATGACAAGCAACCAACACGAGAGCGGGCTTTGATGCGCAGCAGGATCGAAGTGCTACATGGAGTCAACCTCGACATGCTCGGCAAGCGGCCGAACGCGATCTATGGCAGCTTCAGCCTGTCGGAACTCGAATACAAGATCGAAAGCTTCGCGGATGAGTTGTCGTTGGAAGTGTCGTGTTTTCAGACCAACAGCGAAGGCGAATTTGTTGAGCGGCTTCATCGCGCGCGCGAGTTGGCCGACGGGTTGATCCTCAATCCGGGAGCTTGGACCCACTACAGCTGGGCGATTCACGATGCGCTGGAAATCGCCGCAATGCCGGCAGTCGAGGTTCACATCTCCGATCTGACGAAGCGCGAGGATTGGCGGCAGCTATCGGTGATTCGCGACCAGTGCATTCTCACGGTGACCGGTGAAGGCGTGGAGGGCTACCGCACGGCGCTCGAGGCACTTCGCTCCGAGCTTGTGAAGAACTCCGAGTCGACGGCCGACGCCGATGAGTAGGTCCACTGAGCGAGTTGATCGCCTCCGAGAGTCGATCGTCGCCGACGGCCTCGATGCGTTGCTCGTGACCGAAAAAGCGAACGTGCGCTACCTCTCGGGGTTCACCGGTACCAATGGCACATTGTTGATTGACCCGGATGACGCCTACCTGTTGACTGACTTTCGCTACGTCGAACAGGTGGCCGATCAAGCTCCGGATTTCGACGTGATCGACGGTGGCGAGACTCCGCGCGCGGCGCTGGCTGATCGCATGAAAGGTAGGGCGAAGGTCGGATTTGACGATGCCGACATGCGCGTCAAAAGCCACACCGCATTGATTGAGGAACTGCCGGAGGGGACTGAGTTGGTTTCAGCGGCCGGCGTCGTGGAAAAGTTACGTGCAGTCAAAGATGCCGATGAAATTGACGCGATCGCACGCGCTGCTGCGATCGCCGATTCGATCTACTCGACGATTGCCGAGGAAGGCCTGGCAGGTAGGAGCGAAAAGGATGTCGCCTGGCGCATCGAGTGGCTCGCCCGTGAGCGCGGAGCCAGCGGTCTGTCATTCCCGCCGATTGTCGCCGGCGGCCCACACGGTGCCCTGCCGCACGCGGAGCCGCGCGACCGAAAAATCGGCGATAGCGAATTGGTGGTTCTCGACCTTGGCGTCGTGTTCGACGGCTACTGCTCGGACTGCACGCGAACGTTTGCATCCGGAAACGTCGATGGTCATGCGCGCGAGATCTATGAGGTCGTTCTCGATGCACAGCGGACGGCGCTCGCACGGATCGCCGGAGACGTCGAATGTCAGTCGATCGACAAATTTGCCAGAGACGTGATCGAGGCTGCCGGATACGCGGAAATGTTCGGCCACAGCACCGGGCACGGTGTAGGAGTGGAGGTGCACGAACTGCCGACGCTCTCTTCGCGCTCGAAGGACGTTCTCGAGTTGGGGAATGTCGTTACTGTCGAACCCGGTATCTACCTGCCCGGTGAATTCGGCGTGCGGATCGAAGATCTTGTGGTGGTCGCCGACGACGGACCGCGAGTGTTGACACCGTTCGAAAAACAACTGCTCGTCGTCGATTGATGTGTTTTCACCTGAACGAACACGACACCAAACGATGTAAAGTTCCAGCGAGAATTCGGGAACTCCAAACCAACCCATCACGGAGCTAAAAAAATGAGCAAAAACAACCGCTGGGCACTGGCATTGATCGGCGTCGTGATCCTGATCGTTGCCGCCGTCGTGATCGGCACCAACGACGACTCGAACACGGCCACCGAGACCGACGAGCCGAGCGCGCCTGCGCAGCAAGCCACGGGGTCAACGAGTGCGCCGTCGACCGGCGGCACCGAGTCCACGGAACGTCCCGGAGGGGACGACGAGACTGGCGGAACGACGCCAGACGACGGCGACGGAGGGGGCAGTCCGGGCGACGACACAGGCGGAACCAGCCCGCAGAACAACGGTTCGGGAACCGGCGGTGCAGAGGCAGGAACATCCCGGAGCACCGCGCCGTTGCTCAGGTCTGGAAAGAAGACCACGATCAAGGTTGACAAGGGCGAAACGGTGTATATCCGCGGTCGCTCGGCGACGACGGACGAACTGCACATCCACGGCTACGACCTGTACGTCCCACTGCCAGCAGGCAAGACGGTCAACTACAAGTTCAAGGCCGACATCGACGGCGTCTTCGAAATCGAGCTCCACGGCAACGGTGAGCAGGTGGCGGACCTCAGGGTCAGTCCTTGATCGTCCTCGCACATGGTCTTGGCGAGCGCGCCGACCTGCCGTTGCCCGGATGGCTTTTCGCCTGGGCCGCCGCCGCCGTACTCGCAATCTCGTTTTTCGCCTTCGCGGCGATGTGGCAGACGCCGAAGCTGGAAACGGCGACGCCGACTCAACGCTTCAGAATCCCAGGGTTCCTCGTTCCGCTGTGCGGATTGGTTGGGGTCGCCGTCCTGGCGTTCCTCGTCTATGCGGGTTTCGCGGGCGATCAGGATCCATCGACGAACATCGTCCCGACCTTTGTCTACGTCTACGCATGGTCGGTCCTTCCAATAGCCTCGGCGTTGTTCGGCGACGTATTTCGTGCCTTCAACCCATGGCTTGCAGTTGGCCGCGCAGCAGGGTGGATCAAGTCGAAGGTCGCGCCGAACGCACTACCGGCACCGTTCAACTACCCGGAGTCGCTTGGTCGGTGGCCGGCTGTGGTCCTTTTGTTTGCATTCGGATGGATCGAGCTGATCGCAGAATCGGGGCGCGATCCGAGTTTTCTCGCCTGGATGATCATCGCCTACAGCTTGATCCAGGTATCCGGCATGGCACTGGTGGGAACTGACCGGTGGAGCGAACGCGGCGACGCGTTCAACCTCTACTACAACATGTTTTCGCGGATCGCGCCGCTGACGGTGCAGGAGGGACGAGTATGCACTCGCCTTCCGCTTTCAGGGTTGACTGATATTCAGTGGCTGCCCGCCACGGTGATGTTCTTCTGCGCCTCCATTGGCATCACTGCATTCGACGGGGCTTCCGAGGGCGCGCTTTGGCAGAGCGTCGGCGGTACCGATCCAAGCGGGATCACTTCGACGCTTGGGTTGCTGGTGGCGATCGGAATCGTGTTCGGTTTCTATCGGCTGGGAGTCGAAGGCATGCGTTCGAGTCACATCGAGATGTCGGCGCGTGAACTCTCGCAAACGTTCGCCCCGTCGCTCGTGCCGATCATGCTCGGGTATGTCGTCGCTCACTACTTCTCGTTCATCGTGTTTCAGGGACAGGCGCTCTGGCCGCTGTTGTCGGATCCGCTTGGAAACGGTTCTGACATCTTCGGCACTGCGGCGTCCAGTATCGACTACCGATTGGTCTCCAGCCAAGCGATTTGGTACGTGCAGGTGCTTGCGCTGGTGGCGGGGCACGTCGCTGGCCTGGCGGTCGCGCACGACAAGGCGCTGTCCGTCTGGGGCAAGGCGCGCGCTGCCGTCCAGTCGCAGCTATGGATGCTGGTCGTCATGGTCGGCTTCACCAGCCTCGGCCTGTGGCTACTGTCGCAAGCGAACCAATGAATTTTGAAGTTGCATCGTCTGCATGGATAGAACTTCCGCCGGCTCACGTCGGCCACTGGCTGGCGAATCTGCTTTATCTCGCTCCTGTTCTGGTGCTCGCTGGAGGGATCGCCTATCAGCGTATGGCCGACCGCAAGGCGCGCGCTGCTGCGGGAGAATCAGCCCGGCCACACGACGCTGACTCGGCAAATACAGACTGAACACCGCTTGGACGTGCGCGGGTCTATCCTTCGCGTCCATGATCTCCACAAACCAGTTCAAGAACGGCAATCACATCGACGTCGAGGGTACGGTCTACAAGATCGTCGAGTTCCAACACGTCAAACCTGGCAAAGGTGGCGCCTTCGTGCGCACCAAGCTGAAGCGCAGCAGTGACGGCGCGGTGATCGACAAGACGTTTCGCGCGGGAGAGAAATTCCGCTCTGTGCGCACGGAGGTCAAGAAACTGCAGTTTCTCTACAGCGACGGCGTCGATGCCCACTTCATGGACAACGAAACCTTCGATCAGCTTTCGGCGCCGCTGGCGAAACTCGCTGAGCCGCTCGGATTCGTCAAGCCAAACAGCGAGGTCGAGGCGCTCTACATAGACGGCGATTTCAGTGACATCCAGCTATCGGCGTCGGTCGTGCTCGAAATCACTGAGACGGAGCCCGGGGTACGCGGTGACACGGTTTCGGGCGGTGGCAACAAACCCGCGGTGCTCGAGACGGGCAAGGCGATCAACGTACCGCTCTTCCTCAACCCCGGTGATGCCGTCAAGGTGGACACCCGCAGTGGCGAGTACATGTCGCGTGCTTGACCGTCGTTGTTCAGGCGACGCGTGTTCGAGGCGTGGGTGAACGCCGATGAAACGGTCGGACCAACGCAGGCTCGCCGTTTTTGCCCTGTACCAAAACGACTTGACGGGTCGCGCTCTCGACACCTTGATCGCCGATGACGCAACCGATTTCACGCGTGCGTTGGCGGAGGCGACGCTCGAAGAGCGCGAAAAGCTTGACGGGCAGATCACGAACTACGCCAAAGGCAACTGGCCGATCGACCGTATTGCGCCGCTTGAGCGCAACATTCTTCGCGTGGCGATTCACGAACTCCTCGCCAATGGCGACGTTCCACCGGAAGTGGCGGTGGACGAGGCAGTCGAACTCGCCAAGAACTACTGCTCGGCCGACGCGCCCAAGTTCGTCAACGGTATTCTCGGATCGATCCTCCGCGATCTTCCCGCCGGAACAAGTCAGGAGCCAGGAGCCGCCAGTGACTGAAAGTTCTCAGAATGATGCGCAGATGGCCGACGCTCAGATAGCCGAACTCGATCAATTGATCGGCGAACTCAAAGACAAGGTCGCCACCTTGCGTGAGGGCGAGTTTGACGCAAGCGCCCTCGAGGCTCGCCTACGCGAACTGACCGACTTGGCGAGCCGTGCCGCTTCGACTCTAGATTCCGTCTCGCGGTGACCGAGGGTCGGATGAGCGGGCCCGCCGTCCCTCTTGAGGGAGACACTCCCGTCGCCTTTCCCGACGCGAAACGTGCTGCCGTGGACGCCTATCTCGAGCAGATCGATTTCGATCAAGGTGTGCCGATAGACGGCTTGATCGAGGCGATGCGCTATTCGCTGCTGGCGGGCGGCAAGCGTGTGCGCCCGGTGCTGGCCCTGAGCACGGCGCATGCACTCGGCCACGACCCCGCGGCAGTCATGCCGTATGCCGCTGCTCTCGAGCTGATCCATACGTATTCCCTCATTCACGACGACCTACCGGCGATGGACGACGACGATCTGCGTCGCGGCAAGCCGACGTGCCATGTCGCCTACGGTGAAAACGTCGCGATCCTTGCCGGCGATGCGCTGTTCGCCGAGGCGTTGCGATTGATCACTTCGTTCCAGTCCGGTGAACCGGCACACGTCGTTGCGGCGATCGACGAGCTGCTTGCGGCCACCGGAGCAGCGGGGATGGTCGGCGGTCAGTTCATTGACATCGCCGATCAGGTCGACACGGCCGAAGAGCTGACGCAGATGCACGAGCTCAAGACCGGTCGCTTGATCCGCGCTTCGGTCAGGGGCGCGGCAGTCGCATTGGGAGCCGACACCGGAACGGTCGAGAAGCTCGGTGGTTTCGGTGCAGAGCTAGGGGTGCTTTTTCAGATCATCGACGATATCCTCGATGTCACTGGCTCGGATGCCGATCTCGGAAAACCGAGTGGTAGCGACGAGCGACACGGCAAGGCAACATATGTCAGCGTTTTTGGTCTCGATCGCGCGCGTGAACTGGCGAACGAGAGCTATAGAAAGGTCTGCGGACTGCTCGATTCGATCGAGTTTCGTGGCGACGCAAGCGATTTGCGGTCAGTCAGCGCCTACATATACGGCCGAGATCGATAGGTGACGCGCCTTGGCGAAATCAAAATCCAACGAAAACTCTTCGTCGTCAAGCCCGTTGCTTCGCGGCGTCAGTGGTCCCGATGACCTCTCGGGTCTGGACGACCAGCAGCTCCAGCAGATAGCCCAGGAAGTTCGAGAAGAGCTGATCGACACGGTCGGCGAGATCGGCGGACACTTCGGTGCGAATCTCGGCGTCTGCGAGCTCTCGGTTGTGCTGCATTCGCTGCTCGATTCGCCGACCGACAAGATTCTTTGGGACGTCGGCCACCAGGCCTATCCCCACAAAATTCTCACCGGTCGCCGCGACCAGCTTTCGACGATCCGCAAGTACGACGGACTTGCGCCGTTCTGCGCGCGTTTCGAGAGCGAGCACGACATCATGGGGGCGGGCCACGCATCGACGTCGATTTCTTACGCGGTGGGCCTCAAAGAAGCGATGCGGATGGGCAACGGACCCGACGGCAAGGTCGTTGCCGTGATCGGCGACGGCTCGATGACCGGGGGCGTCGCGTTCGAGGCGATTCACAATGCCGGCGGCCTGGGGTCTCCGATCGTCGTGATCCTCAATGACAACGGCATGTCGATCTCACCGAACGTCGGAGCGCTATCGCGCTACTTCAATCGAGTTCGCATGAATCCGAAGCTGTACAAGGCTCGTGACGGTGCGGAGAGTGCTCTGACGAAACTGCCGGCCGGTATTGGCGCGGCATTCGAACGCTTCGGTCCGCAGTTCAAGGAATCCGTCAAGGCCTTCTGGGCGCCCGGACTGTTTTGGGAGGAGCTCGACTTCGCGTACATCGGTGTGATCGACGGGCATGACGTGGGCGAGCTGCGACCCGCGATCGAGGAGGCCCTTGCAGCCGATCGCCCGGTCGTCGTGCACATAGCGACGGTCAAGGGAAAGGGATTCGCGCCGGCCGAGGAGGGCGGGCTCGAAGGTATGGAGCAGTGGCACGCAGTCAAGCCCAATGGGATCACCGACCGCAAGCCGACCGCGGTGCCCGCGAAAACGACTACCAACGGTGCGGCGAGGAAAAAGGCGCCGCCGCAGTACACGAAGGTTTTCGGCGAGGCGCTGGTCGCCGAGTGCAAGCGCGACGAGCGCGTAGTTGGCATCACGGCGGCGATGAACTCCGGCACCGGTCTCTCGATCCTGCAGAAGGAAATGCCCGAGCACTACTTCGATGTCGGCATCGCTGAGCAGCACGCGGTGTTGTTCGCTTCCGGACTCGCGTTGCAGGGTGTGAAACCCGTGGTTGCGGTCTACTCGACCTTCTTGCAGCGCGGCTTCGACCAAATCGTTCATGACGTCTGCCTGCAGAAGTTGAACGTGGTTTTTGCGATGGATCGCGCCGGCCTGGTGGGCGACGACGGCCCGACGCACCACGGTGCGTTCGACATCTCATACCTGCGACCGTTGCCGAACATCGTCTTGATGGCACCGCGCGACGAAGCCGCGCTAGCCGACATGCTGCACACGTCGCTGCTTCATGACGACGGACCAGTTGCGATCCGCTATCCGCGGGGGGAGGCAGTTGGCGTGCCGATGCCGAAAGCGCCCACGGCGCTCGACATCGGTGTGGGCGAGGTGCTGTCGCGTGGCGACGGCAGTGTCGCGCTGCTTGGATATGGAACCGGCGTCGGGGTGGCGCAGGGCGCCGCCGGCGTGCTCGCCGAACAAGGTGTGTCCGCCACCGTTGCCGACGCGCGATTCGCCAAGCCGCTCGACACCGAGCTGGTCAACGAGCTTGCGGCCGAACACGATCTGCTCGTGACGCTGGAAGAGGGCGCGCTGGCCGGCGGGTTTGGTTCGGGCGTGCTCGAACATTTGGCCGACAACGCACTTCCTGTATCGACTCTACGTGTCGGCATTCCCGACCGCTACATCACGCACGGCGCTCCCAAGCTGCTGCACGAAGAGATCGGCTTCACGGCCGATGCCGTCGCACGTCGCATCACAGAACGATTGGCGTCGAAGACGCCGAGCGATGCCTAAACGGACTGCCGTCAACCCGCATCAGAAGCGGGATACCGAGACCTAAGTACTTTGTGCAAGTGTGAGCAATCTCACACACACATCACACAACGAGACCTATCTTTACCACCAGATACGGAAGTCGCCTCCAAGCTTTATCGGACACGACTTCTCCAGGGCGTCTCTCTCCCCCAAGTACGAGA
>JBMYXO010000020.1:0-29892 GCA_049608465.1 Solirubrobacterales bacterium | reverse complement strand
AAGGGAATAGTTCGGGTAGGGCGAAAAACCGCCACATGAGCAAAGCCGCCCTCGCCGAAAAGCCGGCCAACAAGACATCCGAAAACAAGACCGCCGCCAAGGCCGACTCGCCGATCAAGGCAAGCAAGGGCACGAAGCGCGCACCAGAATCCGTCTCGCCAAAGACGTTGAGCGATCTGATCCGAGGGCATTTGGACAAGTGCTCTCGCGCGCAGCGCGACGTGGCGCTCTACATCATCGATCACCTCGAAGAATCAGCGTTTCAGACTGCCGAACAGCTGGCAGCGCAAGTACAGACTTCGTCGTCGACGGTGGTTCGGTTCAGCCAGGCGCTCGGATTTGAGGGATTTCCAGAACTACAGACCGCGGCTCGCGAGGAGTACCGCGCTACGCGCAGGGAACAAGAGACAGGAACCAACGGCTCGCTGTTCGGGCTCGACCCAACGGCAGCGGAGGCTGTTGTCTCGGCGGATCAAATCAATATCGAGGAAACCGGTCGACGGATGGATCGAGGAACATTTGACGCCGCCGTCGAAGCGATCACAAGCGCGCGCCAGATCGTCGTCGTCGGTACGGATCAAATGGCATTCTTCGCCTCCTATATGCGGCACATGCTGATGTTGCTCGACCACCGCTGCGAGCTTGTGGCGAGTCCGTCGCAGGATTCGATCAGCCGCGTCGCTCGGATCGATGAGGACACACTTGTCATCGCGTTCTGCGCGGGCCGCCCGCATACGATTGTCACGCGGGCGATGCGACTGGCAAGTACGAGAAACGCAAAATCGATCAGCATCACCGACGCATCGATGAGTGAGATCGCCAAGCTCTCGACCCATCACATCTATTACTCGTCGACCAGCCCGTCGTTTGTACGTTCACACACGGCCCTGTTGGCGATCGTCCAGGGACTTGTCAACGAGCTCTACGCCAGCAACAGCGACGTCTACGGCGGCCGAATCCGCGCCTACAAAGCCAAATAGCGACTGTCCGAAACGAGGTTTGCAGAAAGGCAAGCCTCGTTGCTATTAGAGTTCGTGTGGATGCGGGAGCTTGGGGAAGACGTCTGGCAGTTGTCGGGGAAACCCAAGAATGGCGTCAACGTCTATGTGATCGGTGACGTGTTGATCGACTCGGGCACCGTGCTCGATTCGAAGCGGATACTTGACCAGATTCGCGGTCATTCGATTTCGGCACACGCACTTACGCACGCCCACATTGACCACTACGGCTCAAGCGCGAAGATCGTCAAGGAACTCGGCGTTCCGATGCTGGTCGGCGAGCTTGACGCCCCGGCAGTGCGGATCGGCAAGATGGCCGGAGCGATTCCCGGTCTCGGCGAGCGTATGTTGCCTGCAGCCAGGCGCTGCAAGGTCGACGGCGAGCTCAAAGCGGGAGATGACGTCGCCGGCTTCGAGGTTTTGTTCACCCCGGGACATTCGCCGGGGCACGTAAGTTTCTGGCGTGAGTCCGATCGCGTGCTGGTATGCGGCGATGTGATGTGGGGCAACAATCCCTTTGTGCTCCGTGGTGATATTCGCGAACCGTTTCCGGTCGTCAGCGTGGATCCAGCACTGAATCGAGATTCGGCTCGCCGCTTGGCCGCGCTACGCCCGGAACTCGTGCTGTTTGGGCACGGCCCACCGCTGCGCGACCCCGATGCGTTCGCGCGCGCGGTCGACAAACTCGCTGCCTGAGATCGGTAGCTGCGTCCCGAGAAATCGGTAAGTTGCCGATTGATGACCCGACGAGTGGCAATTTTAGGCGTCGCGTGCATTCTCGCCCTTGTCGCGGTAGTCGCCTACGTCGTCGCGCGCGACAACGGACCAAAACCGATTCCATCCGCCAGCAGCCTTTCGCTGGAACAGCTGATCGGCCAACGCCTGGTAACTGGCTACATCGGAACGACACCACCGAAAAGCATCCTTGATGCCGTCAAGAAAGGGAGAATCGGCGGGGTCACGATCAATCCGAACAACGCGTTGACACCGACGGACGCGAGCAACGCCATTGCGAAACTGAGTGACGCGGCGCGCAGTGGAAAACAGCCACCGCTGTTTTTGATCATTGACCAAGAGGGCGGCCCCGTCAAACGCTTCCCATTCCTACCGCCGGACCGCAGCGCCGCCGAGATTGGGGACTCGATCGACGTGAAGGCCGTCGCCAAGCGAGAAGGCACGCAGACCGGGCGCGCCCTGCGACGTATCGGTTTCAACGTCAATCTCGCGCCGGTCGTTGACGTCCCCGCGTCGGCCAAAAGCTTTCTCGGTACCCGCGGCTTCTCAATGAATCCGCGCGTGGTTGCAACGGCCGGCTGCGCGTTTGCAGAAGGGCTTCAAGACGGCGGCGTCGCGGCTGTGTTCAAGCGCTTTCCCGGGCTTGGGCAATCTTCGATCGACACCGACCGCGGCGTCGTTGAGGTGACCGCCGCAGAGCGGCGGTTGCTGGCGGATCTCGCTCCGTACCGACGTTGTCCGCGAACCCCAGAAATGGTGTTGTTCTCCAACGCGAGCTACCCAGCGCTCGATATCGACACGCCATCGGCTCTGTCGCCGAAAACGTATGACCTGCTCCAGGCGACGGGTTTTCGTGGCCTGAAACTAGGCGATGCGTTCGGAACCCCGGCGTTGATCGCCATACCTGACGCGCCGCTGCGCGCCCTACGAGCTGGGCTCGACATCGTGATGTTCGGCCAGGACGAACCACTGGCCATCCAGGCACACGCAGATCTGCTCGAGTCGGCCACGACCGGAGAACTGAACATGTCGGATTTGCGACGCGATGCAGAGGCGATTCTTCGACTCAAGCGACAGCTCAACGGGGACGGGGCCACACTAAGCTCAACCCCATGACCAATGAATTGACTCGAGAAGCAACCTTCAACGTCAAAGCCGGCATGGCCGAAATGCTGCGCGGTGGCGTGATCATGGATGTCGTAGATGCCGAACAGGCGAAGATCGCCGAAGCCGCTGGCGCGGCGGCGGTGATGGCGTTGGAACGAGTGCCGTCGGACATTCGGCGAGACGGCGGTGTGGCGCGCATGAGCGATCCGGAGATGATCCGCGGAATCCAGCAGGCAGTGACGATCCCGGTGATGGCGAAAGCAAGAATCGGTCATTTCGCGGAGGCGCAGGTGCTTGAGGCTTTGGAGATCGACTACATCGACGAGTCGGAGGTGCTGACGCCAGCCGACGAGGCAAACCACATCGACAAATGGGACTTCAAAGCTCCGTTCGTCTGCGGTGCCACGAACCTTGGCGAGGCGCTGCGTCGGATCGGCGAGGGTGCCGCAATGATTCGATCCAAAGGCGAGGCAGGAACCGGCGACATCGTCGAGGCCGTCCGACACATGCGCCAAATCCGTGGTGACATCAAGAAACTCGCTTCGCTCGAGGAGAGCGAGTTGGCGACAGCTGCCAAGGACCACGGCGCACCGCTCGAAATCGTTCGCGATGTCGCGACGACTGGAAGTTTGCCAGTGGTGCTGTTTTGTGCCGGTGGTATCGCCACGCCGGCAGACGCCGCCTTGATGATGCAACTTGGCGCCGAGGGTGTGTTCGTCGGCTCAGGGATCTTCAAATCGGAGAACCCGGAGATTCGCGCCAACGCGATCGTCGAGGCCACCACGCATTTCGCCAACCCGGAACGCGTGCTCGAAGCGTCGATAGGCCTCGGCGGCGCTATGGACTCGCTCGAGAGCAGCAAACTCGCAGCTGGCGAGGTATTCGCCCAGCGAGGCTGGTAGCCGAGTGAACGTAGGCTTTCGCGGTGTCGGCGTACTGGCTTTGCAGGGCGGATTTGCAGCCCATGTCAGCAAGCTTCGAGCGCTGGGCGCCCTGATTCGCGAAGTTCGAACGCCGTCCGACCTGGTGGGACTTGACGGGCTGGTGCTCCCGGGCGGAGAATCGACGACGATGACGCTCGGGATCGAACGCGAGGGCTTGGCCGAACCTATCACCGAGTTCATTGGCAGCGGAAAGCCGGTGCTTGCGACCTGCGCTGGCACGATAATCCTTGACGACAGGCACCTCGGGTCACTTGACATCACCTGCGATCGGAACGCCTACGGACGCCAAACTCACAGCTTTGAAGCAGATGTCGAGATCTCGGATATTGACGGAGGCCCGTTCACCGGAATGTTCATCCGCGCGCCGCGGATCACGAGAATCGGAGAGCACATCGAGGTGTTGGCGACGCTCGACGATCACCCTGTCGCAGTCAGACACGAAAACCTAACTGCGCTTACGTTTCATCCGGAGCTAACGGCGGACGACCGATTGCACAGAAGATTCTTTGAGTCGATACCGGTTGGACATCTGGCGGAAATCGGTACCGACCGGGATCGGTCGCCCGGCGCGGCACAACACTCAGTTGAAACCAAATCACGATCTGAAGGAGCATCCGGATGAGCGACCCACGCATCGACGCCTTGGCGCAGATCCTTGTCAACTACTCGACCGGGGTGAATCCGGGAGAAACTTGCGTGATTCAGTCCGAGATCGCAGCCGAACCGCTGGTTCAAGCAGTCTATGAAGAAGTGCTGAAGGCCGGCGGGCTACCGATCGTTCAACTCTCGCTCAGCGAGCAGGCGCCGGCTTTTTACAAGTACGCCAGCGACGAACAGCTCGCATGGATTCCGCCGACAGCACAGTGGGTTGCCGAGAACATCGACAATCGCATCGTCGTGATGGCCGACACCAACCCACGAGCGCTCAGCAACGTCGACCCCGAGAAGCAGGCCAAGGTCAGCGCCGCGCGCAAACCGCTGATGGACGCCTCGATGCAGCGCAGCGCAAACGGCGAGTACAACTGGTCGCTGACGCTCTTCCCGACCCATGCCTACGCCTCCGAGGCGGGCCTGTCGCTGGCCGAGTACGAGGACTTCTTCTACGGCGCGTGTCTTGCCACCGACCCAGACCCGCTGACCGCCTGGCAGCGCCAGAGTGACATGGTCAACCGGCTCGCCGAGTGGATCCAGGGCAAGAAGGAGGTGCACATCACCGCACCCGGCACGGACATCAAGCTTGGCATCGAGGGCCGCACCTTCATCCCCTGCGTGGGTACGCACAACATGCCCGACGGCGAGTTCTTCACCGGCCCGATCGAGGACTCGGTCAACGGCCACGTGGCCTTCAGCTTCCCCGCCACCTACGGCGGCCGCGAGGTCAGCGGCGTCAAGTTCAAGTTCGAGAACGGAAAGGTCGTCGACGCGTCGGCCGAGCAGGGCGAGGACTTCCTGATCAAGATGCTCGACACCGACGAGGGCGCCCGCCGCCTCGGTGAGCTGGGCATTGGCACGAACTACGGCATCACCACCGGCACCAAGGAGATCCTGCTCGACGAGAAGATCGGTGGCACCGTGCACATGGCCGTTGGCATGAGCTACCCGGAGAGCGGGGGAGTCAACGACTCCGCGATCCACTGGGACATGGTCTGCGATCTGCGCCAGGGCGGCAAGATCGTCGTCGACGGCGAGCTGATGCAGGAGAACGGAAAGTTCGTCGTCTGAGCGCCTGAACCTCGTTCAACGGCTGCATCGATTAATGTAGAGTTCGCCGCCATGAGCTACGCAGAGACGTTCAACAACAAGGTCGCCGTGATCACCGGCGCCGCATCGGGCCTCGGCCTCGGCTTCGCCAAGGAGATCGCCAAGGCCGGCGGAATCGTCGTCGCCTCAGACGTCAACCTCGAGGGCGTCCAGCAGGTCGTCGCCGAGATCGAGTCGGCGGGGGGCAAGGCCGAAGCGCACCAGCTCGACGTGCGAGACAGCGCCGCAGTCACTGCGCTGGTTGACGAGACCGTTGAAAAGCACGGCCGCATCGACTACATCTTCAACAACGCCGGCATCGCAGTCCAAGGCTTCGTGGATGAGATTCCGGTGGAGGACTGGGACGCGATCATCGACATCAATCTGAAGGGCGTCGCTTACGGCACCTCCGCTGCCTACAAGCACATGGTCAGGCAGGGCAACGGCCATATTGTCAACACCGCATCGCTGGCCGGTTTGACCCCGGCACCGCTGCTCGCGCCTTACAGCACGGTCAAATTCGGTGTGGTCGGAATGTGCGACTCGCTGCGCGTCGAGGCCCAGTCAAAGGGAGTCTTCGTTACTGCGCTGTGCCCAGGCTTCATCGAGACCGGGATCTACGAAAACTCGCGCTCAACCGGCTTCGACACCAAGAAGGCCAAGGACAGCATCCCCGGCGGCATCGTCTCGCTCGATGATGGTGTCAAGAAGTTGCTCGACGGCGTGGTCAAGAAAAAGCGCGTGGTCACGCTTCCGTGGTTCGCGCACCTACTGATTCTCGGCTACAAGTTCACGCCGAACACGTCAATCAAGATCAGCGGAAAACTGGCCGCGCGTCAAATCAAGAAGGCGCGGATCAAGAACTAGCCAGCCGCCAGGGCTTCGAGTGCGGCGTCGGAGACTTCAAAGTTCGCCGCGACGTCGCTCACGTCGTCGTGGTCCTCGAGCAGCTCGATCAATCGAAAGAGCTTTGCGGCGTCGGAGTCCTCCACCTCGATGCGCGTCTTCGGGCGTTGGATCAGGTCGGCCGACTGAAACTCGACGCCTTCCGCTTCAAGCGCGCTGCGCACTGCGGTGTAGTCGGTCGGCTCAGTCACGACCTCGAAGAAGTCGCCGTCCTCGATGATGTCCTCGGCTCCCGCGTCGATCGCCACGAAGAGTTCGTCTTCGGTGTACTTCTGAGCGTCGACGACGATGACGCCTTTTTTTTCGAAGATCCAGGCGACCGATCCCGGCTCGCCGAGGCTGCCGCCGTTCTTGCTCAGCATGCTGCGCACATCAGCGCCCGTGCGATTGCGATTGTCGGTGTGGCAGTGGATCAACAAAGCGACACCGCTGGTGCCGTAACCCTCATACGTGACCTCTTCGATCGCCGCGGCGTCCTTGCCGAGGCCCGCCCCTTTCGCAATCGCGCGCTCGATGTTGTCCTTGGGCATCGAGCTGTCTTTGGCCTTCTGGATCGCGTGAGCGAGCGCGGCGTTGCCCTCGGGGTCGGCGCCATCACGTGCGGCGATCGTGATCGCGCGAGCGAGTTTGGTGAACATCGCCCCACGTTTCGCGTCTGCAGCACCTTTCTTGTGCTTGATCGACGACCATTTTGAATGCCCAGACATTGCGCCGAGTAGTTTACGAACGATGCAGCGACCAAGGGGAGACGTCGGCCGATTCGGCCTCTGCGATTCGTGCGTGAACGCCAAACTGATTCGCAACACGCGCGGCTCTGTATTTCTGATGTGCGAGCTCTCGAAGGTGGACGAGCACTACCCGAAGTACCCGCCTGTACCGATCATCGCGTGCGAAGGCCACCGACCACCAGGCGACGACGCGCCGAGGCCATCCGACGACTAACGCAGAATGCCTCGGTAGGAACATGCGTTCGTATCGGGAATACACAGAGATGGTCGTTTTGGGCATCGATCCAGGCATCTCGAACACTGGCTTTGGCGTGGTCACTCGCCACGGATCGCAGCTGCTTGCGCTCGACGGCGGAGTCATCGAGACGAAAAATTCAGACCCACTCGAAACCCGGCTGGCGTTGATTTCCGCGCGCATCGAAGAACTGATCCACGAGCACGAGCCAGACGCGATGGCAATCGAATCGATCTACTTCGGCAAGAACGTTGAGACCGCGTTTCTCGTCGGACAGGCGCGTGGCGCCGTGGTGTGCTCTGCCGGGCGTGCCGATCTGGCGGTCGCGTCGTACACGCCGCAACAGATCAAGCTCGCCGTATGCGGTTCGGGTGGCGCCGACAAAGAACAAGTTCAGCGCATGGTCGCGGCACTACTCGATCTACCCGGCGAACTCCCGTCCGACCATGCCGCCGACGCTCTCGGCGTCGGCATCTGTCACGTCAACGCCGCGCCGCTGGAGGCGAGGCTCGCAGCAGTAGGAGGTAGCGCCCAGTGATCGCGTCGATTTCCGGTGAGGTGATCCACAAGGATCTTGAGTCGATGGTGATCGAAGCCGCCGGCGTCGGCTATCTACTGAGTGTGTCGTCGTACACGCTCGAATCCACTCCAAACGTGGGCGCCAGAGCGGTGTTGCACACCGAAATGGTCGTCCGCGAGGATGCCATGCAGCTGTTTGGATTCGACACCGTCGAGGAGCGTGCGCTTTTCAAGCAACTGACGACGGTCAACGGCGTCGGCCCGAAAGTGGCCCTGGCCGTACTCAGCTCGATGACCGTTGCCGATGCGGAGACGGCATTGCTTACGGGTGACCACGGGAGATTTCAGAAGGTGCCGGGGATCGGAAAACGTACGGCAGAGCGTCTGGTGTTGGAGCTGCGCGACAAGATCGTTCCGTCTGGAGCACCGGCGGTTTCACGATCCACCGCCCAGGACGAATCGTTTGCGGTGGCGCTCGAAGCCCTGCTCGAACTCGGGTACTCACTCGCCAGGGCTGAAGACATGCTCGCCGGGGTTTCGGGTGACACGGCCGAAGATCTTGTTTCCAGCGCGCTTCGCGGGGTGGCCGTCTGATGACTGCGGATGCGGTTGGTCACGCCCCGATCAAGTCCGCGAGGCTGATCAGTGGCGATCTCACGGATGATGAAATCGCGGCCGGCCGCCTTCAACCAGCTTCAGGTTCGGACGGCGAGTTGGACCGTTCGCTGAGGCCGCGCAAGATCGACGAGTTCGTCGGTCAGGACAACGTGAAAGCGCAGCTTGAAATTTTCATCACCGCTGCCCGAAAACGCGGCGAACCCCTCGACCACGTTCTATTTGCTGGTCCGCCGGGGCTGGGCAAGACATCGCTTGCGCAGATAGTGGCCGAAGAGCTCGAGGTTCCGTTCGTGATGACCGCCGGTCCCGCGCTCGAAAAGAAGGGCGATGTGGCGGCGTTTCTGACCGCGCTCGAACCGAACTCGGTGTTTTTCGTCGACGAAATCCACAGGCTGCCACGGGCCCTTGAAGAGACGCTGTATCCGGCGATGGAGGACCGCAAGCTGCCGATCACAGTCGGTCAGGGGGCGGGCGCGCGGGTCGTCACGCTCGACCTGCCGCCGTTCACATTGATCGGCGCCACCACGCGAACGGGCCTACTGACAACGCCGCTCCGAGATCGCTTCGGCGTTTTTCACCGCTTGGAGCACTATGACCACAACGACCTCGCGGCGATCGTCACCCGGTCGGCGAACATCCTTGAATGTCAACTCGAGTCGGCAGGGGCGGTCGAGATTGCTCGCCGATCACGCGGCACTCCTCGCGTGGCAAATCGCCTGCTCAACCGCGTTCGCGACTACGCCGAGGTCAAGGCGGACGGTCAGATCACCGAACAGATTGCTGCCGACGCACTGAACATGTTTGAAGTTGACGCCGAGGGCCTCGACCGTATGGACCGTGCGATGCTCGAGACGATCTGTTCGAAGTTCGGAGGCGGTCCGGTCGGCCTCTCGACCTTGGCCGCATCGGTGGGCGAAGCCGAGGACACGATCGAAGACGTGATCGAGCCTTATCTGCTCGGTCAAGGATTTCTCCAGCGCACACCGCGTGGACGTATGGCCACGAAGACGGCCTTTGAGCACCTCGGGCTTTCAGTTCCGCCAGATGCCGGTTTGTTCTAACGGGATTCGAACAGCGTCTGATCCAGCAGTTCAGGTGCGACGCGTCGAATGTACGCGTCGACATCGAACTTTCGGCGTGCGCCGTTGGCGTTCATGTAGCGGATCTTCCCGTAGACGGCGCGCTCCTGCCAGGGGCGATCGTGGACACCGCCGATGGACCAGGCCACTCCGGCGTAACCATTTGAGTCTCGTCCGTCGAGCTCGTAGCGATCATTGAGCAGTACCGCGATACGAAACGCTTCTCGCGGAGACTCACTCCATTCGAGGATCTTCTTCGCCCAGTACATCCGCATGTAGTTGTGCATCTTCCCGGTACGCACCATTTCGAGCTGGGCGGCGTTCCAAAGTGAGTCGTGAGTATCGGCGCGTTCGAATGCGTCGAGGTCGTAAATCACGTCACGCGGGTCGTGCGCGTGACTGTCCAGCGAGGACCGCGCCCATTCAGAGATTCCATCGATCGAGGCGTAGGCACGATTGAAGTGGCAGAAGTTGTCCGACAATTCCCGCCAAACGACTGTCTCGTCCACGAACGAGTCGATGTCCGCCGCCGGCGCAGCGCTGGATCTTACGGTCAGCACTGCGCGTTGCGCCGAAAGCTGCCCGAAGTGCAGGTAAGGGGACAGCCTGGACTGGTGGTCTTCAGTCGGCAGTCCGCGTTTCTGTGCATAACCGTCGAGTCGATTGGCAACAAAATCATCGAGGACTTCGTGCGCGGCTTCCTGGCCGGCTTCGATCGTGATCGGCGGGCCAAAGTCAGGTGCCGTCACTTCGCCGCGCAAAGCCGACCAATCGATCTTGTTACGCGCCGAGCCGCCGTCCGGGGCCTGAACGAGCGGCCGTGGGATTTCACACAGGTACTTCGGCAAAAGTTTCGCGTATCGATTGCGTAGGTGAAAAGCTGCGTAAACGTGCTTGTCGGCTGCCGCCCAGCAGGGAACGATGTTTCGCGAATCGACTTCCTCGAGACGGCATTCCAGCGTTCGGGCCAGGTCGTTCCGCCGCGTTCGCGAAGCGCCCAGCGGTACGAAATCACAGACCACGGCAGCTGCATCCAGCTCTGCGGCGTGGCGCTTTACCGTTTCCACTGGGTTTCCGACCTTCACCACGAACTCGATGTTCAGTTGTGCCAGATCCCGTTCGACCTGCTCGAGGCCGGCGAGCATGAACTCGTAGTGCCTGAACGCTGCGTGTCCGCAAGTGGGCATCAGGCAAAACAGCACCACGACATGGCTGTCGCGTTCACTCGCGATCTCCTGTGCGCGGATCAGTCCCCAGTTGTCAAAAACGCGCTGATCGCGGCTCATCCAGTAGATGACCGGGCCACTGCCGAACTTTTGTTGATTCAACTCGCGCCCGCGAGCGGCTGATTCCTCCGTGGCCATGCTTGCAATGTTTACGCGTTTGACTGGGACTTGGTTGTGTCGGCAGGGGAGTACCGCGCTTTGTCTAATCTGACCTTCGCTAGCGAGATTTGATTCAACGATGCCGATTTTCATCTGTCCGCAGTGCGGAAAACGTTCAAACCACGGAGACCGCAATGCGGGTTTTTCCAGTCGCCCGCGTGGCTGTGACAAGTGCGGCTACGGGTTCGTTTTCGAGCTGCTCGACGACTACTACCCCGCGTCGGGAGCGGCATTCTTCGTCTGTGACCAGGAACAACGGATCATTGGTTGCGGTCGCGGCTCGTATGAGTTGACGGGGCTCACGGACATCGACGTTTTCGGACGATCGGTGCGCGACGTACTCGGTCTCGAATTCGTGGAGGAGGCCGATCCGATCGACAAGACGCTTCAGTGGGGAGTGAGATCGATCGGTCATGACGTGACCGTTCGAGCAGAAGGCGATTTAGAAGCGCGCGCCGTTGCCGATATATTTCCCGCGTACGACGAGGACGGGGGAATGCTGCTCGTACTCACGCCAGAGGTTTGACCTTGGCGTAGAGATCGCGCCTGCGCGCCCTCATGACACCTTTCACCGCTTCACAGAGACTTACAACACACACCTTTGAAACTTGGCTTCACGTAGACGAAATCTGATCATCATCGGCCTTGTCGGCCTCTTGCTTGCCGGCTCCATAGCCGCGATCGTGCTCAAGCCCACGCGCCTCGGCCTCGACCTCGCTGGTGGCATCGAGCTCACCTATCAGGCTGCGCCGAGCGACGCCGATCGCGCTCCGACCGACCGCGAGTTGCAGAACGCGATCGAAGTCGTCAATGAACGCGTCAACGCGCTTGGCGTCACGGAAGCCGAGGTCCAGGCCGTAGGAAACGAATTGATCTCGGTCGGACTGCCCGACGTGGACGACCCCGCAGAGGCGAAGGCGCTCGTCGGCTCGACGGCGAAGATGCTGTTCTACAAGTGGGAAGAGAACGTCGTCGGCGAACCCGGGCAGAGCACGTCGATCACGGACGAAGCATCCTCCGTGAATCGCGGGGCGCCCACACAGTTCGAAGCCGTCAAGCTCGCCGCGGATCAGAAATCTCCGAAGGATGCGACGGGCCGAGATGCCTACTACCTGTTCGACACCAAGGAAGAAGAGTTGATCGCCGGACCGGCGACTTCCGAGAAGGAGCTTCTTGAGTCCGACAGTCTGATCACTGACAAACCGCTGAACGGTAAGCAGCCGAAGGGGTCGGAAGTTCTCGTCGTACCGAAGGGTTTCACGGTTGTCAACTACAACCCGAACGATTCGAAGGCCGGCGGTCAGTGGTTCGTGTTGAAGGACAACGTCGAAATGACCGGCGACCTGGTCAAGAGCGCAACCGCCGGGCAGGACGAGGGAGGCGGACCGGCGGTTGACCTCGCGTTCACCGGCGAAGGCGGCAAGATTTTCCAGCGTGTCACCAAGGAGCTTCACAAAGAAGGGCTCGCGGAGCCAATCCTCGGTGACCGATCGGCCGCTGCCCATCGCTTTGCGATCGTGCTCGACGGGAAAGTCGTGTCGCTCGCGAGCATCGATCCTTCAGACGGCACTCTGAGTCAGGGAATCGCCGGAGGCCGGGCCCAGATCACCGGGCTTTCCCAGGCCGAAGCCGTCCGTATCTCCAAGCAGATCGACCTCGGCGCACTGCCTGTCGAACTGCAGCTCGTCTCAGAAACCCGCGTTTCGGCGTCGCTCGGTCGCGCCGCACTCGATCAGGCACTTCTTGCTGCGGTGATCGGCTTCATTCTCGTTGCGATGTTCCTCTGCGGTTTTTACCGCTTGCTCGGCGGCATCGCCAGTGTCGCGCTGATTTTCTACGGGATTTTCTTTTTCGCCGTCACCAAGATGGTCGGCTTCACGTTCACGCTGCCGGGAATTGCAGGACTGGTCCTGACGCTGGCCGTCGCTGCCGACGCGAATATCGTCATCTTTGAACGCATCAAGGAAGAGATCCGTGCCGGCAAGGGCATGAAGACGGCGATTTCCGTCGGATATCGCAAGGGTTTTTCGACGATCATCGACGCCAACGTCGTCACGATTCTCGTCGCGTTCATTCTCTTCGTGCTGGCGACGTCCGGAGTGCGTGGTTTCGCCGCCGCGCTCGGTATCGGAACGCTCGTGTCGCTTTTCACCGCGGTTGTCGTCACGTCGGCGATTCTTGGTCTGCTCGGCGGATGGAGTGGCATGGAACGACCGTCGATGCTGGGAATCGGAGACCCGAACAAGCAGCGTTGGCGTTTTGACTTCATTGGAAAATCACGTGCGTTCTTCACCGCGTCGGGAGTTGTTCTGATCATTGGCGGCGTGGCCATCGCAGGGATCGGTCTGAATCTCGGTATTGACTTCACCGGAGGCACCAAGATCACCGTAGGTACCGAGAAGGCGATCTCCGAGGCGCAGGTACGCGAACTTCTCGCAGACACCGGCGCCGGTGACGCGAAGATTCAGCGCATCACCGAGGACGAGACCTACGGCAAGAACGCTTTCCAGATCACAAGCGACAAGCTTGAGCCGGGTGACGTACCGCGTTTCAGGGCGGCCATCGATGAGGACTTCACGATTCTCGGAAACACCGAGGCCGACCGGCGGTTCGAGATTCAGAGTGTCGGGCCGACGTTCGGAGCTGTCGTTGCACGGGCAGCGATCGTTGCGGTGATCTTCTCGTTGTTGGTGATCGGGGCATACGTCTCGATCAGATTCGGCTTCAAGTTTGCGATTCCGATTCTGATAGCCGTCAGCCACGACCTTTTGCTCACATTCGGCGTGTACGCCATCATCGAACGCGAGGTGACCAGCGCGACGATTGCCGCCTTGCTCACAATCCTCGGATTCTCGCTCTACGACTCGATCATCGTGTTCGACCGCATTCGCGAGAACCTCCCGCGCATGCCGCGAGCTGCGTTCTCTCAGATCGTCAACCGGTCGATGTCCGAAGTTCTCACACGTTCGCTCGCCACCTCGTTCGTGACCGCGCTGCCGATCATCGCGCTGCTCTTCTTCGGTGGCGAAACGTTGCGTGACTTCGCAGTCGCACTACTTGTCGGAACGATCACCGGCACCTATTCCTCGATCTTCATCGCTGCGCCGGTGCTCGCACATTGGAAGGAACGAGAACCGATCTTCCAGCAGCGTCGAGCGCGAATACTGGAAGAGAACGACGGCGTTGTTCCTGCCTTCTCGACCGAGACGATCGGTGGCGTAGCCGTCAACGAAGCAACCGCCAAGCCGATTGCGCGCGATGATTACGATTCGACCAGTGGCCCGACGAGCGATGGCGAACTCGACATCGAGCTTGAGCCGACCAAGAACGGCGCAGCGGATGAGGAAATTGCCGCTGCCGGTGGCGTTCGCCGACCGCAGACAAAAGCCGAAAGACGAGCCGCGCGCGCAAAGCGCAAACACGGCCGCTAGGAAAGACGAAGAGCAATGGCAGCACTAGTTTGGATCATGGTCGCGATCGGTTTGTGGCACTTCACCGTGTATTTGCCCGATCGTTTTTGGCAGGGAATCGTCGGCGCGTTTCTCGGTGCCGTCGTCGGAGCAATGCTCGTTGGCTTCCTGTTGAACGGACTTTCGATTCCCAACGACGACAACACCAACCTCGTTCAGGCGCTCGTTGCGATTCCCGGAACGGTTATTGGTCTCGCAGTGGTCTATTTCATCGGCGCGCGTCAAGAGAACACCGCCGATTCATCGAGCTGAGTCAACCGCGCTTGAACTCCGTCACGACCGCTTCGTAGGCTGGTCGTATGAGTGAAGCGCCGGTCATCGACGACCTCAATTCCCGTACGACGACCGTCGCTGCGGAGCTACCAGTCGACATCGCGCCGACCGAACCAGTTATCGAACTACCCGATTGCGACGGGTCCCTGGTCGTTGAGATCGTCGATCAGCTTGACCTTCATCCGTTGGTCGCACAAACGCTTGTGCGACGCGGAATCACTACGGTTGATCAAGCGGCCGCCGTAATCGGTACGACGAAGATCGAGGACCCGACAACGCTTCCCGGTGTACTGGCGGCAGCGGAAGCAGTGGCTGCGCATTTACGCGCGGACACCCGAGTTGCGGTGCATGGAGATTATGACGTTGACGGCGTCAGCTCCACCGCGATCATGGTTCGTTCACTTACGCGGCTGGGTGCCGACGTGACATGGCACGTGCCCAGTCGCTTCGACGAAGGCTACGGACTTTCGATCAAGGCAATCGACCGTCTGGCGCAGGACGGCGTGGGGTTGATAGTCGCGGTCGATTGCGGGATCGGGTCCGTGCGTGAAGTTGAACATGCACGGGCACTAGGTGTGGATGTCGTGATCTGCGACCACCACAAACCCGGCGATGTTCTACCGGATGCGCCGATCGTGCACCCCGCACTTTGTGACTACGCCTGCCCGACCCTCTGCGCGGCGGCCGTGACATTCAAGCTCGCGCAGGTCTTGACGCAGATGGTTGGCGGTGACCTCACGCCGCTCGAAGAAGAACTCGAGTTGGTGGCGCTGGCAACAGTCTGCGACGTCGTTCCTCTGCGCGGCGAGAACCGCGCTTTCGTCCAGCGCGGGACGATGGCGATGCGCAGCACAATGCGACCCGGGCTGCGCGAACTGATGCGGGTGGCGGGAGTCGATCAGCTACGCCTCGATGCGCGTAGTTTTGGCTTCGCGCTTGGGCCACGGATCAACGCTGCGGGTCGAATGTACAGCGCGGAGCCTGCGGTTGAGTTGATGTTGACATCAAACGACGCGCGCGCGGCTGAGCTCGCCGACGAGCTCGCAGCAGCGAACTTCAAGCGTCGCGAGATCGAACAGAACGTGCTGCAGATGGCCGAAAGTCAGGCGCGCGTTCAGCGCGATCGCTACGCGATCGTCGTAGTCGGGGAAGGCTGGCATCCCGGCGTTCTGGGCATCGTGGCGGGGCGTCTGGCCGAAACGTATCGCCGTCCGGCGATTGCGCTGAGCAGTGAGAACGGCGTGCTGGCTGGCTCGGGGCGAAATGGCGGTACGTATGACCTTCACGCCGGACTTGCAGCGTGTTCCGATCACCTCGTCCGATTCGGTGGGCACCGTGCCGCCGCAGGACTGGAGCTGGACGAGGCTGCTTTGCCCGCGTTCATTCGCGACCTCAATGCGCATGCCAGTGCTGCGCTCACCGTCGACGACCTACGACCGCGGTTCACAGTCGACGCCGTGGGCGAACCGTCGCAAATCACGCTAGCGACGGTCGACCAGCTCGATCGACTGGGGCCATTCGGCGCCGAGAATCGCGAACCGCTGGTGCTTCTCCCCGGGGTCGAAGTGGTTGAACTGCGGAAGATGGGCGATCGCAAGCAGCACCGCAAGCTCAGCATCGCCGGTCGCGGCGCCAAGGCAAACGTCGTTGCGTTCGGATGGGAGAGTGCGATCGAGGAGGGCGTCGACGCTCCGCTCGTCAATCTCATCGTGGAGCTCGGTCGCAACGAGTTTCGTGGCAGCGTTGAACCGCAAGCGAAACTGAAAGCGCTCACGACGGTGGTACGCCAACGCGAGGACGCGTGGATGACTGAGTTCGTCGCAAGTTTCGATTCTGCCCCGCTCGACGAAGGGATCGAGCTAGTTGGGAGAATCGATCCAAATCACGCACTGGATCGCCGCGACGATTCGCCGTTGAGCATTGTCGCCGAATTGGGTGGCACTGCGGCGAATGCGGCACTCGTGGTCAACGACGTACTCGAATGGCAACAGCCCGTGACCGCGCTGGCGCAGATCGACGCGCGCCTCGCGGATGTTCGTGTTCTCAGTTACGACGACCGATCGCTCAATGCGCGGGGGATCGACCATTTCATACTCGCCGAGCCGCCGCCGATCCCCGCTTTCGCCGAGTTCGGCGACGCGCAGGTAACGATTGCGTGGAACTCCGCCACGGTGCGGCTGACCGCCGGTCGCGGCTCTGACCTTCTGCTGGCCCGAAATCACGCCGTCGCTTTCTATCGCGCATTGAAGGCATCGGAGGGAGGTGACATGAGTGAATTGGCAGCATCGCTGGCTCGAGCGACGCCCAGTCCGCGAATTGCCGCGCGAGCGGCGCAGGCACTATCGGAGGTTTCGGTGCTTGCGCTTGATCGAAACGGCGATGCTGTCGAAGCAATACATGCACTCGAAAGCGCAAATAGTGATCTCGAACTGTCTTCTACGTTCCGCTCCTATAGTGCTTGTAGAGAGGAATCAGAGCGATGGCTTCGCCAATTGACAGAACAGCAGACCCCACAGCGGTGAATCCGCCCCATTTGGAGGACGGCGCCGCCAGCGATGCTCACAAGCGCGCCGAGAACGGTCGCCCACGTCGCTCAGAGTCGACTCCCAACGGGGGGTCGCCAGTAGGCACAGGCACGAAGGTCAAGCGCGCAAACGTGAGCCGTGAGACACGGGCGAAGTTCGACGAACTGCTCGCGGTGATTGAGGAGCACGCAACCGAGACGATCGAACCGATCGACGTCGAACTGGTTGAAGCGGCATTCGAGTTTGGTGCAGGAAGTCACGAGACGCAAGTGCGCCGAACCGGCGAGGATTTCATCGTTCACCCAGTTGAGGTGGCCAAGATCTGCGTTGGCATGCGATTGGACACGGCCACGCTGTGTGCTGCCCTGTTGCACGACACGGTCGAAGACACCTCAACCACGCTCGTCGAGATCCGCGACAACTTTGGCGCTGAGACTGCCGAGCTGGTCGACGGCGTCACCAAGTTGACGGGAATCACGTTCACCAGCCGCGACGAGGCCCAGGCCGAGAACTACCGCAAGATGATGGTCGCGATGGCGAACGACATTCGCGTGATTCTGATCAAGCTCGCCGACCGACTGCACAACATGCGAACGATCGGCGCGATGCCGAAGCAGAAACAGATTGAGAAGTCACGCGAGACACTGGACATCTTCGCTCCACTCGCTCACCGTCTGGGTATCCACGCGATCAAGTGGGAACTGGAGGATCTTGCATTCGCGACGTTGCACCCACGCAAGTACGCCGAGATCAAAGCTCTCGTTTCGCAGCAGCGGGACGAACGCGAGCACTACGTCGAGGAGGCCGGTGAGTATCTCGCGGGGCAGCTTGCCGACAGCGGCATCACGTCGATGATCACGGGTCGGGCCAAGCACTTCTATTCGATCTACGTGAAGATGACCAAAAAGGGCCGTGAGTTCAACGAGATCTTCGACCTCACCGCGATGCGCGTGATCGTTGACTCGGTGAAGGATTGCTACGGCGCCGTCGGCATCGTCCACAGCATCTGGAAGCCGTTGCCTGGTCGCTTCAAGGACTTCATCGCGATGCCCAAGAGCAACATGTACCAAGCGCTGCACACGACGGTGATCGGCCCAGAGGGTCGGCCGCTCGAAATTCAGATCCGCACACGCCTCATGCACGACATCGCCGAGTACGGCGTCGCTGCGCACTGGGTCTACAAGAACCGGGGCTACGGCGAAGGTGGCGCCAGCGCGGCCCAGGACTCGAACAACGATTGGGTGCAGCGGCTCGTCGGCGACCCGGCCGCTGGCGACGATGGCAGCGCCGAATTCGTAAAGAACCTGAAGATCGACCTTTTTGACGACGACGTTTTCGTCTTCACGCCCAAGGGCGAGGTCAAATCGCTCGCGGCGGGCGCGACGCCGCTCGATTTCGCGTACGAGGTCCACACGGATGTCGGGCACCGTTGCGTGGGTGCAAAGGTCAGCGGCAAGATCGTTCCGCTCCACTACAAGTTGCAGAGCGGCGACATCGTGGAGATTCTGACCTCCAAGCACGAACGTGGCCCATCGCGCGACTGGCTGGCGTTGGTCAAGACGACGCGAGCTCGCAACAAGATCCGTGCGTTCCTCAAGCGCGAGCAGCGCGAGGGCTCCGAACACCGCGGCCGTGACTTACTCCAAGAGGGCATGCGCAAGAAGGGCCTGCCCGCACAGAAGATCGCCGGCAGCGCGATGCTCGCCGAGGTGATGCGCGAGGTCGGTTTCCGCAAGACGGACGAGTTCTACATCGCGATCGGTCAGGGCAAGATCCGTCCGGAAATGGTGATCGAGAAGATCATGAATCGTCTCAAGGCCGGCGAGGCTGCAGTCGACGACGCCCCGATCAGCGACCGCAAGGAGCCGACTGCGCCGAAATCGGTCGTCACCTCCGGAACGTTCGGAATCACCGTCGACGGCGCGACCGACGTGATGGTGCGCATGGCAAAGTGTTGCCGCCCGGTCGCTGGCGATCCGATCGTCGGTTACGTGTCGCTGGGTCGCGGAATCACGGTCCATCGCGAGGACTGTCCCAACGCGGTCCAGCTCGCCAAGAACCCGGAGCGTTTCGTAACGGTCGAGTGGGAGGGTGCGAACAGCGCCTCCTTCCGCGCCGAGCTTGAGGTATCAGCGTGGGACCGACCCCGCCTGCTTGAGGACCTATCCCGTGCCTTTTCTGAAGCAGGCGTAAACATCATCGAGGCGCGGTGCGTGACCAATCCCCCAATGGTGAGGGATCGCTTCGTCGTGGAAGTCCCCGACGCCGCCACCCTCAAAACCTGCGTCCAACGCGTCCGCCAAGTCGAAAAAGTCTTCGACGCCTACCGCGTAACCCCCGGAAACTAACCACACCGAACAAGGTTCCCCTTTTGGCAATCCTTGTTGAATCGGTGCTTAGGCGATTATGTTCAGGGCGTTGGGGAGTGCGGTGAAGACGATTTCGTCATACTCGCCGATGTAGTCGCCGTCGGCTTGGAGGGCGATCTTTTTTCCGTCGGGCTTACGTTTGGTGATGTTGGCGGTTTGGAAATCGTGATCGATCTTGATGTGGCGATTTCCGGCGACCGCGGATTTCTGTGACAGAAGCCGCGTAGCGAGTGGCACGAAATCGAGCGGGTTGGCGCGCTCGAGCACTGTCATCGAAAGCGAGCGTGTTTCCATGCCTGCGTAAGGCGAGAGGTCGATCTCGCGCTTGCCGAAATAAGTGAACGGTCGCGCGTTCTGTGCAATCGCGACGATGCCGCGCGTCTCGAAGTCGTCGGTCTTGGCGATCAATGGCGCGCGACTCACGAGGTGTTTGGCAAACATTCGTGCGGCCATCACCGCGTAGTAGTTCTGTCCGAAGCGACGCTTCATGTGCGGGCGAGACTCGCATGCATGGACGATCTCGGCGTCCAGGCCCGCGCCGGCCGCAAAGATGAATTTGCGACCGTTGGCGTCTCCGAGGTCGATCTTGCGCGGCTCGAAGTGGTCTGCCAGCGTCAGCAGGTGCTCGGTGGCATCGATGATGTCATCGGGAATGCCCATCACACGACCGATCACGTTCGTCATACCGCCCGGCAAAAACGTGAATGGCACCTCGCTGCCGATCATTCCGTTGACGACCTCGTTCGCGGTGCCGTCGCCACCGAACGAGCAGACGACGTCGTAGTCGCCGCGGCCCAGCGCGTCGGCGACGATCGCGGTGGCGTGATTGCGTTCACGAGTGTCGATCACCTCGACTTCGTAGCGCGATTGCAGCGCGTACACGACGACGTTCTTCAGTCGCCCGCTGACCGTGGTTGCATAAGGATTGACCACCAGCAGCATCTTGTGCTTGACGCCTGGCTTGTCAACGGGGAGACGCGTCATCGCCCGTTTGCGGCGGCGGCTGAAAATACCCATCAGGTAGTGGCCAAAGCGATTGGGGCGGAGGGGACCATTTTGCAGATAGACACGGAGGCCGGCGCTCGGTTACGCCGTCGCGCTGTAACGAATCACGCCATCGACCTCTTCCGGCGCGACACGACCGGCGTTCTCGAGGATGTCCAGATTTCCGAGCACTTCGCTCAGCGTCAAGAACGCCTGAGTCACCGCGATGTTTCCCCAAGTGCCTCGCGCCAGCTCGTGAGCGGTTTGCGGGCCACCCTCGGCCAGCATCGCGTAAAGCTTCTCGACGCGTTTGTCGGTCATCGCGAAGCGTTCGTCGATCAGCGAGACGTGGTCGGTGATCGGCTCTCCGTGGCCACTCAGCACCAGCGAGGCCGGCATTTCGCGCGTCTTCTTAAGCGAGTCGATGTATACAACAAGCTCCTGAGGGCGCGGTTCACCCTCGGCGAGTGGTCGCTCGAGCAACGGGTTGGAGGAAATCTTCTTGATCAGGTGGTCCGCTGCGATCAGCGTTTCGGTCTCCGCGTTCCAGAACACTGTGTCGCTGATCGAATGGCCGGGCCGATAAAAGATTTCCAGCGTGCGGTCGCGAAACTCGAGTGAGTCGCCCTCGACGAGCACTCGGTCGACCTTCGCCTCTGAGCCCCAACCGCGGAAGGCCTTGGCGACCGCGCGCAAAGCCACCGCCACCTCTTCGCCAACGCCATGCTGCACCAGCATTTCGCTCGCCCAGCGGTCGGTCGCGCTGGCCTCTTGATGAAAGTTCTCCATCCACGGCTTGCATCGGTCTAGGCACACGATTTCCGCGTTCGAAGCGTGCTGTACAACTTCAACGAGTCCGAGATGATCGATGTGTTGGTGGGTGATGACAATCCGCTCGATGTCGGCAAGCTCATGGCCGTGCTTGCGTAGGTTCACGACCAAAGCTTCGATCGCCTCGCCGCTGTTCGGACCGGGATCGAAGATCGTCAGCGGATCATCCTCGATCAAGTAACAATTCACCGGACCGACGGCAAACGGCGTCGGAATCTCGAACATGCGGATCCCCTCGGCATCGATGCGATCAAAGATCGGGGCCAGCTCTGCGGTGCTGCGGTCGATCATGCTCGATCGTCCAACCTAGCCGCGAATCAGCGCGAGCAGTTCGTCGCGCTTCTCTTCCATGTGTTCCTGGCTGAATGCTTCCAGATTCAGGCGCAGCAGCGGCTCAGTGTTTGACGCTCGTACGTTGAAGTGCCAGTCCTCGTAATCAACATTGATCCCGTCGAGTTTCATGATCTCGCCATCGCCATATCGCCGCTCGATCTCGTCGAGCACGGCCTGTGCGTCGTCAACGGTGGAGTTGATCTCGCCGGTGATGAAATACTTCTGGCGGTAGCCGTCGACCAACTCACCCAGAGTCACGTTGCGCTCGCCGAGCATCTCGAGTATCAACAGCGCGGGTAGGGTGCCGCTGTCGATGCAGCCGAAGTCGCGGAAGTAGTAATGACCGCTGACTTCACCACCAAACAGTGCGCCGTTCTCGTGCATCCGGGCCTTGAAGAACGCGTGTCCGACGCGATTGACCATCGGCCGTCCACCGGCGGCGAGCACGGTGTCGGCGACGGCGCGCGACGCGCGTACGTCGTAGAGGATTGTCTCGCCAGGGAATTTCTTCAGCAAAGACTCGGCAAGCAGAGCAGTCAAGAAGTCGCCGTCGACGAACCGGCCGCGCTCGTCGATGAAGAAACAGCGGTCTGCGTCGCCATCCCATGCGATCCCCAGCTCCGCCTGCTCGGATTTGACGGTCTCGATGATGAATTCGCGGTTCTCCGGCAGCAGGGGGTTCGGCTCATGGTCAGGAAACGTGCCGTCTGGGGTCCAGTAGTACGTCTTGAGGTCGACCACTGGAAGTTCACCGAAGACCGGCCCGACCATCGGCCCGGCCATTCCGTTACCACCGTCGGCGACGACGCGAATCGGCTTGACAGCCTCAGGGTTGATGAAGCCCAGCGCGTGTAGCTGAAACTCAGCCATCACGTCCTCTGTTTCGACGGAGCCCTTCGCAGCCGCGACGTCGCCGAAGGAGTCACCAAGAACTGCATCACGTATGTCGCTTATCCCTGAGTCTCCGGAAAGCGGTAGAGCCTTTGCCCTCACCAGCTTTGCGCCTGTGTAGGCGGCCGGATTGTGGCTCGCCGTGACCATTGCACCACCGTCGAGCGCCCGGTGATTGACGATCCAATACAGGACCTCCGTGCCGACCTGCCCGACGTCGAGAACGTTGGCCCCCGAATCGGTCAGCCCCGCGATGTACTTCGCGGCCATGTCCGGCGCCGAGAGCCGCATGTCGCGGCCGACGCCCACGGTCAACTCTCCGACCGCCTTTCCGGACTCACGCGCAAGAAACAGCGCGAGCGCGCGACCGATCTTGTATGCCACCTCCTCGTTCATCTGATCCGGGTACGTGCCACGCACGTCGTAGGCCTTGAAGATGGACTGGTCAATGGTCATACGGATGAAAGTCCTTGCGGAGTGATGGGGAACAAATTGATGGGGAGGTGGGACGGGCGAATCCTATAGCCCGTCAACTGCAAGCGCCCTGCCTTGCCGGCGAAGCGTGACGATCAGTCAGCGGCGGCGGAGAACCCTTCGCGAATTTTCTCGTAGGAACTCGAAAGTGCTTCGGGAAGGACGCGTACGTCGGCGATCACCGGCATGAAATTCGTGTCGCCGACCCAACGAGGCACGATGTGCTGGTGAAGATGTGCGCCGATACCGGCGCCCGCCGCATCGCCTTGGTTGATGCCGATGTTGAACCCTTCCGGGTCGTAGATCCGCTCAAGCACTTTCAGGGAAAGCGCCGTCAATTCGGCGATTTCTTGCTGCGTTCCCGGCGGAAACTCGTGGAGCTTTGATCGGTGTTCGTACGGAACGATCATCACGTGGCCGTTGTTGTACGGGAATCCGTTGAGGATCACGTAAGCGAGTTCGCCGCGCCAGGCGATCAGGTTCTTGTCGTCGTCGTTCTCGGCGGGAAAGTCGCAAAAGATGCATCCGCGTTTGCCCTCGGACGTGTCGGGCGGATGGTGTTCGACGTACTGCATGCGCCAGGGCGCCCACATACGATCCTTCGGCATCACGGCTCCTCAGTGAAACTCGGAGCGCCCGGTGGGGGAGAAAATTCGAGATCGTCTGCAGTCGGCAGGTTGATGTCACGATCGCTGATCAAAGGCTGCTGACCGGTCGCCAGGAATGGCCAGTCGATCCCGACGCTGTCCCAGCGAACTCCGAATTCGTCATCGGGGTTGTAAACCTCGCTCAAGAGATAGATCATCTCAATGTCCTCGATCGCGAAAAAGCCATGGGCGACGCCGGGTGGGATCGCGAGTGCCGTCGGGCGTTCAGAATCCATCTCGAAGCTCACGCTGACACCGAACGTTGGGGATTTTGGACGCGCGTCGTAGAGTCCGACGAGCATCCGGCCGCTCACGATTCGCCACCAATCCCACTGCAAATAATGCATGTGTAGGCCTTTGATCACACCCGCCTGCGCACGCGCCTCAGTAAGTTGGCGGACGGTGAACGGCGTCCATGATTCGCGCCAGCCTTCAAATACGCGTCCGCGGTGGTCGCCGTGAACGGTCAGCTCGCGTAGTTCGACGTCGTCAATTCGAGAGGCCTGTCCAGTCGCTTCGCTCATCGGCGCCGACTCTAGCCGACGCCAACCATGAAAGCCGCGTCGTTGGACGCGCTGATCGGCGATCTGGACGCAGTCCGAAACGTACGGGTAACAACGCCGGTTAACGACACCTAAATGCCGCTCAATATGCCCGACCGTTAGCGCTTTTTTGCCTTGCCGATGGGGAAAACATGGGTTTTCGACCCCATAACGGACGTCTAGACATACGTTCGATTCGAATCCCGTAGGCAACCAAACTGCCGAAGTTACGGATACCGCGTTGCTGCCGTATCCCAACGGCACCGATGAGTGACGCAGGTACGAGGTCCATGGACGGAAAACACGCAAACACACACACGAATGCCCCCGCGGCCTCGCCATCGGCTCCGCAAGCCTCCGCCAGCAGGCACACCGGTGGCCAAGCCGCGCTCAAGCATCGCCTCTCGATTGATCCCAACATTCGCAACCGGTCCCTGACCGGCGCGATCCTTTGGGGAGTCACGGCGGTGTTGGGGGCAATTCAACAGTTCGGACCAAGCGAGGTCGCGATGACGTCGCCGAGCTGGGCAGCGTTTCTGATCGTCTCTTGCACGATGGCGCTGTTGTGCCTGTTCGTGGGCCCTCGCCTTGCGGGCCGCACGTTCCGAATCGCCGAGGAATTCATGGTTACCACCGGTTGGATCGCGACGGCATTGCTCGTCGCGGCCAACGGTGGGGCTGCTTCGGCAGACCTCGGCCTGTTCGCCAGTTTCGTTTTCTACAGCGCATACTTCATGGCACCGCGCGAAGCGCTGAGGCAGATCGCGATCGGATCGCTTGCGATTTGGGCGCCATTGGCGTATGACTTCACCGTGGCGATAGATAGCGGCTTCGTCGCAAGTGCGCTTGTGATGACTGCAGTTCTCTGGGCGATGGCTGCGCTCGTCGCTCGCAATCGCCACGTGACTCAGGCGGCCGAGCTTCGTGCGCGGCGACTGGCGCTGACCGACCCGTTGACCGGCGTCGCGAATCTCCATACGTTCGAAGAAGAACTCAAGGAAGCGATCGAGTCGGCGTCCACTGAGCAACCCGGCTGCCTGGGGGTGGCGTTTGTGGATGTCAACGGACTTAAGGCCGCCAACACTGTGTTCGGTCATGCCGGCGGCGATGAACTGATTCGCCGAACCGCAGATGCGCTGCTGCAAACCGCTGCCGACGGCGATCAAGTTGCGCGTGTGGGTGGCGATGAATTCGCGGTGATCGTGCCAGGTGGCGACGCCGACCAGATGAGGGCGTTCGAGGCTGCTTTTGCAATTGCACTTTCAGAAGCGGGCAGCGGGACCGATGGTGCGATCTTCGAGCTGTCTGCCAGCATCGGTACGGCCGTTTTTCCGCAGGACGGATCATCGTTCGACGAACTCATGGCCGTGGCCGACGAACGGATGTACGACAGCAGGTCGGCGCTACCACCGCGCCTACCCACGCCAGAGACCTCGGGCGGACGCGCGCTTCAAGATCCGCCAGAAGCCGAAAGTTCGCGTTTCGAAGCGGCGCTGACGGGAGCGGCGCCGGCAGCAGCGCTGGCGTGGCTGCTTGGCGCTGGGCTGATCATCGCGACGGCCGCCTTCAGTGCATCGAGCACGGTGCACTTGAGCCTCGCGCTCGCGCTGTCGGGTATCTGTGTCGCGGCGGCCGGATATCTCGGACTGGTTGGTGAGAATCACAGGCGTACCGCAGAAAAGGTCACCAACACACTTGCGGTTCTGATCGCGGTACCCGTCATCTACGCCACGGGTGGCGCGACCACACCGATCCTCCCGTTGGCATACCTCGTTGTCGCTCACGCTTCGTTCGCGCTGTCGACGACCGAAGCGATCGCACGTACTGGTGCGATGCTCGCGATCCTTTTCGCCACCCTGTTCTTCAGCGCGAGCACGGCAAACGTCATCGAGGTGATGGTGATTTCGGGCGGTGTTCTGGCGATTGCTGGGCTGTTGCAGTACAACCGACGGCTCGCTGCGGCCTCGGAGCGGCGTGCGATCGAGATTTCACGTTCCGACGCATTGACGAAGATCGCCAACCGTCGAGTGTTCGAGCACAAGCTTGCCGAACTGTCGGAAAGCGAGCCCGAAATCGGTTTGGTCGAGGGCGGGCTCGTTCTGGCCGACGTCGACAACTTCAAGACGATCAACACGGCCGGTGGCCACAAGGCCGGCGACGAGGTACTGCGGATGATCGCGTCTGTCATCGAGGGCGCAATCGGAAACACCGCGACCGTCTGTCGCATCGGTGGTGACGAATTCGCGATCGTCGTCGAACAAGGCGACTACTCAGACGTTATGCGCGCCGCAGCCAAGTGTCGAGCCGCGGTCGGCGGCGTCGACTGGAAAGTGCTCTGCGAACCGGACGTGACGCTCTCGATCGGCTATGCCAGTTGGGATCAGGTCTCCAGCTGGAAGGATCTCGTGGTCGCAGCAGACCTCGCGATGCAGACGAGCAAGGAGTTCGGCAAGAACGCAGTCACCATGGCGCCGATGGAGCATGTTGTACCGCAGATCGGACCGGGTTCTGAAGCTCGCCGCGCGATTCCGCAAATCGCGTAGCGTCGCTCACAGCCAACCGCGTCGGCGGAAGAAAACGATCATGCCGCTGACCGTTGCGACCATGATTCCGATCACGATCCAGAACCCCTCAGACGTGCCCTCACCGGGGATCAGGTTGTTCATTCCGAAGATTCCGCTGATCAACGTGAGCGGCAGAAAAAACACCGAGAAGATCGTGAGTACTCGCAAAACATCGGTCACGTCGTGGGAAATGACCGATTCGTTGGTCGCTTCGAGTGCCTCGACCACCTCCTTGTAGTTCTCGAGCATGTCCCACATCCGCTCGGATGCGTCGACGATGTCGTCGAAGTAAATCTCGAGATCTTCGGCGATGAAACGCATCTTCACGCGCTCGAGGTCACGCAGCACAGCGCGCTGCGGACGAATGATCTTGCGGAAGTTGATGATCTCCTGTTTGACGTTGGAGATGTCGCGAACGACTTCGCGTGAGTTCTCCTCGAGAAAAATCTGCTCCTCGATGTTGTCCAGTTTGAGACCCATCTTTCGCAGCATCGGAAAGAAGCTGCTGAAGGCATCGTCGACGATCGTGTAGAGCAGATAACCCGGTCCCTGGCTCATGCGTTGCTCACGCGTTTCCTCGTGACTCTTGCAGCGTTCGTACAGATACTCAACCGGTTTGAGCTCTTCGTTCGGGAGCGTGATCACAAAATCTGGGCCGACGAACATGTCCAGCTCTGCGGCGTTCAGTCGACCGACTCGCTTGTCGAACACGGCGAGATGGAGGATTATGAACAGGTAGTCGTCGTATTCGTCGATCTTCGGCCGCTGGTTGCGGGAGCGGACGTCCTCGTAGTCGAGGTCGTGAAAATCAAAGTTCTCACGCAGCCAAAGTTCTTCCGCTGGACCCGGTCGTTCGATGTTGATCCAGCGGATCCCGTCGTGTTCGATCTGCTCGACACGCGGTTCTGCGTTGATCTCAGGTACGAGGTCTTCTACCGACGCTGAACCACTGCGACGGCGAATACGCCCGGGCATGTTTCTAATACGCGGTCCCATGACGGACTGAGAGGGTCGTCGGTGGTCGTTGAAAGCGGCATGATGCAGGCACTTTATCGGCAACGCTGTCAAGAACCTGTTGCTTGCAATGCCCCGACCGCATTGCCCGGCCGCCGATCAAGCTGATCTGGATGCGACGAACTCGATCAACGTCTCGCCGGCTGCTTCGTGGCTGGGAGTCGACTTGTCGTCGTACCAGAGCCCGAGAAATGCAGCGTCGTCGGCCACGGCGGAGTCGTGTTCCACCGCGATCGCGCGTTCGTAGCCGTGGATCGGCACATCCGGAAGCACCGGGCTCGCCAGCCACAAGGAGTCGACGTTGCGTCGCGACAACGCCAATGCGACCGCCTCCAATGCCGGCCCGGAAGCCGACCCGTCGTCAACCACGATCACTGGGCGATGTGCGACGGAAACGGCAGTCGAATCTGCACCGCGGTAGGTTTCGGCCAAGCGCGCGATCACCGCGGTGGACTCTGCAACCCGAACCGCGATCGAATCCTCCGTGACGCCGAGCGCGTTGAGGGCATCTGATTCGATCACGTGGATCGCATTCTCGGCAACCGCTCCAACCACGTACTCGGGTTTTCCGGGTGTGGAGATCACTTCCACGGGCATCACGTCGATCGGTGCATTCAGTGCGCGTGCGACTTCTATCGCAACAGGAACCGCCCCGCGCGGCAGGGAGACGACAACTGCATCTTCGGCTTCTTGCAGTTGTGGTTCGGCGGCGAGCCTGCGGCCCGCATCTATTCGATCCTTGAATGGCATTTGGCTGCCCCCGCGGCCAAAATCTGTCCTCTTGGTCGTCGATCGGCCTCCTAGAGCCATTCGACTACCCCAGAGTAGGTCCGATGGCCCGACTATGCAAGTCGGAAAACCCGGTATCTGTGCGATCGCGCACGCGTGGTGAATGCCCGACCGTTCCGGCGACGGCGTGGCTATAATGCCCTTCACATAGCTGTACGCATCAAGAGGGGTGGAGGGACTGGCCCGATGAAACCCCGGCAACCGCCGCTATCTGGTCCGAAATGCAGTCGATTTCGGGTAGTTGCAGATAGAGGAAAGGTGCCAATTCCAGCAAGCCAACCAGAAATGGGTCGACTTGGAGATGTGGACGAGGCCTCATTCGTGAACCTTTGACACTTCTTTCGGTCAAAGGTTTTTCGTTTTAAAAAGTGTTTTCACAGCACCGGAATAGAGGTTTCAAATGGCCGTAGATGCGCCCCAAATCAAATCGACTTCAACCGAACAATGCCTCAAGTGCAAAGAATGCGGCAACGAGTATCCGCTCGAAGCACGCTTTGTCTGCGAGCAATGCTTTGGTCCGCTTGAGGTTCAGTACGACTTCAGTGGTCTCGACGTAGCCGAGGCAAAGCGCAAGATCCAGGCCGGTCCGCAGAGCATCTGGCGGTACTCCGACTTTCTGCCGTTCGAGGAGCAACCCAAGAGTGTGCTTGCGACCGGCATGACCCCGTTGATTCACGCGACGCGTCTCGGAGCGTATTTGGGCGGCTTGAAGAACGTCTACGTCAAGAACGACGCTGCCAACCCGACGCACTCGTTCAAGGACCGCGTCGTCAGCGTCGCGATGGCCAAAGCTCGTGAGCTCGGGTACGACGTGATCGCTTGCGCCTCGACCGGAAACCTCGCCAATGCAGTGGCGGCACATGCAGCCGCGGCAGGCCTCGACAGCTACGTCTTCATCCCGACTGACTTGGAGGAGCAGAAAATCCTCGCCACCGGTGTCTACGGCACGGAGCTGGTCGGCGTTAAAGGCAACTACGACGATGTCAATCGTCTCTGCACTGAACTTTCTGCCGAGTACGACTGGGCCTTCGTGAACATCAACATGAGGCCCTACTACAGCGAGGGGTCGAAGACGCTGGCTTATGAAGCGGTCGAACAACTCGGTTGGGAGGTACCCGATCGCGTCGTCGCACCGATCGCCTCTGGCTCGCTGTTCACCAAGCTGTTCAAGGGCTACAACGAGTCGCTCGAC
>JBMYXO010000019.1:0-30447 GCA_049608465.1 Solirubrobacterales bacterium | reverse complement strand
GTGTGTCGAGACAGGGGTTGAAGTCGCCGACTGAGCTGCTGTCCACTCGGCATTGGACGACGAGCGGGCTTGAGTCTGTCGCGGAGAACGCCACGTCGACGTCCTCGCTGGAGGTGTGCTCGTTTGCACTCGGCGAACTGAAGCTGACGATCGGATTCCCGTTGTCGCGGATGACTGTCACCGTGTCGCTGGCGGAATTGCCCGCCTGGTCGCTACAGGTGACGATGATTGTGTTGCTCCCGGCGACAAGCGGCCTCAGCGACCCGGAAGCGAAGTTGCAGGTCGGCGAAGCCGTGATGTTGTCGGTGACCGTGTAAGTGACCGCAATTGAGCTGTCGGCGGTGATCGTGCCATCCGGCGGCGCGGTGACCGTCACCACCGGGGCGACGTTGTCGCGCGTGACCGTGATCGACGCGCTACCGACGTTGCCTGCCTGGTCGCTGCATTCGACCGTGATCGTGTTTTCGCCGGCGATCAGGTTCACGGTCGAACCCGTGGTGCGATCGCAATCCGGCGTGGAAGTCACGTTGTCGCTGGCAGTGAACTCGACGTCGATCGAGCTTGCCTGGGTGAAGGTGTTGTCACTTGGCGAGGTGATCGTCACGACCGGCGCCGTGTTGTCGCGCACGACCGTGATCGATGCCGAGCCAACGTTGCCGGCCTCGTCCGTGCACTCAACCGTGATCGTGTTCGAGCCGGCGACGAGCGACCGGCTGGAGCCAGAAGCGAAGTTGCAGGACGGCGCCGCTGTGACGTTGTCGGTGACCGCGTAGTCGACCGCCACATCTTCGGCCTGCGTGATCAGGCCATCGGCTGGCGAGGTGATCGTGACCACCGGCACCGTGTTGTCGCGCGTGACCGTGATCGAGTTCGAACCTACGTTGCCGGCCTCGTCAGTGCACTCGACCGTGATCGTGTTCGAGCCAGCGTCGAGCGACCGGCTGGAGCCAGAAGCGAAGTTGCAGGTGGGCGACGCGGTGACGTTGTCGGAGACGGTGTAGTCGACGTCAATCGCCGACGCGGTCGTGATCGTTCCATCTACAGGTCCTGTGATCGCGACGATCGGCGCGGTGTTGTCGCGCGTCACGTTGACGGAGTCGCTGCCGCTGTTGCCGGCGGCGTCGACGCAGACCACGGTGAGCTCATTGCTGCCCGCCGTCAGGCTGACTGGGCTTCCACTAGCGAAGTCACAGTTGGGCGCTGCGTCGAAGTCATCGACGACCGAGTAGGTCAATGCGATTTCAGTGAGCTGAGTAATCGGGCCGTCGGTAGGGGCGCTGATGGTCACTTCCGGCCCAGCAGTGTCCTGAATCACGTTGATCACGTACGTTCCGGCGTTGCCGGCATCGTCAGTGCAGCTGACCGTGATCGTGTTGTCGCCCGGACTCAACGATTGCGAGGCGCCGCTGGCGAAACTGCAGTCGAGCGACGCAGACACGCTGTCAGTCGCCGTGTACTCGACGTCCACCGAGCTCGTCTGCGTCATCAGCCCGTCGGCCGGGGAGGTGATCTCCACCAATGGCGCAGCGTTGTCGCGAGTCACGGTCACGGCGTGGCTGTCGGTGTTTCCGGCCTCGTCCTCGCAGGCAACGACGATTGTGTTCGGACCGGGATTCAGATCGATCAGCTGCCCGTCGGCCAGTGTGCAGATCGGGCTGGCTGTCAAGTTGTCGGTGACAGCGAAGTTGATCTCCACCGACGAGGACTGGGTGAAAACACCGTCGGCGGGTGCCGACCAAGAGATTTCTGGCGGAGTGGTGTCGACCGTGAATTCCACCGAAGCCTCATCGGTCTCGAGATTCTCATCTGTGGCGCGAACCCAGAGTTCGCGAGGTCCGTCGTCGAGCGCGAAGAACGTTTCCCCGGTCGTACACGGCGCGTAGCTTTGGCCGTCCGTCCGACATTCAAATGTGAGCGGGGTGTCGCCCGTTCCCGAGAACTCGAATACCACCGAGTCGGTGTCGAAAATCTCGCTGGCAACGGGCGCACCGATCGTGACTTCTGGAGGCGCTGCGGATGCGGCTCCCGTTAAACATAAAAAGATCGCCACAAGTGCGATCGATCCACCAAGGGCGCGCGCGGCACCCGATTTTCTGCTTCCTCCGAGAGTCATCAAGTAATTCGTGGCTTCCTGCCGCTACCAATGTAGTGGGAATCGACAGAATTGCCAGTCATTTGCTTCGATTTGAAAGCGCTCCGGCACGTGCGCCATGATTTGCCGCGAGCGCCCTTGTCTCCTGAACTACAAGCACTTGCCGGATTCGTCGTGGCAACGGCCATTTCGTTCGCGATGACGCCGCTCGCGGCGCGCTTTGCGGTCCGTGTCGGCGCAGTCGCGAAGGTGGAGGATCGCTCGCTGCACGATCACGACATGCCGAGCCTCGGCGGGCTTGCGATTCTTGCCGGGCTGCTGGTGTCGAGCCTCTTCTTCATGCCCGACACGAGCGAGACGGAGGCGATCATTCTCGGCGCCTTGATCATCGTTTTCGTGGGAGCGATGGACGACATATTCAATCTCTCGCCGTTCGCAAAGTTGGTCGGCCAATTTCTCGGTGCGGCGGTGCCGGTGATGAGCGGCGTCGTCGTGCAGAACTTCACACTGCCGTTCATCGACCCTGTCGACCTCGGTGAGTTGGCAGAACCGTTGACGATGATCGGGATCGTGGCGGTCATCAACGTCGTGAACCTGACCGACGGTGCCGACGGCTTGGCCGCCGGCGTCTGCTTCATCGGGGCGGCCACGTTCGCCGCGATCGCGCTTTCGCTCAATCGTTACTCGGCGGGCATCCTCGCCGCGTGTACGGCCGGAGCGTCACTGGGGTTTCTCTTCCACAACTTCCATCCGGCGACGATCTTTATGGGCGACGCAGGATCGAACCTACTCGGCTACCTGCTCGCGTGCATTGCGATTCAAGGCGTGCTCAAGACGGCCGCCGCCGTGGCGTTGTTCTTTCCGCTCGTAATTCTCGCCGTGCCGATTCTCGACACCGGATTCGTGGTGGCCAAGAGACTGAAGTACGGGAAACCGATCTACGCCGCAGATCGCTGGCATTTCCATCACCGCTTCGTGAACATCGGGTTCTCGCAACGAAGAACGGTGCTCTATCTCTACGCGTGGACGCTTTGCCTGGCAGCACTCGCGCTCGCGCTCAGGTTCATCCCGTACTCGGATGGTCACGGCAACCTCGACACCGGTTGGACGTTGGTGTTGGTCGGTCTTGGCATCGTGGTTCTCGCGGCGAGCTTCTATCTCGTCGTCGTGCTTGAGATCCTCAAGCTGCGTCGCTTCAGCGGACGGCGGCTGCGCCGCAAAGGAGCCGTCACCGAGGATCAGGTGGATGCCGATGTCGCCGAACAGTTGGCGACGGGGGAGTTCCCGGCGATCGAACGCGACTGACCGGGTTCAGCCAGTGGTCGGCTGCCAGACGCGCACGAAGTCGACCAACATCTTTCGGCCACTTCGTGGCCGGCTCCCCCGTTGCAACGCGAGGTTGAGGATCAAGTAGCTCGCCTTGTTAGGGATTCGCGCGGCGACGTTGTAGGTCGGACCGGGCAGATTGTCCACGAACACCTGGATCGTCTCTGGCGTCCAAAGCATTCCGTATGTGTGCCAAGAACCGACGTATGAGCGTCGCGGCTCGCCGAAGGGTTTGATGCCGGTCTGACGGCGTGTGTTGCCCTGTTTCCAGTGGAAGTTGAAATGCGGTCGTTTTTCTTTGGCGGTGTTGAAGAACTCGAACACGTCGATTTCCGGCGGCCACGAACTGTCTGGCGGATTCTTCATCAACCAGAAAGCCGGCCAGCATCCCGAACAGCGAGGCACCTTCACACGAGCTTCGACGTAGCCGTAACGAAAAGCGAACTTGGGACCGCTTTGAATCATGCCGGAGCTGTACGGAAACCGTCGATAGCCCTTCGCCGGGCGACGTTTGAGCGTCAGCACAGCGCTTCCCCGGTTCTGCGTCACGTTTCGAATCGAGTACGCCGCAGATTCGAGCGAACGGTTGTACGGCGAGCCGTACTTGTGACGATCACCGCGCAGACGAGACCACTTCCGCGTGTTCAGGAATGAACCGTTGAACTCGTCGTGGAAAATCAGACGCCAGTCTGCGGCTTGTGACACGGCGGGATTGCGAGGCAAGAGACTGGAGGCGTTGACTTTGCCAGTCGCCACCTGATTGGCCGCCTTGCTGCGATCGGCGGCAACCAGCGCAATGACAAGCACGGCGCCAAGGACGGCTGCGGCGATCGCTCGCGCAAGAATGGGGGTCTCCGACTTGATCATGCGTACTGCAGCGTAGGAGGGAACCGGCGCAGCGACAACCGACGCGACTGCCAATCCACGGAACCGTCGATCAGTCGACGATCTCGAAGGTCTCGCGCTGCGGCTTCTCGGTGAAGTCACGCATCACGCCGCCGAGCAGCATGTTGAAGATCCAGAGGATGAAGGCCGCGCCGATCGTCTTCCAGAAGCCATCCAGATCGAACGGCGGGACGAGCAGCGCGGTCAGCCACAACATCAACGCGTTTACCAACCAGATGAACAGGCCGAGCGTGACGATGATGAACGGAATCGACAGCAGCATCATCACCGGTCGAATCGTCAGGTTGATCGCAGCAAGCACCAGCGCAGCAATCACGAGGTTGAGGATGTTCTCGCCGTAATAGACGAGGTCGAGCAGGCTGGCGATCCAGAGCCCGAGGAAGCAGATGACCGCTGTGGCCAGCACGCGCACCCAAAAGGGCGGGGCCTGGCGCATCTCGTATGTGACGCTGGTTGACATTGGGCGCAGGCTACATGACCGATTAGACGGGCGTCCTGCCATCGGTCGTCCCCAGTCAGCATCTAGCCTCGCAAACCGCGTCACAAAAGGCACGAGAAGACTTTGTGCGATGTTGTATCTTTCTCATCGGAACCCGACGAGGCATGTGGCCTAGCCGCCCTACCGAGTCGCCAACTGAGCCCCCGCAACGTTCTGTCGCTTCATACGGCGAGATCTACGAACTGAAACGGACTCGACCGGCGCAGCACGCGTTCCGTACATCACTCATGAACACCTTTCCCCACAACGATGGATCATCCGCGCGCAGCCATGCCGAATGTTGGGCATTCCTCAGCAAGCGCGACCGCGACGAGCGGTCAGCGCGTACGCGGTGTGGTGAGGTGCGGATGAAAGGCCTGCGCCCGTCCGGAACCTCGCTTGAGAAGGTTCGCAGGGCCAGCTTGCTCAACTACTTGGATCGCCGCGGAGTGCGTGCATGTCCTCCGCCGTCCTGACGACCACCGGCTCTGCCGGTTCGGGCTCTGCGGGCGGCACCGTCATCCGCTTTTCGCTCCGTCGTCCTGACTTCGTCGTTCTCGCGATCGCACTTCCAATCTTTCTTGCCGCCGGCTGGCCCGTACTTGCGTGGGGCGCCGTGACCCTCGTCTGGATCCTGCAGTTCGCCCTCCAAGTCTTTCTCGACAGCCGCGTCGAAGGCGCAACCGACCCGAAAAAGGTGATCGGCATTCTCGCCGGTGGTGCGCTGGCGCGCGCATGGACGGTTGCCACAGCCCTTTTGATCCTTGGTTTGATCGACCGCGAAACCGGCGTCTACGGCGTGATCCTGACGATGATTGTCTTCACTGCGTACTTCGCGGCGCGCGTGATCAGTCGACTTGTTGAAGAATCCGAGGCCGTCAAGGGGGCTGGAAAGCAATGACGGCCGTCCTGCGCAGCATCCGCGCCCGCTACCTCGCGATCACGCTGCCGATTGGGGCGTTTTTGCTGGCCAACCCGGTCTCGGCCTATGCGATCGAGATCAACGAGGACTTCAAGCCGCAGAACGAGTTTCGCCTCGACCCGTGGGTCGAGATCAACATCGGTCCGTTCGACATGTCGATCAACAAGGCCGTGTTCATGCTCTGGTTCGCTGGGCTTGCGACCGTTCTCACGCTTGTCTACATCTCGAAGAAGATGGTCGCCAACCCCACGAAGAAGCCGGGACGTATTCAGTTCATCGTCGAAGCCGGCTACGGATTGGTCGACAAAACGATCGTCGCGGCGAACATCAAGAACGTTGGCATCGCACAGAAGTGGTTCGGATTCATCGCGACGCTGTTCTTCTTCGTCTGGTTCTCGAACATTCTCAGTTACATCCCGCTGCCGATCAACACCGAGCACAGCGTCGACGTCTTCGGGCTGAGCCTGCCGACCTTCCAGCTTTACGCCGCCACCTCGAACATTTCCGTGCCGCTGGCGCTCGCGATCGTCGTCTGGATCGCCTACCACATCGAGGGAGTTCGCGAACACGGTCCGATCGGCTATCTCAAGACCTGGTCACCGTCGGGACTGGGCAAGGGCATCGCGATCGTCGTCTGGATGATCGAGGCGCTCTCGCACTTCCTGCGTCTCGTGTCGCTGTCCGTTCGACTGTTCGCCAACATGCTCGCCGGCCACATGCTGATCCTGATCATGTCCGGCGGAATGATCGTGCTGCTCGGCAGCGTGTTCGTCTTCCCGTCGCTGATCATCGGCATCGCCTTCTACCTCTTCGAGGTCGGCCTGATCGCCAGCCTGCAGGCCTTCATCTTCGCGATTCTTTCCGCCATCTACATGGGTAGCGCCGTCTCCCATGACCACTAGACAGCTCGACCACTAACCAGCTCGATCACTAAATCAAGGAGTTCAATCCATGCCAGTCACTGACATTCTTCCGCTCGCCGAGGTCACCGGCGAAGCCAACGGCTTCGGTGTCGACGCCAGCAAGGCGCTCGCGCTCGGTATCGCCACCGGCATCGGCGCGATCGGCCCGGGAATCGGCGTCGGCTACTTGATCGGTAAGACGATCGAATCAACCGCGCGTCAGCCCGAAATGGCCGGTCAGCTCCAGGGTCTGATGTACATCGGTGTCGCTCTTACCGAGGCCATCGTGTTCTACGCCCTGCTGATGTCACTCGTCGCCTTCTTCATCGGCTAAAGCGATCAAGCAACCGTTTAGGAGCAAGAAGCGATGATCAACCTGATCAACACAATCGTGCCTCTGGCAGCGAGTGCGCCGGGCGCCGAGGAGGAATCCTCGTCGTTCCTGGTTTCGCCCAGCTGGGGCTTGATGATCTGGACGCTGATCACCTTCGGGATCGTTTTCATCGTCCTGACCAAGGTGGCGCTGCCGCGTATCCAAGAGGCGATCGACGCTCGAGCGAACATGATCGATGAATCGATCAAGTACGCCGAGACGCAGCGCGTTGAAGCCGACGCACTGCTGGCCGACTACCGCCAGCGCCTCGCCGAGGCACGTGAGCAGGCGGACGAGATCCTCGCCCGTGCTCGCAAGACGGCAGACCAGCGCGAATCCGACGCAATCGAGGTCGGCAAGAAGGAGCGCGAGGAGTTGCTTGAGCAGACTCGTCGCGAGATCCAACTGGAGACCGAGAAATCACTCCAGGACCTGCGCCGCGAGGTGGCAAATCTCACGGTCCTAGCAACCGAGAAGGTCACGCGCAAGTCGCTCACGGGCGACGACCAACAGCGCCTGATTGAAGAGGCACTGGCCGAGGTGGATTTCTCCGCCCTCGCCGGTGACGCGAGCAACAACTAGTCACGCAGTCCAAAAGAATCCAGTAGGCCCACACAAACCATGGAAGAAATCGCACGTATCTACGCAAGGTCGCTTTTCGAAGCTGCCGAGTCGTCGGGCAAGGTGGACGAGCTCAAGACCGAGCTCGAACAGTTCACCGCCGCCATCGACGGCAGCGACGATCTGCGCCTGTTCCTGTTTTCGCCCTACTTCTCGAACAAGGAGAAGGCGGAGGGTTTGTCGCGCGTCATCGAGGGCGCAACGCCCGAGTTCACGAACCTTCTCGACCTGCTGGTCGAGAAGCACCGCCTACCGGCGATTTCAAGGATTCGCGATCAGTACGAAATCCACTGGGCCGAGCATCACAAGTTGCTCCCGGTGACGGTCACGAGCGCCGTCGAACTCCCCCGGGAAATGATCGAGATGATCGGCAAGAGCGTCGAGGCGCAGACCGGCCGCAAGGTCGAGCTGGACGGCCGCGTCGACGACTCCGTGGTCGGTGGCATCGTGCTGCAGGTTGGAAATCTCGTGTTGGACGCATCAATTCGAGGCAGTCTTGAACGCCTGCGCAAGCAGGTTGCAGTCTCTGTTTAACAACGTGGCGGCCTGACCCTCAGCCGGGTTGCCGCAAAATCAATTCCTTATTTAGGAGCAAGAGCAAAGTGCAGATCAAGCCAGACGAAATCACAAGCATCCTCAAGAGCAGGATCGAAGGCATGGGCGCCGGCCAGGCCGACCTCTCCGAGGTTGGAACGGTGCTTTCGGTGGCCGACGGAATTGCTCGCATCCACGGCCTCGACAACTGCATGGCGCTCGAAATGCTCGAGCTGCCGCACGGCGTCACCGGCCTCGCGCTGAACCTCGAATCCGACAACGTCGGTGCCGTGCTTTTCGGTGACTGGGACAAGATCGAGGAGGGCGACACCGTCAAGCGCACGGGCAAGTTGTTCGAGGTGCCCGTCGGTCCGCAGCTGCTTGGCCGCATCGTCGATCCGCTCGGAAATCCGCTCGACGGCAAGGGTGAGCTCGGAACGACCGAGACGCGTCCAGCCGAGTTCAAGGCCCCGGGCGTGATCGCCCGTAAGGGAGTCCACGAACCGATGCAGACTGGCGTCAAGGCGATCGACGCGATGGTGCCGATCGGTCGTGGTCAGCGAGAGTTGATCATCGGCGACCGTCAGACCGGTAAGACCGCGATCGCAATCGACACCTTCATCAACAACAAGGACAAGGACCTCGTCTGCGTCTACGTTGCGATCGGTCAGCGCATGGCCACGGTCGTCCAGGTCGCCGAGACCCTGCGCGCGCACGGTGCGCTCGACAACACGATCATCGTCGCCGCACCGGCCGACGAGGCAGCACCGATCAAGTTCATGGCGCCGTATGCCGGTACTGCGATGGCCGAGTACTTCACCTACAAGGGCGAACACTCACTCTGCGTCTATGACGACTTGACCAAGCACGCTTACGCCTACCGTCAAATGTCGCTCCTGCTTCGCCGCCCGCCGGGCCGTGAGGCATACCCGGGAGACGTCTTCTACCTGCACAGCCGTTTGCTCGAACGCGGTGTGAAGCTGAGTGACGAACTCGGCGGGGGCTCATTGACGGCGCTGCCGATCATCGAGACCCAGGCCGGTGACGTCTCGGCGTACATCCCGACCAACGTGATTTCGATCACCGACGGTCAGATCTTCCTCGAGCCGAAGCTGTTCTTCAGTGGTGTTCGCCCGGCGATCAACGTCGGTATCTCCGTCTCGCGAGTCGGTGGTAACGCCCAGACCAAGCCGATGAAGAAGGTCGCCGGTGGTCTGCGTCTTGAACTTTCCCAGTACCGCTCACTCGAGGCCTTCGCGCAGTTCGGAAGCGACCTCGACGCCGACACCCAGAAGACCCTGGCGCGTGGTGCCCGTCTGGTCGAGACGCTCAACCAAGGCGAGCTTCGCCCGTGGGAGGTCTCCGAGCAGGTCGCGGCCGTTTACGCCGGAACCGGTGGATTCCTCGACCGCATCAAGGTTGACCGCGTCAAGGAGTTTCTTGACTTCCTCGTGGACCGCATGCACGCCGAGAACGCCGATCTGATGTCGAAGATCGATGGCGGCGCGTGGGGCGACGAGATCGAGGACGGCCTGAAGAAGGCACTTGGCGAGGCGATCGATGACTTCGGTCCGGACTTTGACGAAGAGGGCCTGGCGCTCGAAGCCGGAGAATCTGAGCGAGTCATCTCCGCAGGTGCCGAAGCCGGCGAGGCCACTCGTGAGGCCGAGGAAGACAAGGAGGCCGTCAACGCGTAGCGCGTTCGACGGAGACCCGCACCAGTGGCATCCCAGAAGGACACAGCGAACCGCATTGGTTCGGTCAAGAACATCCAGAAGATCACTTCTGCAATGCAGATGGTTGCGGCCGCTCGCCTGCGCCGCGCCGAACAGCGCATCCAGGCGCTCAGGCCCTACGCAGACACGATCGAGACGATGACGCGCACGGCTGCCGCCGCCGCAGGGTCGATTCCCGATCTTCCGATCCTCAATCCGCACGAAGAGGTCAACAACGTTGGCCTTTTGCTGATGGCAGGCGACCGCGGGTTGGCGGGATCGTTCAACACCCAGATCATTCGTTCGGGCGTGGCTGCGCGTCAGGAGGAAATCGACGAAGGACGCGACGTCACGCTGTTCGCCGTCGGCCGCCGAATCGACAGCTCGCTGAACTTCCGCGACATGGAGCCGTCGCGTGCCTTCACCGGTTTCACCGACCGTCCCGAATACCACAACGCTCGCGAGATCGCCACCGAACTGATCGCCCAGTACATCGACGGAAAGGTCGACCAGGTCGACATCGTCTACAACAGCTACCTCTCACCGCTCACACAGGTCGTCACACGTCAGCGCATCTTGCCGCTGGCCGAGGCGCAGATCCTTCACGGAGGATTGTCGGATGACGACGACGCCGAATCGCTCGACGAGCAGCGCGAGCATGTTGAGGGCGAGACCGAACCACTCTGGGACTACGAGCCCGCGCCGGAAGAGCTGCTCAAGCGTCTGATCCCCGACTTCGTCGAGATCACGATCTACCGAGCGTTGCTCGAGAGTGCCGCAAGTGAAATGGGCGCGAAGATGACGGCGATGCGCAGTGCATCGGACAACGCCAGCGAAATGATCAAGAACCTCACTTTGGAAATGAACAGGCAGCGTCAGGCTGCGATCACGCAAGAGATTTTGGAAGTCGTCGGCGGTGCGGAAGGACTGTAGGGATATCCCTCGTCGACCGCCCACGACCAAGAAAACAGCGTCTAATTAAAGACCGAGGAGCACCTAGGACACCATGTCAGCCACAGCAACAGCCCTGAAAGGCACAATCGAGGAGATCCAGGGAGTCGTCATCGACGCCCACTTCCCCGACGGACTGCCCGCGATCTACAACGCCCTTGAAGTTGACGTTCCAGCCTCCGGTGCGCACGAAGCGTTCACGCTGACGCTCGAGGTGCAGCAGCACCTCGGTGACGACCGTGTCCGCGCGATCGCGATGGACGCTACCGACGGCCTGGCCCGCGGCACAGAGGTGCGCGACACCGGCCGATCGATCACGGTCCCGGTCGGCGAGGCCACGCTCGGCCGCATCTTCAACGTGCTCGGCGAACCGATTGACGAGGCTGGCGAGGTCGCCGCCGAGACGCGCAAGCCGATCCACCAGCCGGCCCCGTCGGTTGAAGAGCTCTCACCAACAAGGGAGATGTTCGAGACCGGCATCAAGGTCATCGACCTGCTCGCCCCGTACGCAAAGGGCGGAAAGATCGGTCTGTTCGGTGGAGCCGGAGTCGGCAAGACCGTTCTGATTCAGGAATTGATCAACAACCTCGCGCAGGCCCACTCCGGACTGTCCGCATTCTGCGGCGTCGGCGAGCGCACGCGTGAGGGCAACGACCTCTTCGTCGAAATGACCGAGTCGGGCGTCATCGACAAGACGATGATGGTCTTCGGCCAGATGAACGAGCCGCCGGGAGCCCGTCTGCGCGTCGCGCTGACCGGTCTGACGATGGCCGAGCACTTCCGCGACACCGAGGGTCGCGACGTGCTGCTGTTCATCGACAACATCTTCCGTTTCGTCCAGGCGGGTTCAGAAGTTTCGGCTCTGATGGGCCGTATGCCTTCGCAGGTCGGTTACCAGCCGACGCTGGAGACCGAGATGGGTCAGCTGCAGGAGCGAATCACTTCGACCCGCAAGGGTTCCGTGACCTCCGTGCAGGCGGTGTACGTGCCGGCCGACGACCTCACCGACCCGGCACCGGCGTCGGTGTTCGCCCACCTCAACGCCACGACGACCCTGTCGCGTGCCATTTCAGAAAAGGGCATCTACCCGGCAGTCGACCCGCTCGACTCGACGTCGACGATTCTCAAGCCGGACGTGCTCGGCGAAGAGCACTACAACACGGCGATCGCCGTCCAGGAAGTGCTCCAGCGCTACAAGGAGCTCCAGGACATCATCGCGATCCTCGGTATCGACGAACTGTCCGACGAGGACCGCGTGGTCGTCGGACGCGCCCGTCGTATTGAGCAGTTTCTCTCGCAGCCCTTCCACGTCGCCGAGATCTTCACCGGATCGCCGGGTGTGTACGTGCCGATCGAAGAGACCGTCCGCGGTTTCAAGGAGATCGTGGAAGGCAAGCACGACGAGGTTCCCGAGCGTGCCTTCTACATGAAGGGCACGATCGACGAGGTCCTCGAAGCCGCGAAGAAGTCGTAGAAACGGCACGCAGGTAAACCGACACCATGGCAACCACATTCCCAGTCGAAGTGATGACCCCCGATGGCGCGGCCTACAGCGGCGAGGTCGAGATGGTGTCGACTCGCACCGTCGATGGCTCGCTCGGCATCAAAGCCAATCACGAGCCGCTGATGGCGATGCTCAACCCGGCAGAGCTGCGATTGCACGTGGATGAATCAGATGTGGTCAGCTTCGCCCAGGGCGAGGGCTATCTGCAGATGGCCAACAACCAAGCGTTGCTGTTGGTCGAGGAGGCAACCCCGGTCGCCGAACTCAGGCTCGACGACCTCAACGCCAAGCTCGAAGAAGCAACCGGCCGCCTGGAGTCATCCGAAGACGGCTCCGCTGCCCACGACCTGGCCGAACGAGACATTCACCGTATCCAACGCTTCATAGAAATCGCCGAATCCCAGTAGCGCGAAACAAGGTTCCCCGTCTGGAGAACGTAGTTTTACGTTTTCGCAACATGCTGGTCGCCGGTAGGCTGTGGTGATGGACGAGCACGACTTGGCCAAGCGCCTGATGGCGTACGACACCTCGACCCCGGCGGGCATAACGACCGGGGTCAGCTTCATCAAGGGTTGGCTGGAGTCGAATGGATTTGAGATCGAGGAGATGGAGGTCGCCGGACTGCCGGTGCTGATCACCAGCACGCAAGGGACCGGCCCGATCATCGTTTTCCACGGCCACATCGATGTCGTCCCCGGGAAGCCTGGCCAGTTCAAACCACGCGTAGAGGGGGATGAGCTGATCGGACGCGGCGCCTACGACATGAAGGCCGCACTCGCCGCGATGATGTGCGCCCTGCGCGACCTCCGCGACGAAGAAGGGGTGGAGGTGCGCTTTCTCTGCGTCGCCGACGAAGAGTCCGAGTCGATGGGCATTCGTGGCACCGATGTCCTGGTCGAGCGTGGCTATGGCGGCGACTTCGCGATCACGGGCGAGCCGACCAACCTCCACGTTGGCGTGCAAGCCAAGGGCGTCCTCGCACTCAGACTTTCCGTCAGCGGCACCGCCGCCCACGGCTCAACGCCATGGCTCGGCGACAACGCCGTGCTCAAAGCCGCCGACGTCTTTCGCCGCATCGAGGGCATGGAGTTCGCCCGCGCATCCTCAGACTTCTTCGACCGCCCGAGCATCAACCTCGGCCGCATCGAGGGCGGCGACGCGATCAACAAGGTGCCCGACACCTGCATCATGGAGGTCGACATCCGCTACGTCCCCGGCCAGGATCCAGAAACAATTCTCGCCGACATAAAGGCCATCGACGACATCGCCGTCGAGGTCGTCTTCGAACGCGAGCCCGCATACGTCGCCAATGACAACGAGTTCGTGGCCGCCCTGCACAAGTCGCTCGCCGACTGTGGCGTCGACGGCGCTCAGCTGGTCGGCCGCGACGGCAGTTCCGAGGCCACCGCATTCCTCGGCCAGGGCATTCCGGCGGTCGAGTTTGGCCCGGTGGGAGCCGGCCACCACGGCCCGCACGAGTTCGTCTCGCTCCGATCACTCGCCGATTACCGCCGCGCCCTCGTCGGTTTCGCCAAGCGAATCGCGGCCCAGAACAGCGATTCAAACGAGGAAGACCCGCCGGTCAGGCACATTCGCGCCGTCTAACCGCTCGTTTTCGTCCCCAAGCGTGTTTCACTGTTCGACGGGTCAGAACTTGCTCTACCAAATTGTGTGCTGCCCACCGCAACCTTGCCGCACCCGCTGCCTCTAACTTAACTCCGACGTGTTTGACGAACAAGAAAAGTTTGCGCCCTGGAAGCGCTTCCTCATGGGATCGGTCGTGATGGTGTTGATCGCCGCAACGGTCGCGACCCTTGCTGCATTCAGCCAACGCGAGGACGTCGCCGCCGCCTTCGAGCAGAACGCGATCGGCAATGGCCTCAGCCAGTACCTCGACGGCGCCACCGGTGGCCCGCAGACGATTCTTTTGCTCGGCTCGGACCGCCGCAAGGCAGACCGCAAATACGGCTACCCGGCGCGCTCGGACACGATGATGCTCGTCCGGCTGAACCCGAACAAACCGGTCACCACCGTGATGTCGTTCCCGCGTGACTTGAAGGTCCAGATCCCCGGCCACGGCGTCGGCAGGATCAACGAGGCATACGCCTATGGCGGCCCGACGCTTGTCGTCAGAACGATCGAAGAGGCGACCGGCATTCGCGCCAACCACGTAGCCAACGTCAGCTTCGCCGGATTCCGCCGCGGAGTCGACGCGATCGACTGCGTCTACACCGACGTCGACCGCAAGTACTTCAACTCGAACACCGGCGCGTACGTGCGCGAACAGTTCGCGACGATCAACATCAAGGCGGGATACCAGAAGTTGTGCGGCACCAGGGCCCTCGACTACGTGCGCTTCCGCCACTACGACAGCGACGTCTTTCGCGGCGCCCGCCAGCAGGCGTTCCTGCGCCAGGCCAAGCAACAGGTCGGCGTGACAGGTCTTTTCGCCAGCGCCAAGGACATCAAGAAGATCATTGCCAAAAACGTCCGTGTCGACAAGGGCCTGGCCAACGGCGCCAACCTTCAGCGATTTCTCACGCTGGCGGTCAAATCGGCAGGCAAGCCGGTCTACCAGGTCGAGATCCCCAATCTGACGACGCCGACGCAGGGCGGAGTCGCGTACGTCGAGGCCTCGAACGCGAGCCTCAAGAAGGCGGCGCGCGTGTTCATGAAGGGTCCCAAACAAAAGGGCGAGGTGACGACAACACCAGCAGCCACCAAAGACGCAGCTCCCAAGCGCAAGGTGAAGCGGGTAAAGACCTCGAAGGGCCTCCCCAAAGGCACCGTCTACGCCAAGACCGAAGGCCGCAACCAAGCCGTCCTCGCAGGGTTTCGCATCGGTCTCCCGGTCTTCTATCCGACCGCGAAAATCTCCGGCGCCAGTTATCAGGACGGATCCACCCGCCCGTATCGAATGCAGACGGCAGACGGTAAGCGCGTCTCGGCCTATCGAATTGTCGCCAAGATGCCCAACAGCAACGGCGACTACTACGGCATTCAGGGCGTCTACTGGGACGATCCACCGATCCTCAAGAACCCCTCCGAATCACGCAAGGTCGGCGGCCGCACCTTCGACCTCTACTACGAGGGCGGCAAGCTCGGGCTCGTCGCCTTCAAACGCGACGGAGCCTCCTATTGGGTCTCCAACACGCTCAGCCGCAAGCTCAACGAACGGCAGATGATGGCGATCGCCAAGTCTCTGCGTTTGCGCAAGAAGGGCGGGTAGTTGCGAGTCGCCGAAAGGCGCCGTTCTACTACCCTGCCCGCGATGTCAAACACCATTTCAGACAAGCCGCCGATCGGCGTGATCGGTGCCGGATGGGTCGGCCTTGTGACCGCCACCTGCTTCGCCGAACTCGGCCACGAGGTCGTCGTTCGTGAGATCGTTCAGGACAAGGTCGACGTGCTTTCTCGCGGCGACTTGACGATCCACGAGCCCGATCTTCCCGAGCTCCTGCGCAAGAACCTCGACCACATGACTTTCACCACTGACATGGGGGAATTGCTCGATCGCACCCGTCTGATGTTTGTCTGCGTCGACACGCCGCCAACCTACAGCGGCGACGCCGACCTCTCGCGCGTTCAGACAGTCGTCAGCGAAGTCGGCGATTCGACGGAACACGCGCTGATCATGAAGAGCACTGTCCCGGTCGGCACCGGATCGGCGATCCGGCGCGACAAGCACGACCTCGCGTATGTCTCATGCCCGGAGTTTCTCAAAGAGGGCACTGCCGTCGCGGATTTCATGCACCCTGACCGCGTGGTGGTCGGTTCCGACGAAGGCGACTGGGCAGGCGACGCCGTCGAGGCGATCTACCGCCCGCTTGGCGGCGAGATGGTCCGTACAGACATCGCCAGCGCCGAGATGATCAAGCTGGCGAGCAACGCCTTCCTCGCGACCAAGATCAGTTTCATCAACGAGATCGCCAACGTCTGCGAAGAGGTAGGTGCAGATGTGACGGAAGTCGCCAAAGGCATGGGCCTCGATGAGCGCATCGGCTCGAAGTTTCTCCAGGCCGGTATCGGCTACGGCGGAAGTTGCTTCCCGAAGGACGTCACTGCGCTCAAACAACTGGCGGGCAACAGCGGCTACCACTTCCAGCTGCTGAACGCCGTGATCGAGGTGAACGAACTTCAGAAGCGCCGTGTGATCGGCAAGCTCAAGAAGCACCTCGGCGACAACCTCGTGGGCAAGAAAATTGCATTGCTCGGGCTTTCCTTCAAGCCGCACACCGATGACATGCGCGAGGCGTCCTCGCTCGTTCTCAGCTCGCGACTGCGCGGCGAGGGTGCCGAAGTGACTGCTTTCGACCCGGTCGCGTCCGAACGCGCGGCCGAACTGCTGCCCGGTGTTGTGATCAGGGACAACCCGCTCGCCGCGTTGGAAGGCGCGGATGCTGCGGTGATCGTCACCGAGTGGCCGGAATTCGCAGAGCTGGACCTCGCCGCGGTACGCAACACGATGGCCACACCGTTGATCATCGACGGTCGCAACCTGCTTGATGGCGAGTCTGTCGCCGCCGCCGGGTTCGCCTACGAGGGCGTCGGGCGTCCGGCACTTGGCGGCAACGCCGAACCGACCGCGGTCGCCGCGAGCGCAGCCGCCGAGTAGGGGGAGGTTCCGTGCAAGCGGTCATCCTTTCGGGAGGCCAAGGCACGCGGCTGAGGCCGCTGACCTCGACCATGCCCAAGCCGGCCGTGCCGATGGTCAATCGACCGATGCTTTGGTACATGGTCGACTGGCTCGCGCGCCACGGCGTGGAGGACATCGTCATGTCGGTCGGTTTTCTTGCCGACGGATTGCGCGCAGCGCTCGATGAGACCGGGCACGAGGGCGTCAACATTCGATACGTGGACGAACCCGAGCCACTCGGCACAGCGGGTGCCATCAAGTATGCCGAGCAGCACCTCGATGAACGCTTTCTCGTGCTCAACGGCGACATCCTCACCGACTTCGACATTTCCGCCGAGATCGCGCAGCACGAATCCACCGGCGCTCGAGCAACGCTCGCGCTGGTCCCTGTTGACGACCCAACGGCTTACGGGCTCGTCCTGACCGATTCAGACCAGCGCGTGCTGTCCTTTCTGGAAAAGCCGAGCGTCGATGAGGTTCCGCCAAATCCGCGCATCAACGCCGGTGCATACGTCCTCGAGCGGGACGTGATGGATTTGATTCCGACCGGCAAGGCCGTTTCGTTCGAGCGAGAAGTGTTCCCGGCGTTGATCGACAACGGCATCTACGGATACGACGCAGATGGGTACTGGCTCGATCTCGGAACGCCCGAGCGCTATGTCGAAGCGACGCGCGACCTGCTCGCAAACAACCTCACCTCCTGGCTCTCGCCCGAACTAAACGCTTCGGGTAGCGCGATCGCCGCGTCAGCAAGAACCGAACTCGGCATCGTCCGCGACCCGGTCGCAGTCGACGAAAACGTGACCGTCGATGCCGGCGCAACGATCGGCGCATACAGCGTCGTCGGCCCGGATGTGTCGATCGGCTCAAACGCCGCACTCGCAGGTTCGGTGTTGATGCGCGGCTGCAGCGTCGGCGAGGGCGTCGATATCGCTCAGGCGCTGATCGGTCCCGGCGTGTCGATCGGCGCCGGCGCGCGGATCGAGTCGGACGTGGTGATCGGCGAGGGAGCGACCATCGACCCCGGCGCGCGAATCGCAGCGGGCAGTCGAATCGACGCCAAGGCGGCAGTGACGGCATGAGTGACCAGGCTGCGAACGCACTCGAACGCGAATCGATCAAGCTCGTCGACACTGCAAATCTGATCGACGACATCCTCGCGACGCCCGACCACATCGAGGACGCCCTCTGGCGTGCCGAATCGGCGATGCTCCCGAATGCCGAGGCGCAGGCACTGATCGTCTGCGGCATGGGTGGATCGGCCGTTGGCAGTGACCTCGCCGCAGCCGCTCTCGGCCCGCGGCTGAACAAGCCGCTGCACGTCGTTCGAGGCTACGACCTTCCCAGCTGGGTGACGTCCGAATGCGCGGTGCTGATCTCGAGCTACTCCGGTGGGACCGAGGAAACTCTGTCTTGTTATGAGCAGGCGACCGCGCGCGGCTGCAAGATCTTCGTGACCAGCTCTGGCGGGAAGATTTCCGAACTTGCCCACGCGGCCGGTCAACCGGTGATCGGTCTGCCTGGAATCTTTCAGCCGCGGGCGGCGGTCGCATATGGCGTGGTTGCGACGGTCGAGATCGCCATCGCCGCCGGAATCGTCGACGCGAACGTTCGCAGCGAACTCTCAGCGGCCGCCGCCAGCTTGCGCGAAGCGGTCGCGTCGTGGGGGCCGGATGCGGGCGACGATGCACTGCCCAAGCGCCTTGCGCGCGAGGCGTACGGCCGACTGGCAGTGATCTATGGCGCGGGATTGACTGCGCCGATCGCGTATCGCTGGCGTTGCCAGATCAACGAGAATGCGAAGGTCCCCGCTGCGGACTACACATTGCCCGAGGCCAACCACAACGAGATCTGTGGCTGGGATGGCGCGGGGGAGGTCGTCGAACAGACCGCTTGGTTTCTGCGCGACGGCGACCAAAACGAACGCGAACGTCGGCGCATCGAATTGACCGCCGAGATCGCCAGTGCCCATGGCGCAAAGGCCGAAGTGATCGACACGGTCGGCGAAACTCGCTTCGACCGGCTGTTTGCCTCGATCATGCTCGGCGACCTGATGTCCCTGTACTTGGCAGTTTTGCGCGGTGTGGATCCGTCTCCGGTGCCGGTGATCGAGGGACTGAAGGATTCGCTGGGTCGCCCCGCAGAGAGCTGATGACTCGGACCCCGCATGACATCGCCGACGCCGCGCTCGCCGACGACGGCGTTCTGCGCGTCGATTGGGCCGACAATGAAATGCCGGTGCTCGCACGCATTCGCGAACGCTTCAGCAAAGAGCGTCCGCTGGCGGGCACACGCATCGGTGCCTGCCTGCACGTGACGACAGAAACCGCAAACCTGATGCGAACGCTGGTCGCCGGCGGAGCCGAAGTTGCACTCTGCGCCAGCAATCCGCTGTCGACGCAGGACGAGGTCGCCGCAGCGCTGGCCGAGCGGTACGACACCGAGGTCCACGCGATCCACGGCGAGGACACCGCTACCTACTACCGCCACATCGACGCCGTCTGCGACATCCAACCGCAGATCACGATGGATGACGGCGCCGACGTGATCAGCACTGTCCACAGCACACGCCGCGAATTGATCGACGGCATCATCGGCGGCACCGAAGAGACGACGACCGGAATCATCAGGCTGAAGGCACTCCAGCAGGAGGGCAATCTTGAGTATCCGATCATCGCGGTCAATGAGGCAGAGACCAAGCATCTCTTCGACAATCGATACGGCACCGGCCAGTCAACGATGGACGGCATCCTGCGCGCGACCAACGTACTGATCGCCGGTCGCGTGGTGGCGGTGCTCGGCTACGGCTGGTGCGGCAAGGGAGTCGCGATGCGTGCCAAGGGCCTGGGCGCACACGTCGTGGTTTGTGAGGTCGACCCGCTCCGCGCACTCGAAGCCGTCATGGATGGATTCGAGGTCCTGCCCGCAATGGCCGCCGCGGCCAAGGCCGATGTGTTGGTGAGCGTCACCGGTAATCGTGACGCGATCGCCGGTGAGATGTTCGAGGTGATGGGCGATGGCACGATCATCTGCAACGCCGGACATTTCGACGTCGAGATCAACAAGGACGACTTGGCCGCCGTTGCGACCGAACGCGCAATTGTGCGGCCGCTTGTTGAACGATTCACAACCGGCGACGGCCGCCGCATCTACCTCCTGGCCGATGGACGCCTCGTCAACCTATCGGCCGCCGAGGGCCATCCGGCCGCCGTGATGGACATGAGCTTTGCCAACCAGGCACTTGCCGTCGAACACCTGGTCAAGCACGGCATCGAACTGGAAAATTGTGTGCACGAGGTTCCACCAGCGATCGACACAGAAATCGCTCGTCTCAAACTCGAGTCGCTGAAGGTCAACATCGACGAACTGACCGAGGCCCAGCGCAACTACCTAACTTCATGGGATCAGGGCACCTGACCCCGGCACCCGACTCAATCGAAAGGAAATCACCACGATGAAAGCAATGGTTCTCGCCGCGGGGCTCGGCACGCGTCTGAAGCCGATCACATTCGGAATTCCCAAACCGATGGTGCCGGTGATCGACCGTCCTGCGATGGCGCACCTGCTCACGTTGGTCGCCAAGCATGGCTTTCGCGATGCCGTGGCCAACCTCCATTACTTTCCCGACACGATCCGCGAGTACTTCGGCGACGGATCGGATTTCGGCGTAAACCTCGAGTACAACTTCGAGCCCGAGTTGCTGGGCACGGCCGGCGGCGTGCGTGCGGTGTCCGATTCACTTTCAGAGGGTGGCGAGCCGTTCCTGATCATCAGTGGTGATGCGCTCACCGACATCGATTTGACAAAGCTGGTCGAGCGTCACAAGAGCTCCGGCGGAGTCGCAACGCTGACGGTCAAACGAGTACCTGACACGCGCGAATACGGCGTGGTGCTGCACGACGCCGACGGTCGCATCACTGGATTCCAGGAAAAGCCCGAGCCAGAAGACGCGTTGAGCGACCTCGGCAACTGCGGGATCTACGTGTTCAGTCCGGAGATCTTCGACTACTTCCCGGAGTCGGACTTCGTCGACTGGGCGCAGGACGTGTTTCCAGTGCTGCTCGAAAAAGACGTTCCCTTCTTCATCCACGAGATCGACGAGTATTGGAACGACGTTGGATCCCTGGCCGAACTGCGCAGCGGCACGTTCGACGCGCTGTCCGGCGAACTGGAACTCGGCATCGAGGGAACTGGAGCCGACGACGGCGTCCACACGTCGACGCCGGGCGCGCTGGACAACGCGGAGCTCGTCGAAGGCCCGGTTTGGATCGGACAAGAGGTACAGATCGGCGACGGAGTCAGGCTCCAAGGCCCGGTTGTGATCGGTGACGGCGCGAAGGTCGGCGCAGGTGCAGCGATTCGGGATTCGATCATTTTCCCCGGCGGCGAGGTACCCGGCGGTACGATTGCCATAGGAGCAATCCTCGGACAGGGCGACATAGTCGCCAATCTGCGGCCAGCCGCAGCACTCTGACTGAGCTCCCACTGCTCAAGGCCACATTGCTCAAGACTCCCATTGCTCAAAGCTTTCCGAAAGGTCATTCATGCGTACGAAACTCGCTCTGCTCGCGGCCGTCGCGGTAGTTGCCTCGTTGGCCGTTGCCCCCAGCGCAAATGCGAAATCCAGCTACATACTCGTCACCACCAAGCTGACCTCGGCATCTGATTTCTGTCGACCCAGCGCGGATTTCCTCAGCTACAAACTCAACTTCAAGGCGACGATCAAGCGCAGGAATTCATCCAAGCCCAAGAGCGTTCGTGTGACTTACAAAGTCATTGACAACGCAACCGGGGGCCAGTACAACAGTGGGGTCGTCACGCTGACGCCGCGCAACAAGTTCAAGAACAAGTCGAAGTACCTCAGCGTTCCGGTAGGCGCCTCGATCACCTACAACCTCGTCTCCACGTACCGCGCACCGCGGACGCGCAAGAAGGTCACCGCGAAGGCGAAGATTCCGGACACGATCCCAACTGCAGCCGAGCTCGACACGGCCGCGCTGCCGGCCTGCGCCTAGATCTCAACACTTCAAGTCACTCTCGCCGGTCGAGAATTCTCACTTCGAGAATTTTCGGCCGGTGACTGTCGACCGTCGTCGCGGCGTCAGGGTCGACGACTTCGTGGTGGACCACCAGGTAGTCGATTTCGATTCGGACACCCTCTTCGATCTCATCGATCACCGCATCGCGCAGCTCATCGACGAGCTCGTAGGCATCCGGCTTGTGGTGGTCGTCGGGTTCGATGTTGACCAGCAGGTGCCGTTCGGCGTCTCCTGAGTCCCAGAAGAACTGGACCACGCCCGCGGCGGTCACGACCTCGTCCTCGGACCCGCCCGTTGCAGTGTCTTCACGATGCATCGGCTGAATCTTCGCATTTCTGTCTTGATTCGCAACGGCTGATCAAGCACGATCGTCCGATGCAATCAACCGTCGGAAGCTTCGCCTCGCGTGTCACTGCTCTTATCGCTCCGCCGCGTTGCCCGCTTTGTTTCGCAGTGGCCGAGCCAGGCCGGCCGCTCTGCCCGCAGTGCTGGCGGGCGATCCGGCGGGCGCCCCTCGGCACGAACGAGTCGAATCGAAGCGTGCTCGACGCCGCCTTTGCCGCCTTCGACTACTCCGGGTCCGTCAGCGAGGTCGTCAAGGCGTTCAAGTATCGCGGGGTCGTCTCGTTGGCCGCGGTGATGTCGGATGCGGCATCACGTCGCTTACCGCGATACTTCCTTACCCCGGATGCCGTGCTGGTTCCCGCGCCTTCGCACCCGGCATCGCACCGCGCCAGAGGTTTCAATCCGGCAGCACTGTTTGCAAAGGCGTTGGCCAAACACCATGGCCTGGCGCTCGCCGATCAACTGATGCGCGACGGCTCAAGGCCGCCGCAGGCACAGCTATCGCGTGCCGATCGGCTGACGATGCCCGACGACGCTGTAAGTCTGAGATCCGCCGGCCTTCGACCGTGGCGGGCGAATCCTTTAGCCGAATTTCCGACGAATGTCGTGGTGTGCGACGACGTAACGACCACAGGCGTTACATTGGAGGTATGCGCTTATGCCATACGCGAGCGATACGGGCTGCACGATCGGCTCGTCCAGATCAAGGGTCTGGCATTCGCGAGCGCGAGACAGGCCTCACCCTCACACGGCGGGTGATCCGACGGCACGACTGACCGGATCGCCCAACTGCTTGGCCGTTGCTTTACGCGTCGGCTGCATGGTGATCCGATCGGCTTCAATCGAGTAAGGAGCACACGGAACATGCAGATCGACATCAGGGCACGCAACGGCACCAAAGTCACCGACGAGATTCGCGGCTACGCGAAGATGCGCTTCGAAAAGCTTTCGAGCAAGGTCTCCGATCCGGCACGACTCGAACTCGAGTTCAAAGAAGAACACAATCCGTCGATTGCAGAGCACTTCGTGGTCGATGCGGTGCTCTACATGAAGGGCGCAACGTTGCGCGCCAGCGACCGTTCATTCGAGATGAAGCATGCGGTGCACGAAGTCTCCGACGAACTTTCGCGCCAGGTCGACAAGATTCGTTCCAAGCGACGCAATCGCAAGACGATGCATCGGCTGTCCAACAAGGCGACGGGAGCGCAGCCGGCCGCGTAGCCGTCCGTCATACATCGCCGACAGGCAGGAGCAAAGCATCAGGGGGGTAAAGTAAGCCTCTATGTCTCTGATTGACCGCGCCCTCCGCATCGGCGAAGGAAAAAAGTTCAAGCAGTTCGAGAAGAAGGTCGGACTGATCAACGCCTTCGAGCCCGAGATGGAGTTGCTCGACGACGACGAGCTGCGCACAGAAATGGACGAACTTCGTCAGCGCGCCGAAAACGGCGAGTCGCTCGACGACCTGTTGCCGCATTCATTTGCGCTCACTCGTGAAGCCGGCCGCCGCACGATGGGCATGCGCCACTTCGATGTGCAGTTGATCGGCGGGATGGTCCTCCACTTTGGCGACATCGCCGAGATGAAGACCGGTGAAGGCAAGACCCTCACCGCGACGCTGCCGATCGTGCTGAACGCGCTCGCCGGCAAGGGCGTTCACCTGGTGACAGTCAACGACTACTTGGCGCGACGCGACGCCGAGTGGATGATGCCGATCTACGAGATTCTCGGGTTCACCGTCGGCATCCTGCAGAGCGATGAAGACGACTGGGACTACAAGCGCAACGCTTACAAAGCGGACATCACCTACGGAACGAACAGTGAGTTCGGTTTCGACTATCTACGCGACAACCTTGCCCACAGCACCGAAGAAAAGGTTCAACGTGGCCACCAGTTCGCGATCGTCGACGAGGTCGACAACATTCTGATCGACGAAGCGCGAACGCCGTTGATCATCAGCGGTCAGCCAGAACAGGCGGCGGACTACTACAAACAGTTCGCGAAACTGGCCAAGACGATGGTCCAGGGCGAGAAGCCGAAGGAAGTCAGTTCCAAGGATCGCGTCTGGGAGGCCGATTTCGACTTCGAGGCCGACGAGAAGTACAAGACGGCCTCGATCACCGAACTGGGCGTAGCGAAGGCGGAAAAGTACCTCGGCATCGAAAACCTTTACCTCGCGGAGAACGGCACGCTGGTCAACCACCTGATTCAGGCGCTGAAGGCCGAGTCGCTTTACAAACGCGACGTCGACTACGCGGTGATCGACAACGAGGTCAAGATCATCGACGAGTTCACCGGGCGCATCCTCGAAGGTCGCCGCTGGAGTGAAGGGCTGCACCAGGCGATCGAGGCCAAGGAGAACGTCCGCATCCAGGAAGAGAACCAGACGGTCGCGACGATCACCTACCAGAACTACTTCCGTCGCTACGACAAGCTCGCCGGCATGACCGGTACCGCCCTGACCGAGGCCACGGAGTTCATGAAGATCTACGAGCTGCAGGTCGTGGAGATTCCGACCAACCGCGAGATGGTGCGAAAAGATCAGAACGACCAGATCTACAAGACCAAAGAGGGCAAGTGGAACGCGATCGAACGTGAGATCGTCGAGCGCAACAAGCGGGGCCAACCGATCCTGATCGGAACGATTTCGGTCGAGACCTCAGAACGACTCGCCCGCCGCCTGAAGAAGAACGGAATCGAACACGAGGTGCTCAACGCAAAGCCGGAGTACGCCGAGAAGGAGGCCGAGACGATCGCGCTGGCTGGTCGCCCGGGCGCCGTGACGATCGCGACCAACATGGCCGGTCGTGGAGTCGACATCAAGCTTGGAGGAAACGCCGAGGAGTACACCCACACCGAGCTGCGCAAGCGACGGATCGAGGAGGGCACCGAGGAGTACCAAAACACCTACGTCGAGCTTCTGGCCGAGTACGAAGCACGCGTGGAGGCCGAGCGAGACAAAGTGCTGGAAGCCGGCGGTCTTTACATCTGTGGCACCGAGCGCCACGAATCACGGCGCATCGACAATCAGCTGCGCGGTCGCGCCGGACGTCAGGGCGACCCGGGCGAAACTCGCTTTTTCCTGTCTGCCGAAGACGACCTCGTCCGACTGTTCGCCGGCGAGCGCATTTATCGCATCCTCGATCGCTTCGGCGACACCGACGTCGAGGGCAACGAAATGCCGATCGAGGCCAGCATCCTCAGCAAGCAGATTGAGGGTGCGCAGAAGAAGGTCGAGGAGCAGAACTATCTCTCGCGTAAGCGCGTTCTCGAGTACGACGACGTGATGAACCAGCAACGCGAGGTCGTGTACGAGTTTCGCGACGGCATTCTCGAGGGCAAGGACATGTCGGGCAACGCACGCGAGAACATGCACGGAGTGATCGAACGCCTGGTCGCCGACTACACCCAGGGCGACGCGCCGGAACATTGGGACATCGAAGAACTGTTCGATCGCATCGACCAGATCTTCCCGATTTCGTTCGGTCCGGCAGACATCAACGTGATGGGGATGGAGCGCAGCGAACTCGTCAACACGATCACCGAGGAGGCGATCGAGGCGTACGACGAGAAGGAAGAAGAATTGAGCCCCGAGCTGATGCGCGATCTTGAGCGGCACGTGCTGCTCGACATCATCGACGAGCGCTGGCGCGAACACCTCAACGACATGGATTATCTGCGCGAAGGTATCCACCTGCGCGGCTTCGCCGAGATGCAGCCGATCGTCGCCTACAAGAACGAGGGTTTCCAGATGTTCACCGAGCTGATGGACAGCATCTGGGACGAATTTGCACGCGTGATCTACCACTTCGAGTTGACCGACGAAGCCGCCAAGGAGCGCGCGCAGCAGCAGCTTCAGGACTCGTCACGGGCTTCGAACACGGGTCAGTTCAACTACAGCAGCAACAACTCGCCCGAGTACGGCGTCGGCGCCGCAGTTGCGGCAAACATGGCCGACGGCGCGCTCGAGGCAGGCGAGACTCCCGATCCGACCGGCGGAATCGTTCCTCGCCCGCCGAGGGTGTCATCCACCGGCGCGTCCAACCCGAACAAAGCCGCCCCCGCAGGATTCGACCCGGACGGCAACCCGATGAGCCGCAACCAGGAGTGCTGGTGCGGGTCGGGCAAGAAGTTCAAGAACTGCCACGGCAAATAGCCGGGCCGAAGCGCCGCCTACACGTACCGCTGATCGACTCGCGGGAATGTGATCTGGTGGCGATCGCGACGGCGATAGGGGCGGGGTTCGGGCCGACTCGCGAGCATCTCGCGCCAGCGCTCGGCATTTGAAAAGGCCGGCTCGGATCCGCTTAGCAGAGCGACATCAGCGGCGTCCAACGACCGCGTCCTCCCTGCAATCACCGCGCGTTCATAGGTCGCGAAGTGGTGCCACAACGCGAGCGCCAGCTCGGCTTCGCCGATCGAGTCTTCGCTGCTTCCGGGCACGTGACCGATGTTCGTCTCGGCGACGCGCTGCGGGTGCAGCACTCCGTAGTCGCCGCTGACCGGAAATCCCGAAACACCCTCGGCGTCGACGATTTCAGCGGCGCAGCGATAGAGCGACGAGTAGATGTCGATCGTGCGCGGAATCAACTCGTCGACCTCGACGATCGAGCCAAGCGCAACCCAATCGAACCGCAGACCGTTGTAGGTGATGATCGGAAGATCGATATCAATCAGGTGTTCGGCGGCAATTTTCAGGTCTTCCGCTTCGAGTAGTTCACGGCGTTCTACGATCAAATCTCCCGCAGTGATTTCTGCCACAACCATGCCCACGCCGGTCACCGGAAGCAGCTCGGGGCGGTTCTCGCGGTGCTTGCGGCCCCAGAGCACGCCGACGCTCACGGCTACGACTCGGTCTGGCATGGCACGAACACCTGTTCCCATTCACCAAGGTTATGACCTCGCGTGGACGACTCGATTGATCGGCGGGAGTAGCCTTCCGCACGCATGGCTGTGGACGCCCACGAACTGTCAACGCGAATCGATGCCCTCAAGCGGCAGCTCGACTTGCTTTCCGACGCGCTCGATCGCCCGACGGTGGCAAAGCGTGTCGCAGATCTCGAAGCGCAGATGGGCGAGGGGGGCTTCTGGGACGACGCTGATGCCGCGGCCAAGGTCAACGCCGAATACTCGCGGCTGAACAAGAAGCTCGAAGAGTTTGACGCGGTTTCCACCGAAATCGACGATCTCACGACACTTGCCGAAATGGCGGTCGAGGACGAATCGCTGGCGACGGAGTTCGACCAACAGCTCGCCGACATCGAAAAGCGCATGGCGGTGCTTGAGGAGGAGCGCCTGTTCACGGGTCGCTACGACGGCGGCGACGCGGTCGTCTCGATCCAGGATGGCGCCGGTGGCACCGACGCTCAGGACTGGTCCGAGATGCTCTTGCGTATGCAGATGCGCTGGGCCGAGAACCGCGGAATGAAGGTGGAGCTCAAAGAAGTCAGCCCCGGCCAGGAGGCCGGAATCACCCACGCAACGTTTCTGGTCCATGGCGACAATGCCTATGGATTGTTCACAGCGGAACGGGGAGTGCACCGGCTCGTGCGGTTGTCTCCGTTCGACAGCGCCCATCGCCGCCAGACTTCGTTCGCGGCCGTCGAGGTCGCACCACTGGTCGACGATGACATCGACATCGAGATCGACGACTCGGATCTTCAGATCGACACTTACCGCGCCTCCGGCGCCGGTGGCCAGCACGTCAACAAGACCGACAGCGCTGTGCGGATCACCCACCGGCCCACCGGCATCGTCGTGCAGTGCCAGGACGAGCGCTCGCAGGGTGCCAACAAGAACACCGCGATGAAAATGCTGCGCGCGCAGATCATCGCGCTCGAGGAACAGAAGAGGGCCGCTGAGATGTCCGCAGAGAAGGGCGAAGCATTCGACGTCAACTTTGGATCGCAGATTCGCTCTTACGTAATGCACCCGTACTCGATGGTCAAGGACCACCGCACCAACTACGAGGTCGGTGACGTCCAGCGCGTGCTCGATGGCGACCTCGACGGTTTCGTGCACGCCGAGTTGACCCGCCGCGCGACCGGCCGCCCGTCTGAGCGCGCCGGCAGCGCTCGAGACGAGGACTGACCGGTGGTGCTGACCGAAGCCGACTACGCACAGCTCGTCGAGCTGGCGATTGCGGAGGATGTCGGGCGCGGCGACGTCACGACCGCGTTGACGGTCGAGATGGTCCAGCCGGCGCACGCCGTGATCCGGCAAAAGGCACCGGGCGTGATCTTCGGGCACGACGTCGCCGAGTTTGTCTTTCGCCAGGTCGACCCGACGACCGAGTACGCGCGTGTCTGCGTCGAGGGCGACTGGCGCGAATCGGGCGAGGTGGCGACGATCTCGGGTCAGGCCGCCGCGTTGCTGACCGGCGAGCGAACCGCACTGAACTTTCTGATGCATCTCTCCGGTGTCGCGACCGCCGCGGCCAGGGCGGCGCAGGCCATCGAAGGCACGGGAACGAAGATCCTCGACACGCGCAAGACCACGCCGGGCATGCGAGCGCTTGAGAAAGCCGCGGTCGCGGCGGGTGGTGCGACCAATCACCGAGCGGGCCTGTTCGACGCGATCCTGATCAAAGAGAACCACATCGCCGCTGCGGGCGGCATCGCTGCGGCGATCGAGCGTTGTCGTGAAGGTTCTGACCTGCCGCTCGAAGTCGAAGTGCGCGACTCCGACGAAATCGATCAAGCGTTAGCCGCAGGTGCCGACCATCTGCTGCTCGACAACATGAGCGACGACGACCTGCGAGCAGCGGTGGCTCGGGTGGATGGACGAGCCAAGCTGGAAGCCTCCGGCGGCTACACGCTCGAAAACGTCCGTTCGGCGGCCGAGACCGGCGTTGATTTCATCTCCATGGGATCGATCACTCATGGCGCGCGGGCACTCGATCTGAGCATGATCGTCGAGCAACGCTGAGCGCATTCGAGCTTTGCCGGAACGCGTTCGAGTTACGGCGCGGTAGGATCTGGCGATTAAGACATTCCGACTGGCGACCCTCACCCGGGCACCGCGGCGGAACATATTCACGTAAACGACGGGACATCGGATGACATCACCCCCGACAGTCACTCCCGAACGCGAGGATTCCAAACGCGCCGAAGCTTTCATGCTTCCGGTGATGCCACCGCCCCTGCCAGAAGCACCCTCGGCGGAGCGGATAGCCGAGCTCTCGGCAGAGGTGCGGGACCTCGCCAAACAGAAGAACGCGGTGATCCTGGCGCACAATTATCAAGTGCCCGAGGTACAGGACGTAGCCGACTACACCGGCGACTCGCTCGGCCTGTCGATCGAGGCATCGAAGACCGACGCCGAGCGGATCGTCTTCTGCGGCGTCCACTTCATGGCCGAGAGCGCGAAGGTGCTGAGTCCGGAGAAGACCGTGTTGATCCCCGACACGCGCGCAGGGTGCTCGCTTGCCAGCGGCATCACCGCCCAGCAGGTTCGTGACTGGAAGGCCGAGAACCCGGGCGCCGTGGTCGTGATGTACGTCAACACCACGGCGGAGGTAAAGGCCGAGACCGACTACTGCGTCACCAGCAGCAACGCCGTCAACGTCGTCAACGCGATTCCCGAGGACAAGGAAATCCTGTTCGGCCCGGACATGTTCCTCGGTAGCTACGTCGAGAAGATGACCAAGCGCCCGATGAAGGTCTGGATGGGGGAGTGCCACGTTCACGCGGGCATCCGCCCGGCCGATCTGCAGAAGATGCTCGACGACAGCCCGGAAGCGGACTTGATGATCCACCCCGAATGCGGCTGCTCGACCAGCGCGATGGAATACCTCGCCTGCGGCGACATCGATCCCGACCGCACATTCATTCTCAGCACCGGCGGAATGATCGAGCATGTCAAGAAGAGCAAGGCGAAGAAGTTCATCGTCGCCACCGAGGAGGGCATCTTTCACCCGCTGCGACTGGCGGCACCCGACCGCGAGTTCGTGCCTGCCAGCGACGGTGCCGTCTGCGGATTCATGAAGACGATCACCCTCGAACGCCTCCGCGACTCCCTCCGCGACGACAAGTTCGTGGTGGAAATCGATCCGACGATTGCCGAGCGAGCGCGTGTGCCAATCGAGCGGATGATCTCCATCACCGC
>JBMYXO010000018.1:0-32370 GCA_049608465.1 Solirubrobacterales bacterium | reverse complement strand
TATTCAATTCACTTCCCCCCAAAAGGCGCCCGGACCATCCGGGCGCGCATACGTTCGGTTATCTGAGCAAGTGACGTGGCGGTAAGTGTTTCCGAGCCGCTTCGCCCCCTGCGTGTATGTGACCGGAGTCACACTTGATGATGGGATGTTAACAACAGATTCAGGCAAAGTCAAGAAAAAGTTTTTCAACTCGGCTAAATGTCGCACCGCTATGCGCTTTCGCCAGGAACGGTCGAGTACACCGGCTTGAATGAAAAGCCGGCGTACTCGAAGTTTCCGATTGTCTGGACGTCTGCGAGTTGTGCGCATATCAGGCACAGCCGCTGATCGAAATATTTTGTGACCGGTTCACCAATCCAGTGTTGCTGAACGGGCCAAATACTGCCTGCGCAGGACTCACCGCTTGGCATGCGGGGTCTGTCGAGCTCGCAACCTTCAGCAGCTTTCCGGAAAGCGGCCCGTTCACGCCCATCCTCGGTGGACCGTCAAGCACGAATTCGATGCTCGAAATCTGCACGTCCGGCACGTTGTTGAACAGAATCGAGATCTGGGTCTGGCAAAAGCCGAGAGGGTCGAAAAACGGGTCACACGAAGGGTCAACCTGAGGTGTAGACGTAACCCCTGTCAGTCGAACCGAGATACCCGGCCGATCGAATCGAACTCCGAGCCAAGGTATCGGCGATTTCTCGATCAAGTAGACCTCGCCATCCAACGCGTATGGCAGAAGAGGCGTGTTGATTGTCATCTCGCCAACTCTCGCTTGCGCAGGACAGACGAGCGGGTCGAAAATCGACGTCGGTCCAGGTGCTGCGCTCGCTGGACACTGGTCTGCCGAGTCGCCAAACGCCGGGAAGTTCGGCGCGAGTGATGGAGGCTCGCTGACCCGCATCGCCCGGATCGCCGAGTTGTCGGTGCCAAGCGAGACGGTTGCGTTGACGCCTGTCTCTGATCCGGCCACTGGATCGCTGAGTACTTGCGTGATGCTCGGGTTGAATGGAACCGAGCCACAGCCCGTGGCCTGGAACGGAACGCTGAACACCTCGGATTCATTGCCGTCATAGTCGATACCGGTGCTGACCCACGCGCCTACAACCGTGCAATCGCTCGGTGTCGTCAGGAAGTTGTTGCTTCCATCCATATTCACTCTGAGATTGGTGACGTTGATCTGCGTCGACCCCACCTGTTGCGGGATATCCCGCAGGGCGAGATACTGGTTCTTCCCGTTGTTGACGAGGTAGGCGCCGCCAACGACAATCATGTCACCGAACGTGAATGTCACCTTCGTAGCTACGCCGGCGGCATCATCAGGCGTCGGACCCTCGGCGAGATAGACCTCACCCACCCCGGTTTGAGGGCCGCCGAACGTATCGACCGTGAGTTCCACGGTCCCGATCGAGGACGCGGAGCCGCAGGTTCCTGCGTCGGCGTCTGTCAGCGAGCAAAGTGGACGCGCCGAGAGGCTCGCCGCGAAACCATCGGGAAGGCGAAGCGATATGGCCTGCGGCTGCCCGCCGGAAACCGCGAACTCCGCACCCACATCCCGGTGCGAGACGGCTTGAGTGGACGAGACGTCAATCTGCGGTACGACTTCAAAGCCCGACGTCGACACGTCGAATGAGTACGTTGCTGGCGTCTGATCCTCGGACGGGCCGTTGATTGCCTTCACACTGAAAGTGTGTGCACCGCTAGTGAGCGGTTCACTAGTGAAAGGCGATGAACACGGTGCGAACGCTTCAGTGTCGAGCTTGCATTGGAATGCAGACCCGGCAACAGTCGAGGTGAACTCAAACACTGGCTGTCGAATGGAACTGACCGAAGGCGGACCGGCGGTGATCGTCGTATCCGGCTCCACCGCGCAGTTCACAACTGTGTACGAACCGGTGCGATTCACAACGGTTCCGTTGCCCGAAGGCGGACCACCATTGAATCCGGTGATCTCAGCGTTAGCCGTCGCTGTGCCACACGTTGGCGGGTTCTTGTAGACCGGCTTGGCGATCGTCAGGTTCAGCTGAGCAAACGGAAGCTGCGGCACACGATCAAACGTCGAATAGACGCGACCGTCTCCATCCTGAGGGTCTCCGCGAGTTCCCATCGTGCCGCGGAACAGAACCACTGTGTCCCCCGACCCCTTGAGCTCAACAGCGATCGGAACCTGATTGCCAACGCCCATCGCATAGACGTTTCCGCTGAGTCCCGGATTCGATGTCGGGGTACCGGGTAGATACTTCGAAAATGCGTCCGCAGTGCCGATGATGCTGCTCGCGGGACATGCCGCGGCGAGGAGCTGCGCCTCTGTGCAGCCTTCGACCCCGGAAAGTGCCTCGAGATTCAAGCCGGATCCCTGCGGGAGATCGACGTCGACGATCTTGGGCAGTGCGTGCTGTATCGCCTGGTCGGCCTCCGGTACGTTGATCGTGAAGTCGAGCGGCGTCGGTGCACCGCCGTCCTTGATCGCCGGGTCAACCTCGATCGAAGGATCGAATGGAACATTTTCGCACCCTGACGGACTAAACGTGCTCGTCGCGCTTGACGTCGCACCTTGGTAGGAAACGAGCGTCACAGCAGACACGGCGGGCATGCAACTACCGGTTTGACGCCAGAACAATGGACCATCGGGCGGGACGGCAACGTTGTTGCAGAAAAGATTCAAAAACCCGCCACACACTCGTTTTGTGGTCCACGGACCGGATCGACTGTTGAAATTGAGATTCATCTGATTCAACGTGATATCGACGTTGAGTGTTGGCGTCAACAGAATCAACGGAATGCCAATCGTGGCCGAGCCCGGTGACCCGGACGTGAAAGTTCGCAAACCAGAATCGTCATAGGTTCGAATCGTCACGCCGGTCTTCAAAAAGATCTTCTGCGGGACCGCACAAAACACGAAAAGTATGCAGATCTGATCGGGCCTGAGTGTCAAGCCCATTGTTGCCGTCTGGCCGGCTTCCGCGACCAGGACGTTGACCGTGCCGTGGATCGTGAGATCGAGCAGGCCAAGTGCCTTGACAGTCGCGGTGACGTCACCCACCTGCGAATTCGAGGGGCATTGATCGGCGTTGAACTGTGCCGACGTGCATTTCGGATTGGCCGCCTCCGGATTGGCAAAGACACCCGCCGGAAGATCGAGTCTGATGTCCTTAACGTCCTCGTTCTCTGTCCCCTGGCGACTTAGCGATATCGCCACGTCAGGATGGCCCGAGGCCTGCAGGTTTGAGTTCGTGTAGCTGAAGCTTCCGACGTTGAACGCGCTTGCGCTCGACGGCAGAAGAACCATCAACATTGCGACGAGCACCGTCGCTGCAGCGATTGTGAGATTCCGAGTTTTCAAAACATCCCCCTTGCGGCCGCCGAAAAGAAACTTGATTCTTCTGCTCGTAGATGGCCGATAACCGAATTTGGACTGGCGTCAAGGCACTTTTCAAGTCTGCGCGAGCGAATTCCACTCCACGAAACGTTGATCCTCAACGCATTTGTGTGATCCCCATCACACAACTGGTTCGATAACAACGAGTAGATGCCGCGATTTCAAGCGAATTCAGTAAAATATTTCACCGATTGGTCCATAAGCGCGCGATTCCGCTTTTGCAAGCCAAGAAAGAAGACAACCCAAACCGTCAACCAGAAGTTTAGAGTTGTCGCACAGTCGTCAGAGCGGTTCATCGCTGTCGGGTGAAACGCAAGCGTTCTTCGGCGTAACGAGCACGGCTCAAAGGGCGCCTTGGTGATCGTTGGTTTCTCGTTCAGCTGGTTCGGAGCTCGAGGCACCGCATTGACTTATTGAAGTTTCAGCTGCGCTCAGACAAAGCAGACGTGGAACCCAGCAGGTACCCGAAGACAAAACAACCCTTGAGTTCGTGCGAGCTCAAGGGTTGTTTTGTCGTAGGCGTCTAGGCGCAAAATTAGCGTTTGAAACGAATCCGTTCCAGTTCCCTGTCGACGCCCCAGAGCGAGAGCCGTTTCACCCGCTTGTTCGGGACCGCCTTGCGATTCGTGGTTAGCGACCCTCGTCTGAATTCAGCGCGCAAAGTCGAAACGTCTCGACCACAGAGGCGAAGCGTCAGAGTGGCTCGCGCAACGTTGTAGCAACGACGCGAAAGACGCTTTCCGTCAGCGATGACCACGAGCTTGCGCTTCACGTTCTTCTTTACAATGCGCACACCGTGCGGCAATCGCACGGTGAGCTTGCGCATCTCTTTCGGACCACCGATGGCCTCGACGTTTAGGAACGATCGATCGCCGCGATTGCGGTACCGGAACGAGTACTTCGGCTCGCAGCCGAACACGAGGTGCTGGTTGATCGGTGCCGTTCGACCGCTGAAGTCGGTCATATTTCCGACCGCATTCCATTCATCGGACGACACGGTGCACGCTTCGTTTCGCGTCGATAGCACGCGATCAACGTTTATCGTGAATGAACTCAGCGGCACGTCCGGTAGGCCGTTCAACGTCGTGAGGATTTGCGTTCCGTTTACGAAGCTGTTGTCGGCGATGATGTCGACGTTGATGCGGCCGCGTAGTGCGATCAACAGCCGCGGAGTCGCCTTGGCCGGATTCGATTGCTTGAGCAGGTAGACCGATCCGCCCAGCGGCTCCGGGAGCAACGGCGAAATCGCCGAAACGCTTCCCACGATCGACGTTGCGGGACACTGGCCGGCACCATTGGCATACTGCGCGACCTCGCACGCCGGCGGGATCTCCAGTACGTTGATCGTCAACGGCTTGGGCATGAGAATGCTCACATTTTGAATCCCGGCGTAACCCGGGTTGGAACTGAGGACTGCGGTCAAGTTCGCGCTGACTGGATCTGAAGCAGAGCCGTTGACGGGTGGCTTGCCACTGGTGGAATCCACCACGGACATCGCGATACGCGGCGAAAACGGGAGTGCCGTGCAGCCGGTTGAGGCGAAGGCGTTTGCATCCGCCGTAGATGAATTTGCGTAGCCGTTGAAGTACGCGATGAACGCAGAGCCGTTGCATGAACTCGGATTCGTGAGCAGAGGATAAGTTGCGCCTGGGCCGGTCCTGAGCTTGAGTGTGATCTTGCGCATGTCGAATTCGGTCACCGAGTCGAACGTGTTCCCACTGTCTGCTGGATCAATTTCCTTCGGGATTTCGACAACCAAGCTGTCAACTCCTTGTGCCTGACCGCGCACCAGAAGTCGACCGGCAACGATGATGTCACCGAGATCGACGTCTTGAATGACGGCGGGCACCTTGATGCTGAGTCCCGCTGGCTCGCCGGCGTGTGCCGACTCGGTGAGAAACACCTCGCCGTCGATCCGCACGAGACTGTCGCCGACGCGTGCCTCGGTTTCGACTGTGCCCGCGCGCGACGCAGCGGTGCAATTACCTGCTGCAGCGGTCGCCAGCGGACAGAGCGACTGCACTCCTGTCAGGCCGCCGAAGAAACCGTCCGGAAGGGAGATTCCTACGGACTTTACGTCCTCGTTTGAGAGGCTGGAGATCGTGAGGTCCAAGTTGGGATGCGCGCGTGCGTGGGTCGTCGTCACGTTGGTGGTGAGGGAGGGCGCAAAGGCGATTTCAATATTGATGTTTGCCTCGACGGCCGCGCCTACGTTGCCGGCTTCGTCCTGTGCCCGAACTTCGAATTTGTGCGAGGTTCCAGCGAAGAACCGGTGCGGGTCGTCCACCGTGAACGAACCTGTCGTGGCGAGAGGTGCACCCGCATCGCAGGGCAAGAATGGGCCGTCGTCCACTGCGCACTGGAAATCACTGTCTTCGTTCGCACTGAACGTCCACTCCGGCGTTGTATCGGAGGTCGTTCCCGTTGGACCTGTATCGATCGTCGTGGTCGGCGCGGTGGTGTCCGGCGTGGTCGCGGGAGACACCACGAATGCGCGCCAGTTGTCTTCGGTGCCGCCGACGAAGAATCGGTGCACGCCCTTGGTCAACGCGGTACCCGGGGTGAACGGCGAACTGCAGTTTGCGTAGTTGTTCACTTGATCGACCGCGCAGTACGGCGCGCCAACTCCGGTGACGAACGGCAAGTCCGGCGTCGTATCCGATGTGACTTCTCCATATGGTGAGCCAGTCATCGCCACGCTTCGGGCGTTGCAACCGGTTGCCGTTACCGTGCCGACTGCGTGGGTCAAAACTGTCATGCCTGCGTTCGACGCCATCACGGCGACCGGGTCATCGGCCGCTTGGCACGATGGGTCACCGGCTGCGGGGAGGGTCAGAATCTTGCTGCTGAGGGGGTTGCTCATGTAGTCAGTTCGATCCGGCCCATCCATCGTGACCGTCATCTTCTTCACTGGCACGTCAGGTATACCGTTGGCAAGTGCCTGAATAGCGACCGGCGGGCAGGTGAAGAATGGGCTCAGAAAAATGTCGCACGGCGAAAGCAAAGGAGTACTGGTCGTGATCGCGAGCGCGATTGTCACACCCTGCGGATTGTTGGGGCCGGTCGTTTCGTCGATGAAGACTCCGAGGTTCGGAATTGGCGACTTGCTGATCAAGTAGATGTCGCCTTCGACGGGGTCGGCGAGCATCGGCGTTTCAATGACCACGCTTCCAGCCACCGCCTGTGGGGGGCAGGCGGACGGACTGAAGGTAGAGAAGCCCAACGAGGTAACAATCGAGGATGCCGGGCATTGGTCGAACGTGCTGTCGCCGACGTTACCGGTGTTGATTCCGAGAAGGCCCGACAAATTCAACTGAAGTGTTCCGGTCGATGCCTGGTCGTCGGGAAACTCAATCTCAGTCGTCAGGCCGATGTCGTCACCGGCCGTGGTCGAAGTTTGCAGAAAGTTAAGCGAGGGATTGTCGTACTTGACCGTGTCACACGCATCCACCGTGTAATCGTCGGAGATCTCGACATCGGTGTCGTCATAACTTGTGGCTGTTGCGGCTATCGGCTTGGTGGAACAAGCTGACGCGTTCGTCAACAGGGGGGAGTACGGAGTCACCTGATTGCTTTTCAGATCAACGATCAGGCGCTTGAGCGTGAATTCGACCGTTCGACCGTGAGTATCGGTGATATCGCGCGGTATGTCCGTCACGGTAGTCGTGATGCCGACGAGCTTTCCGACGGCACCGGTCGGAGGCGTCACGCCGTCGGGAATTGCGTGCCGGGTCTGTACACGCGCGTTGACCACGACCTCGCCCATGTCGACCCCACCGATCACGGCGGGAACTACGATCTGTAGACCCGCCGGGTCCGTCGAATTGAGAGGTTCAGTCAGGTATACGGTGCCTCGGAGTCGTACATCTGATTTGTCGACGGTCGCGTCGTTCGTGACAGTTCCGACGACGGCGGATGATCCGCAATCGGCAGCAGCTGCGTCAACAGTGGTACACGGCTCTGCCGCGTTGAGGCTTCCCATCATGCCGTCAGGAAGATCGATTGTGAGGTCGCGAAGCAATTCGTCAGAGGCGGTGTTGTCGATCGTGATGCGAGCATCTGGGTGTGCGGTAGCCCTTGTCGTGCTTGTCTCGATCGCGATCGTCGGAGCGAACGTGCCGGCTGCTCTCGGCGTCTCATTGCCGAGTACGAACACGCCACCGATCACGACAATCGCCAACGCGACCGCAATTCTGCTGCTGCTCGCAGCGGCCACCATCCTCGAATCGCCCATGCCTGACCCCACTTTCAACCCCCTACGGCGCAATCGCGCCGAACTCCGTTTCTGCATTGCCGAGACCCTCATCAGTGATGCTGGTCACGCAAGCTTACATCCAATGTAACCCCGCGGCCACATTGCAAGTAGCGGTGCCCTCAGTATCCGAGCGCGAACTTCGCATCTTCGCTCATCATCTCGGGCGTCCATGGCGGCGAGAAAACGAGTTTCGGAAACACCTTCTCAACTCCGTTGAGTTCGATAGTGAATTCCTTTATCTGATCCGCGATCTGCGGGCCGATCGGGCAGCCTGGCGAAGTGAGTGAATACGTCACGTAGACCTCGTTTCCGTGGCCTTCGTCGATTACGTTGACCTCGACGTCATAGATCAACCCGAGTTCGACGAAATCAAGGCCGAGTTCCGGGTCGATCACTTGTTCGAGCGCCTCGTAGACGTCGTCTGGAGTGAGCGTGGGCATCACTTGAGTCTAGGCGGCTGAACGCTGCTTGGGGGTCGATCAAGTTGTTGTGACGCCTAGGCTTGGCTGCGAATGTCCTTCTTGCGATTCTCGTGGTGTTCACCGTCGTGCCAGCGTCCGAGGTCTGCCTGATTCTCGAACTCGCAGGTCGGCTCGACGGCGGCACACGCGGGCTTGCGCTGACCGCGCCTGTACTGATTGATCGATTCGACTTTCGGTGCGGCTGTTCTGCGATACCAAGGGTGCGCTACTTCTACCGCTGTTGGACAGGCGTCGATCGACCATTCGAACGATTCCGTTCCTTACAGGGCGGGTCACGGTGAATCCAGTCGGTGCCGATAGCGGTATGCGAGACTTTGCCCGCTCAAATCAACCGCCGCGGAACGGGCAACCAGCCGGCTAGGCGATGAATCAGTCCGATCCCACGTCACCCCAGGTAGAAACCAGCAACCAACCACATGACTTCGATTCAATCTGTACCTCAACTTGAGGCTGAGAGTCTTGCGTTCTTTGACCCCGAGAAGGGCGTGTTCGGTATCTCCGGCCCCCAAGTGTCGGTGATGTTCAGCGGCAAGGGCGACGCGCAAACGCTCGCCTATGACGTCAGCGACGTGCAACGGTTGACGACGCTCAGCTCTACCAAATGGGAGGCGCAGATGCAGTCGATGCACGGAGCGTTTGAACTGGCTTGGAAGAGTCGTGGCGACGTCGCCCACCTCGACAGCAACGAGATGATCCTCTGCGACGTGACCGGTCGCGTGACGGAGAACGGAAAACGCGAGCGACGATTTCAATCACTCGGAGTCGCAACGCTGCCCAGTCGACGGCCGGGACCGCCGGTTCTGCGATCGATCACTGCCATTTTTGAAAACGGAGACGCGTTCTTTCTCAACGCCTACAAGCCCGCCGTGTATCACGGCCACGGCGACGAGCGCAATGACTCCGTGATCGTTGAGGGCGGCAACACAATCGCTGTGGCCGACGCCCGACTGTCGACCGTCTTCAGCAAGGACGACCTGCACACCCAAGCCTCGCTCGAACTTTGGCTGCACGAAGACGACTTTCCGCGCCGAATCACCGGCGAGGCGATCCCGGGCACTCACGTAGAGCTGACGGATCGAGACGTGGCGCTCGCTTTCTACAACTGGACGATGGGCCCACACAACGGAATCGGGATCTACGAGATCGCGCTCGCGGCACCGCCGCGGCGCGCGGCATAGGAGTAGTGGCGTGGCGATCCGGGTGATCATCAGCGATTTCGGCGGGGTGCTGACCAACCCGCTGGAGGAAGCTTTTCTTGCCTACCAGGAGGAGAGCGGAATCGCACTTGAGGAGCTAGGTCGCGCAATGTACGAGATCGCAGAACGCGACGGTGAGAATCCGCTCTACGTACTCGAGAAGGGCGAAATGACGTATGCGCGCTTCGAGGAAGTCATGCAGCGGCAACTTCGCGACCAACTGGGTGACCAGCTGACCTTCAATGACTTCGCGGAGGGGTACTTCAACGCCCTCTCGCCCAACCAGCCGTTTCTCGACTTGTTGTTCGACCACAAAGCCAGCGGCTACCGCCTAGCTCTACTCACCAACAACGTCAAGGAATGGGAGCCGCGTTGGCGCGCGATGCTGCCAATCGACGAGCTGTTCGAGACCGTGGTTGACAGTGGGTTCGTGGGGTCGCGAAAGCCCGAACGACGGATCTATGAGATCGCGTTCGAGCAGATCGTTGAACTGGATGGACTGCACGATGTGCAGCCTGCGGAATGCGTTCTTGTGGACGACATAGAAGTCAACTGCGAGGCAGCTCGAGAGTTCGGGTTTCGTGCGGTCCGGTATCACGGGGGCTTTGAGGCGGTTGCCGATGAGCTTGCTGCACTAGTTGCCGACACGGAATGAACTGACACCACGCTGGGATTCTTCGGCTACATTCTCAATTCATGAATTTGGGGAAATTCATACCTGCCGCGCTTGCGGTCCTCGCCCTCGCCGTTGTTGCCGCTGGATGTGGCGATGCGGACACGAGCGGCTCGGAGTCGCGCGACCAGTCGGCGATCACCGCGACAGATCAGACCGGATCCACGGATGAGGACGGTCCGGGTTCTGACGAATCGAAAGAGTCCGACGGAACGGATCAAACTGCAAAGGGAACTGAGTCCTCATCTGATTCGGGATCCAAGTCGTCAAAAGAATCGTCGAAGAAGGAACAAAAGGACTCAAAGTCCAATGACAAAAAGTCGAACAACAAGAGCAACGGGAACAACCAGCCTGCGCCAGTCTCCCGCGGCGTAGACGTCCCCCCCGCGGTCAAGCGAGAGTTGACTATTGCGTGGAACCGCCTGCTCAGCGCGATGAACAATGGAGATGTGGACTACATCTGCGGCACTGCTTACTCCTCTGATTACCTCGCCGAGCTCAACTCGAAGGGCGGGTGCAAGAAGGTCACCGAACAAGGGCTTGCGTCCGTCGAGGGCTTCGAGGGTTCAATCCGCGGAATCAACTTGGTCAACTCGAATCTCGGAGAGGTCTACGTCACGCTCACACGTAAGACGTCGGGCAAAGACGTGACCGCAGAGCCTGCGATCCACTTCAAAAAGCAGAACGGTCAGTGGAAGCGATTCATCTACACCGGAGAAAACGGCTAGCCGCGTTGTGGCGCCTGCCGGGTAGCGATCGTTGTTGATACCGGTCTCCGGTCCCGAACCGGGGATCGGGATGGACACGCGAGTTTGGCTTTCGTGCCGTACGGCCAGGAAAACGAAATAGGGGCGGACGCAAGCTGCGACCACCCCAATGTTCGTCGGAACCAATTCAGTCACTTCAGGCGAAGTGACTGAATCTCTTTCTACGCGGCAGGGAACCCATAATTCTCCACCGGAGTAGAGGAATCACTGGTTGCTCCGTTGCCCGATTGACCCTCGGTGCCATGTCCCCAACACTGGATGCCGCCGAAGATGCCCAGCGCGCATGTGCTCCATGCGCCAGCAGCGATCAGCTTGGTCGAGTGCAGGCAAGTGACAATCACCGGCGAGGTGCGGTTGGTCGTCGTCGTGTCATCGAGCTGGCCTTGGCTGTTTACTCTGAGCAGCACAAAGCCACCCGAAGACCACGTCAAAATATTTCGCGAGCAGCTAGTTGTCGCTACCGATCCGGTCCCAGACGTAGATCCGCATCGCCTCTGCGGCTAGCTCCATCGTCTGGCGCGGCGGCAGCCACGGAAGCACTGTGTCGAGCATCTCTTCGTCGGACGCACCGTTCTCGAATGCCTCCTCACTGCGGAAGCTCGCGGCAATGCGTAGCGCCTCTCGGCGATTGTCCTTGTCGAGTGCCGTGTATGCACCGATCAGAAAGTCGCGGTTGGCGACCGGCTGGCCGACCTCCAGTGATGCGTGCCATGCGGCGAGCACGGTCAGGTCGTTTTCATCGAGCGCGCGGATGGCCTCGGCGTAGTGAATCGGCAGCTCCGAGTCCGGAAGCGAGTCGACCCATGCGTGGACGACTTCCGTGACGAGCTGACGACGGGCCTCGCGGCCGACTGAGTCTGCCACGACGCGGACTGCGTCCTGGGGCTCGATGAAGCAAAGAGACATTGGCAGCCAATCTAGGCGTGGCTGCCGACGGAAAAGCGCTCAGGCGCAGGCTCCGGTGCTCACCGTGCGCGAAGGATCGACCTGCGCGAGAGCCTCGGCGATCTGCTTTCCGGGGACGCCGTAACCGCGCCTGTTGTCGCTGTCGCTCTTGGCGGCGAATACCGTCGACCTGACGCGGCCTGCGGCGTCGACGATTGGGCCACCTGAGTTCCCGTGACGCACCAACCCGCGGAAGCTCGTCATGCGACGGGTGATCGGGCCGGACCCGTAGATGTCATCAGAGAGAACCGTGGACGTCGCGCCGATTCGCGCGGCCTGGATGTCCAGCGGGCCATTCAACGGGAAGCCGATGATCGCACCCGAGGTGCCCTTGTCGGTGCTTTCCACGAGCGTCAGCGAATTGGCGACCAATCCCGGCGCATACAGCACCGCGAGGTCATTTCGCGAATCAAAGAAGAGGACCGTCGCCCGAATCTGATTGCCGAGGCCCTTGGCCTGCACGGTCGTGTCTGTCTGGCCGGCGACGACGTGCGCGTTGGTGACGACGGTGCTGTTTCCGGCTACCCACCCAGAGCCTTCAACGCCGTAACCGCAGGCGGTGCCAAGTACACGCACCGTCGACTCCGTTGCCCGCTGAACGTCCGGATCGCGAGCGATCTCGGAATCCGGCGCGGCGACGTTCGGGGAAGGTCCGTTGATCTGCGGTACGGGATCGATCCGAGCCAACGCATCAAGAATTCCGCCGGTCGGCGGGAGCGCAGCGTTGATCTGCTTGACGACTGCAGAATCGCGAATCGTCTGGCGGAGATTCTTGTCCGCGCGCGACTGCGTGATTGCGGCGGCGCCGACCCAGACGACACCGATCGCGAACGCAGTGAGCAGCATCGCCCCCACCGTGCCGTCTACACGCCGGGCGGTCCTGCTGGTGAATCGCACGCGCAGGCGGTAGCCGATCGCCATCGTGATCTCGGCGATGATTCCGCCGACGAGCAGAGCTGCCGCCAGCGCGAAGAGCGGCGTGTAAGGCGAGTCGTTACCGCGCTCGAGCAGCATTCCGGCGATGTTCACGCCGACGAGCGTGCCGCCGAGGAAGCCGAGCATCGAGGAGACGCCGATCACAGCGCCCTGGCGAAAGCCCCAGGCGGCGAACAGCACCACGGCAATGACTATTGAATAGTCGAGCAGCGTCATGCGTGAATCATGACGTGTTGGCGGTCAGTGCAGGTAACTAGACGTCGATCAAAATCTCGCCAACATCGCCATCCGCGCCCTCAATCTCCAGGTGGAGCGGGCGGTTGTCGAGGTCGGCGAGTGGGATGCGGAAGAGAATCAGGCCACCGCGAATCGGTCCAACGTAGGCCGGTGTGTCCGGGATCGGGAGAACAGCACCCTTACCGAGTGGTGCGGGCGCATAGGCCCAGCCGGCACCTTTGACTTCGATCGGCTCGTATTCAGCGCCACCGGCGTTCCTGATCTTCATCTTGTCCAGACCGACGGGCAGGACGCGAGTTGGATTCTCCTCGTTGTCGACGCGCATGAAAACTCCGAAGTAGACCTCGCCCTTTGCGGGCGTCGGCTGGTCGAGCACGTAGTAGCTGTCCTCGACGTCCTTCGGGTTGAGCTGGCGCGAGAGCTGCACTTGGTAGTACAGGTTGTCGAGCTCGATGCGTCCACCCTCCTTGGCCTCAAGTTGCTTTTCCTCCTGGCCGCAGCCGCTTGCCGCGATCGCGACGAGGGCGACCAAAAGCAGTGCGAGGAGACGCGAAATCCGTGAATTCGTGGTGGAACGCTTCATGCGGCGCGGAAGTCTAGTAAGTGAACAGGCGGGTTCTTTTTCGGGAGCCGAAAAACCGCGCAATGCCAGATGAGATCAAGTCAACGCCAGCAGAATTCAGGGATTCGGAACGTAGTTCGAGTCGAGCCCTGCGACCGTCGCGCGCTCGCCGCGAGAGGCATTCGGGGTCTGCTCGAGGATGCCTCGCAGGCGGCGCAGCGCCGAAGGCATCTTGCGACGGATCTTGGCGTGGAAGCGAAACTCGCGAATCTGGTCGACGAGATTGAGCGGGTGTGACTCGATCGCCCACTCAACCTTGGTCGGGCCGCCGGGTTGCTCCTCAAGCATGTACTCGATCGCCAAGGGCACACGGCCGCCACGACCCGTTGAGCCCTCCTCAAGGATGCGCTCACCCGGCACGGCCTCAGTCAGTGTCGTGCCCGCGTAGCGGTCGCGCAGCTTGCGGTGCAGGCGGTATCTCGCGCCGGCCCCCAACCCCTTCGACTCGATCCGTGAAAGGCGAAAATCAAGGAACACGTTCGGCGCGAACTCCGGACGTGTGCCGATGTCGAGCAGGTAGTCGTAGACCTCGTCTATCGGCCTGTCGATCGTGATCTTTGCTCGTGCGACGCGCATCGGAAGTGATCCTACTGCGGGCGAGTCGCCGCGCTACTCGGTGGAAATCGACGGGTCGGCCTGTTCGCTCTCGGGCACGCACATGTAGAAGTTGTCGCTGGCGCTGGCGGCGAGATCGACGATCCGATCTGCCTCGTCCGTCTGGCCGCTCGCACGAAGCTCTGCGGCGTAGTTCTCGAGCAACTCCTGCACGTCGAGCATGCCTTCGGCATCGAGGTCGGTGATTACGGCCTTGGCGCCCTTGCCGAGTCGGCGGTCGAGCGCCTCCTTGGTGAGACCCATTTCTGGCCAACGTCGCATGTAGATGCGGCCGCCGGTCATACCGGCGCAGGCCCACGGGCCAGGATCGCCGAGCACCACTGCGCGGCCGCCGGTCATGTATTCGAATGCGAAGCCCTTGATGTTTGCACGATCTGCGAGACAGCCGCGCGAATCGTCGATCGGTTCGACCGGCTCGCCGGCAATCACGACGTCGGCTCCCGAGAGGCGAATGCAGAAGCGCGAGTCCGCGTCGCCCTGAACGAACAACTTGCCGCGCTGAGCGCCATAGGCAAAGGACTTGCCGACGGATCCGTTGACGCGCTTGCCGAAGCGGTTCGTGCCTTTGAGCACGGCGATCGATCCACCAAGCATGCTCTTGCCGACGCCGTCTTGCGCACCGCCTTGGACGTCGATGTCGACGCCGTAGACGTTGAATGCGCCGAGGCCTCCGCCGGCAACCGAGCCGTGGTTGAACTTGACGTTGACAAGCGTCTGCTCAGAGGCCTTTGGTCCGGCGCCGAAGATGCGTTCGCGGGAGATACCGCCGGCCAGCTCGGTGCCGAGCACGCGGTCGTTGGCATTGGTCGAACGCGGGTACTCGTAGTTCATCGGGGAACCGCCAGCGCGTCCGCCTCCGCCGCAGATGTCCGGGACAAGCGCCGCGAGCGTTTTCGAGGCCTCCTTCTCGGGCAGCAGGATCGGGCGGGAGACGATCATGCCGGCCTCGGCGCGCACGTCCGCGTCCTCCTCGACGGGCAAGTCGATTGGAGTGAGGTCGAGATACTCCTCCAGCGGGCTGATCAACTCGGCGAGGTCGACGGTCTCGAAGCCCGAGGTCTGCACGAGCAGGTCGGAGCGGCCGACGAGGTCCTGAGCGTTCTCGTAGCCGAGCTGCGCGGTGATCTCGCGAACCTCTTCGCCGATGCCCTTGAAGAACGTGGCGCAGGCTTCGACGGCATCCGGGTAGACCTGCGGCGTGAACTTCTTCAGTCCGTGCAGCTCGGCCTCTTCGGTCGTCTCGATCTGCGTGGCGATGCCGACGTGGCAGGTATCGAGCTGGCAGCCGCGGCAGATCGTGCAGCCGAGGCTGACCATCGCGAGTGTGCCGAAACCGACTCGATTGGCGCCGAGCATGTGCAGCTTGACGATGTCCCAGCCGTGGCGGTAGCCGCCATCGGCCCAGATCTCGACGCGATTTCGGATACCGGCCTCCATCAACGCTTGGTGGACGGCGCGCGTGCCGATGTCACTGGGTAGGCCGACGTGACGCAGGGCGTGCGAGCGCGCGGCACCGGTACCGCCCTCGAATCCGGAGAGCGTGATGATGTCGGCGCCGGCTTTGGCAATACCGACGCCGATCGTGCCGATGTTCGGCACGACGGGAACCTTGACCGCTACGCGAGCGTCGGGGTTGGCAGTCTTGAGCTCGTCGATCAACTCGGCGAGGTCCTCGATCGAATAGAGGTCGTGGTTGTTGCTCGGGCTGATCAGGTCGGTGCCGAGCGTGGCGTTACGCGCCGCGGCGACCTTCTCGGTCACCTTGCGCGCTGGGAGATGGCCTCCTTCGCCGGGCTTGGCTCCCTGGCCGATCTTGATCTCGAGCAGGTAAGAGCTGTTGAGCAGGTCGCTGGTCACTCCGAAGCGACCCGACGCGACCTGCTGTCCGCGGTGCTTGGGGTACTGACCGATCATGTCGTGCGGCTCGCCGCCCTCGCCATTCACGGACAGGATGTTGATCTGTTTGGCGGCCTCTGCGTACGCGCGGAAGGCCGTCTCGGACTGCGATCCGAAGGACATTGAGGCAATCACGATCGGGTAGTCGTGGTGACCCACCGCCGCGCTCGCCTGCTCGATCGGAATCGGTTCGCGGTCGGACTTGACGTCCATGATGTGGCGAAGGCTGACCGGGTTCTCGGCCTCAAGCTCGCGGACTTTTTGGCTGTATTCGGCGTACTCGGTGCGGCCGTTGGCGACGGCGTTGGCGGCCTTCCAGACCTTCGGGTAGAAGTGGAAGGTCTTGGCCGGCTTGGAGACTTCTTCCTGCGCGAGGATGCGTTTGCGTTCGTCACCATCGGAGTCGAGCTCGGCGAACCCAAGTCCGCCATTTTCCGACCCGAAGTAACTCTTCACACCGAGAACTTCAGCGATTTCGGGGCGCAATCCGATCGCGCTGAACTGGCGCGCGTAGCCGCGGATTTCGTGAATTCCAATCGTCGAGATGACCTTCTCCATACCTTTGCGCAGTGCGCTGCAGAGGTTGTTGTAGTCGGCCTCGTAGTCGTCGACGCAGGCCACCTCGAACATCACGTACGGACATACGCCGTCGGCGCCTAGACCGAGGGCGACCATCACGTCGTGAACGTTGCGGATCGCGCCGCTGCGCACCAACAGGCTGGTGCGACGGCGAAGGTTCGCTTCGCCCGCTTCGAGTTTGGCGGTCTTGAGGGCCGCATCGATCGCGCCGATCGCAAGGTGCGGGTCGATGAAGCGGCGGTCACCTTCGTAGACCGTGCGGTCAGAGAGAATGATCAACTCGGCACCGCCTCGGACCAGATCAATCGCCTCGAACTTCAGGCGTTCGATCGCGCCCTTCGTGTTCTCCGACTCGTGGCAGGCGATGTCAAGTACGGCGCTGCGTTTGCCCGGGAAGGCCTCCCAGAGGTCCTCGAGCAAATAGGTCTTGTGCTCACGGGCGATGTTTCGCAGAGTTTTCGCCGACAGTGGCGCCATCTCGTGGTGTCCGCCCAAGACGATCGGAAAACTGAGCTCGACCGTTGTCGCCTCTTCGGTCGCTTCGGTCGGTTGTGGGCGTTCGCCAAAAACGGTACGGCAGGAGAAGTGCTCAATTTCGCGCTCGCGGTCGATCGCGGGGTTGGTGACGACCGCGACCGTCTCCTTGAAGAAGTCGGCGATGTTTTGGCGCTCCGGGCTGAGGGCTGCGAGCGGTCCGTCGTATCCGAGCGAACCGATCGGCTCGGCGCCGTTGCTGGCCATCTGCTGGATCAACTTCATGTCATCGCGCTGCCAGCCGAACCCACCAAGCGTGTGGTCCGTGACCTTGACCGGCTCGGAAGGACCGGCGTGCGCGTAGCCGGGAACTTCGGTTCCCTCGGTCGGACCGCCCGTCAGTAGAGCGGTGTCGTAGCGGGGAAACTGTTCAATCCCGATGCGCTCGAGCCAGCGTTGGCGTGCGAGATTCTGAAGTTCGTCGTGCTGGAGCAGGCGAGTTTCCTTGCCCGAGTGAATCTGCACGAGCACTTTTTCTCCCGGTGCGAACGGCTTCGGGTCGGCGACGGTGTCTTCTGTCGGCGCAACGCCGGGCTCTGAACTGAAGATGAAGTCGTCGACGGTCTCGACCTGCCAGAGCGGGCGAAGCCCGAGGGCGTCGGTGCTGAACACGCATTCGTCGGCGGCGCGGCTGATCAGCGCGACGGGTCCCTGGGTGAAGGGACCGAAGGTCTGGCGTAGGTACATGTAGAAGTGCTGGAGGTCTTCCGAGAGGTACTTGATCTCGTTGACGATCGGTGGCAGCACCATCTCCATCGCCTCGACGAGGCTGATGCCGTCTCGGTTGATGAAGGTCTCCACCGTGCGATTGAAATCTTGACTGTCAGAACCGGCGGCATGGATCGGCACACCGAGCATCCGGGCTTCCTCGCGCAGCTGCACGATCGTGTTGACCTCGCCGTTGTGACCGATCACGCCGAACGGCTGGACGCGTTTGAAGGTCGGCCAGGTATTGGTCGAATAGCGGTTGTGACCGAGCACGGCGACCGTCTCAAGACGCTCGTCGAGCAGGTCGGGGAAGTACTTGCCAAGCGCCAGAGGCGCACCCATCACCTTGTAAACGACCACGTCGTGACTGAAGCTTGCGACGTGTACATCGAGCTTGTCCTCGAGCTCGATCATCAGGTCGAAGACGGCGCTATTGCCGTCGATCAATCCGCCGACCTGCCAGAAGACCGGCTCTTCTTCGCGAGCCGTCGGCCCCAGTGCTGAGCTGTCAACGATCGCTTCGCGTTGGGCGAGAACGCGGAGCCCAGCGGCGGACATGATTTCGAGCGCGTCGTGCTGAATCCGCTTGACGTCCGAGTTTCGCGGAATGAAGATGTGTGCGACTGCGAACTTGTCGTCGAGCGCGAGGTCGGGTGCGTGACCGTCCTTGCGGACCTCTTCCGACCAGATCTTGCGCGGAATGTCGATCTGCACGCCGCAGCCGTCGCCCTCGCCGTCGATGTTGCCGGCGCGGTGGAGCATCTGGTGCAGAGCGTCGAGCGCAATCGGGATCGGCGCGTGAGAGGGCTTGCCGTCCTTGCGAACCGAGGCGTAGAGCGCGCACGCATCCTGATCCTCGACCGATGCGGGAGGAACGTGCGGCTGGTAGTTCTGGGTGCTCGAGAAGCGCGGCGTCGTCGTGTTGGGGACGGTCGCGTCAGTCGATTCGCGGGGCGAGCGCCACGCGGCGTCGAGCATCGATGGGGTCGGCTGATTTGCCGAGCTGGAGGCGGAGGCCTCGGAAGCGTGCTTGTCTTGGAACATCGTCTCTCCTCGGGACCACGTCTTCTTCGAGTGGACGTGCGTGCGGGGTGAACAACGGATCGGATATGTGACGCCGCGCGATGCCCAAAATATGGACCTGCGAGCTGTTGCGCCGGGCCAACCCATCGGACTGAGCACCAAGCGTTCACGAATTCTACATGGTCGCCGTACCCGAACGGATCCGCCCGGAAACCTCATTCCCCCGAATTCAGCCCTAAAAACCCGCAATTTGCGTACAACCTGTGGCACCCGGTGCCACAGGTTGGTCGCAATTTGCGGGTTTATTGGATGCGGCTGGTTACAACGGGGCCGAGGATGCGTTCGATGTATTCGTTGGTGAAGGCGCCCTGCGGATCGAGTTCGGAGCGGACCAATTGGAACTCATTCCAGCCGTCGTAACGCCCGGCGAGCCGATCGGCCGTCTGCCAGTTCATCTTGCCCCAGTGCGGTCGTCCCTCGTAACCGTCCATGATCGTTTCGACGGCATGAAAGTACGGCTCGTACTCCATGCCCTTGTAAGTGTGGACGGAGACGTAACCGGTCTCGCGGCCGGCAGCCGTCGAGAGCAACGAAGCATCATCCGCCTGTCCAACGCGCACCTCGATCGGGAAGTTGACGGGAAACTGGTGTTCTTGGATGACGGCAAGCACGCGCTCGACGGCCTCGGCCAAGTGCTGCCGCGGAATCGCGTACTCGAGCTCGTTGAATCGCACCATCCGCACCGTGCTGAAGGCGTCGAAGCTTTTGTCGAGCCGCCGCGCCGGGCTGAAGAACTTCGCCATCGTCCTGGCGAGCGGCGGGATCGCGTTGGGTGCGACCTTGCCGGCGTTGACGATCGCTCCGAGCGCAACGTTCTCAGCCAAGACGTCATTGGCGAAACGCTTGAGCGCTGGCATCGGCTCTGCAGCGGCGTCGGTGCGATTGATGCGTTTCTGCAAGGCCAGGTCCGAGTACGGCAACACATAGAACTCGTAGTGATCGAAGTTCGCGGCCAGATCGTCGATCTGCGAAAGCGTCTCGTTCACCGGACGCGGCAGGTCCAAACGGTCCAGTCGAAAAGCGGGCACGCATTGGAGCGTCAGCGCGGTGACAACGCCGAGCGTTCCGAGCGAGACTCGGGCTGCCTTCAGCGCGGATTGATCGCTGTCGTCGATCTCGACCACTTCGCCCGCCGCAGTTACGAGTTGCACCGCTTGGATCTGCGCCGAAACGTTGCCGAAGTTCTCGCCCGTTCCGTGCGTACCTGTGGCCGCGGCCCCGGCAATCGACTGCACATCGATGTCACCGAGATTTGGCAGGGCGAGCCCGAGCGCGTCGAGCTGGCGACTGAGTTGATGGATCGAAGTACCGGCGCGAACGCGGACCAGACCGCTGGCAACATCCGCGTCGATCAGTCCGTTCATCGCCTTCAGCGAGATCAGCGTGTCGTCGGTGCGAACGATCTCGCTGAAACTGTGCAGGTTGCCCGCTACGCGAATCCGATCACCTCGACCGCGAGCGGCGTTGACTGCGGCCACCACCTGATCGACCGTCGCCGGCTCGGCATAGTTGCGCGGCGTGAAGCGCTGCAATCGCGACCAGTTCTTGATCGTCCCGGACATGCGAGCAGTCTAGGGATCGCGCCGACCTGAAGCAACGGCCGATCGTCGGCCCAGCGATCGGCCACTATCTACGCGTGAACAAGGCCGGAAAGCTCCGTGGAGACGCGCAAGTTGCGCTGCTCGCCGCATATTCGTTGCTCGCACTTGCGGCAGTCGGCAGATCGACCTACGAGTTGATCTTCAAGTTCGACGAAGCACCGGTGGCCTATTCGCTCTCCACATTCGCCGCCCTCGTCTATGTCATCGCGGTCTGGGCGATCTGGCGCGGCGACCGGGTTGGAATCATCGTCGGTCGGATCGCCTGCACGTTCGAACTCGTCGGTGTGCTGACAGTGGGCACGCTGACTGTTCTTGGCAACGACGCCTTCGACGTCGGCACGGTATGGAGTTTCTACGGCCGTGACTACGGCTGGTTGCCGCTGTTCGTGCCTGCGCTGGCACTCTGGTGGTTGTTCAACCAGGACACGTCGCCGGGAATCTCAGACTCGGACACCGACTCCGATTAGAATTGCGCACTCTCCGGGAGAGGTGGCGGAGTGGCTGAACGCACTCGCCTGCTAAGCGAGTATGGGGTTTATAGCTCCATCGAGGGTTCGAATCCCTCCCTCTCCGTTTTGCGCCACGGCTGTAGCGACTGACTTGAAAGTGTCGACGATCATCAACAGCCACCGATCACGAATGTTCCATGCGATCGCATCGCTCGGGCTGGCCACGGCGCTGGCACTTTGCGGTAGCGCTTCCGCCGCCAAGTTCGTGGACCTCCCCTCCAGCGCCAACGCGAGTGAACCACTGCTGACGATGAGCGGTTCGGGTAGATACGCAATCACCTGGCGCCAACAACCACCCAACGGCGTGTTTGAACGCGTGTACGTGCAGGCTGGCGGTGTATCGCGCCCGTTCAGATCCAAGCCGACCAGCCCCGGTCGGGCAGATCGCTTGATCGGCCCACTTGAGACTGCGACCAGCTCGGGGAGCGATGGACTGGCCTGGCTTGGCAAGACCGATCCCGGCGCAAAGGCCGCGTTCGTCGGGCCACGAACGACCAGAATGCGGACGGTCGCGTTCGTCGAATCGACCAATTCGATCGTGGTTGCGACGATTTCGAAGACCGGCACGATTCTTTCGCGGCGAGTCGCCCACGTCGAACCCTCGACTGCTGAGTTCTCGAACGTCGGTGTCGCAGTGGACGGATTGGGCAACCCGACAGTCCACTGGATCCGTGAGCCAACCGGCTGCGCCGGTGACTCATTCGCGACGTCACCCGCGCTGGACTGCATTCCGGGAGCGTTGTACGTGGCGTCGGCCATCGGTGCCGGTCCGTTCACCCCGCCGCAACTTGTTGCGGCCGATTGCGAACAGGTGCAGCTGATTCAGGCATCGACCGGCGCTGCGACGATGATCGCGCAGTGCGCGAACAAGCCGCTTCTGACGTATCGCGCGCCCGGTGGACTGTTCTCGTCGCCGATCGAAATGGCGCTGAACGGTGCGCAAGCCGCCGGGCACATGTCGATCACGAGGAAGCGCCGCGGCCGACTGCTGGTGGCATACGAGGTGCTGGGTTCGATCGACGCCACCGTGAGCCGAGCCAGCATTCTCGTCGCGACCGGACCGATCGGCCAACCGCTTGCTGCTCCGGTCACGGCTCGACGGAATCTCCGCATCGACACCTCCAACAACCCATCGCCGACGCCGCAGTTGATAACCACCAAACGCGGTCGCACGTACCTTCGATGGTTTCAGGGTCGTCGTACGCGGCTTGCGATCGTGAAGTCGACCTTGCGATTGGGCAAGCCGGTCGTCGTGCCCGGCTTCGACCGACGTGCACTGAACACGATGGATGCTGAAGTGGCGGTCACCGATCGCGGCATGGCGCTCGCGGTTTGGAACTTCATTTCCGTTCGCACGAATCCGGCAGTTCGTGCAACGAAGTTCAGAGCGCCCTCGAAGTAACCCCGGCTACATCGAGACGACTGACCTGGCCGTAGAATGCGCGGATGGAAAATTTGCTAGCTAAAACTTGCACGGCTCACCAAGTGGTCGAGCGGCGCAGACGCGCACGAATGGGCTTTCTGATCTGGTTGGCGGCAGCGGTGTCAGCCTTCGTCCTCCTGCCAGGAAACGTCAAGGCCGCCGTCGGCGACGTCGCCGGTATGTCGTGCATTTCCAAGTCTGGTGCCAACGGCTGCTCGACACTGCCGGAACCAAACGTGCTGGCAAGTCCGCTCGGCGTTGCGGTCGCGCCAGACGGCGCAGACGTCTACGTCGGATCGAATTTTGGGATCGCGCAGTTTCGTCGTGCGAGCGATGGCTCGTTGACGTATGCGAGCTGTGTGGACACAATCAGCCTGATCGCTGACGGTTGTCCGGCGACCACAGCTCCGCCGGACGGCAGCGGATCACTCAACGCGAACGGCATCAAAATCGCGATTTCGCCGGACGGGCGATTTGTCTACGCCGTTGCGCTCGTCGACGCGCTCACTTGGTAGAGCCGCGATCCAGCTACCGGTGCGTTGACCTGGGGCGGATGCAGGGACGCCGCCAGCGACTCTGCGACTAATGCTCGGTGCGGTACCGGAACCACGTTCGGAAGTGGCAACTTCCCGGCGGGATCGATCGATTTCCCGCAGGGCATCGCGATCACTCCCGACGGTGAAACGCTCTACATCGCCGACCAGACCGAAGGCCTCATTCAGGCACAACTGAACACAATTACAGGTGTTCCGACGCCCACAGCTTGTTTTGCCACGACCGGCGGGCACGCGTCCGGCTGCACAGCGATGGCCAGCGGCATACCGCTGGCGGGAGTTGGCATCGACATCGCGTCGAACAGCCGAGACGTATATCTGAGCTCTGTTTCGCCCGGCGGGATCACACACTTCCAGCGAACCGGAGGCTCAACGACCGCCTTTTCGAGCTGCGTGCACGCGGACTCCGCAACCGCAACATGTCTCACGGCCGGGCCGAGTCCAGTTTTCCTGAACCCCGGTGCGATCGGTGTGTCTGGAGACAACGTATTCACACACGGAGGCAACTTCGGCACACCCAATGGAACGATTGGAAAGTTTCTTCGAGATGCCGACGGCTCGCTCGACTTCACCAGTTGCGCGACGACAGTGGCTGGCGCCTCTCCTTGCACATCGCTTCCCACAGGCACACTGTCATCGACGTTGGGCCGCGTGCCGATCAGCCCCGACGGATCGTTTTTGTACACGAGTCAACGCACGGCTGCTCCAAGTGCGCTCATGCGCCTCACCAGCGATCTAGCGTTTGGCGGATGCATCGGACTCGGCCTTGCCGTCTGTTCTGCACCGCCGCTCACGGCGGCGTTTGCCGAACCGATCGGATTCAGCGCATTCAGCCCCGATGGGAAAAACATCTACCAGCCGGCGATCGACCAGATCAACGTTTATGCGCTGGAGGGAACCGCTCAGAGCCCGCCTCCCGCTCAGAACCCACCCGCATCTCCCGCAACACCAAGAGCCACCAAGCCGAGGATTCGTTCCATTCGCCGAGTGCGAAAAGGTCGTCATCGCGGCAAATACCAGGTCAAAATCCGCGTCGCCCAGTGAGGCGCACTTACCGTGCCTTTCGAGGGCCGACTCAAACGCGGCTCGAAAATCCGTGCATTGAGCCGGGCCGCCAAACGCAGGGCGACGCGAGCGACGACATACACGCTCTACGTGAAACCGTCGAAGACCGCCGTCAAACGTCGCCTGAAAGTTCGCGCGGTCGCGACTTTGTCGCCGGTCGGTTTCGTGGCGGCAAAGTCTGCCAAGTCCGTTCGACTGCGCCGCTGACCCACTCCAACGTGCCGCCGAACCGGTGGCCGAGTGGATCACCACGCGTCGGGAGGACTTATGATGCGGCGATGGCCACTGATGTAATGGCAGAGAGCGAAACACCGGATCCCAATCGCAAGTACTACGCGGGCAAGGACGTCACGGTCAGCTTCGACGCGTCGGTTTGTCAGCACGCAGGCGTTTGCGTGAAGGGCCTCCCCACCGTCTTCGACACCAAAGCCCGACCGTGGATCAACGCGGACGGCGCCGAGGCCGACGAGATACGCGCCCAAGTTGAACGCTGCCCGTCGGGTGCGCTGCGGCACCACCCGCCGAACCTCAACGGCTGACCACTCCCGCTGAGTACGTTTGCCGACAGTCGCGTACGCCTCGCGTCATCCGCAGATGCGGAGGTTGCCGGGCAGCTGCTGTTCGACTTCAACACCGAGTACGAAGACCCGACGCCGCCGCCAGACGAAATGGCGCGTCGCGTCGTTGAGCTACTGGAACACGGCGACACGCGGGTGCTGCTCGGCGGCGACGGCCCCGATGGCATCGCCGTGCTCAGGGTCCGGCCGGCGATCTGGGCGTTCGCGAACGAGTGTTATCTGGCCGAGCTTTACGTGCGCCCCGCGCAGCGCGGCAACGGGCTGGGCCGAGGACTGCTTCAGGCGGCCAGACAGCTCGCCATCGGCGACGGCTGCGCCTGGATGGACCTCGGCACCAACGAACAGGACGTCGCTGCGCGCGGGCTGTACGAGAGCGAGGGGTTCACCTGTCTGGAAGACGGAGCGCCGAACTTTTTCTACGAGCTCGATCTCTGATCGCGAACGGCGTCGTCGCACACCTTTTCGCAGATCGCAAAAACGGTCTCGTCGGCGATCCCGTAGTAAACCGTTCGGCCCGCTGGACGGCGTGAGATCAATTCGGCGTTGTGAAGCACCTTGAGGTGCTTCGAAACATTCTGTTGCGACGCCCCGGTCGCCGCCACCAGTTCGCCGACCGTGCACTCGCCGTCGCGCATGTTGTCGAGCAGACTTATACGCATCGGCTCGCCAATAACCCGGAATCGCGCTGCGATCAGTTCGATCTGTTCTTGCGAGATTGGCCGGGTCAGTGGCATGCTCGCATTGTACAACTTTTTAGTTGTATAATGATGGGCATGGACAGCTGCAGCATCGACCCAACCCGCACACGCAAGTCCCAACTCGGGCTGGCCCGCGCTCAAGCCCCAGACGGACACGAGCCTCACCGACTCCCCGAACTCGACCGCGAGGGTGAAGTCGTGATCGACCCCTGGTGGGGCACGATCCAACCACACCAACTGCACCCGGAGATTGCGACGATCGGCGAACTCGAGCTGATCGCCCACCTCGAATCCGGTGGTCGCGCGATCGACACACGCAAGGACGAGTACGTCACAGGATCAGGCACGATTCCGGGTTGCAAGTCGATCCCTTGGGAGGAGATCACTGAACACAAGAACGATCTCGACCCCGATGGCGTGACGGTTCTCTTCTGCAACGGCCCGCAGTGCGCGGCCACTCCACGAGCGGTCGAGAAGCTCTTGGCCGACGGCGTCGAAGCCAAGCGCCTTGCCTACTACCGCGGCGGAATTCAGGATTGGCAGGCCCTAGGTCTGCCGCTGACCGACGCCGAGTGATACCCGCGAAGCTGGCTCGATCCTCGGTGGCCAGGCACTAACCTCCAGCCCGATGACGATCCGAAACTTCCGCTATCTCGCACTCGCCGAAGCAACGAGCTTCTTGCTGCTGATCTTCGCCAGCGCGGTCAAGCACAGCGGCGGCGGCGAAGTCGGTGTGCAGATCCTCGGGCCGTTACATGGCGCGCTGTTCATTTTCTACGTGATCATGGCGTTCGGACTGATGCAGCCTGCTGGATGGACGAAGCCACAGACCTTCTGGATCCTCGTCGGCGCGGTCATGCCGTTCGGTGGGTTCGTAGTTGATTGGTGGCTGGCGCGCAACCAAGCGACCGAATCAGTTGCTGACAATCCTTAGCGAGTTCAGCCACGGGTCGCGCACTTCGAAGCCGAACTCGACGTCGGATTTCTCGTAGCCGCCCGCAGTCAGCCGCGCCGCAATCGCTTCGACGTCAGCGCTGCTCGGCAACAGGACACTCCAATGAAGCAGCCCGGCTGCGTCCGGCGGACTCGGCGGCGCTCCGACGCCCTGCCAGGTGTTGAAAGCGAGGTGGTGGTGATACCCACCGGCGCTGACGAACGCGGCCACCTCCAGGTATGTGACGAGGTCGAAGCCGATCAAATCGCGATAGAACGACAGACCCCCGGCGATGTCTCCGACATGTAGGTGGACATGCCCGATCTGCGTCGACGGAGCGGCCTCAGGCTCGGGCTCGCGACCCGACACAAGATTGAACAGCCCGCCCATGTCGAGCGGATTCGGTGCGATCGCAGTGATGTCGGAGAGATCCGGCCAGCTTTCGCGCGGTCGGTCGGCGGCGAGTTCAATGCCGTTTCCGTCGGGGTCGGGAAGGTAGATCGCCTCGGAAATTCCATGATCTGAGGCGCCTTGGATTCGTGTGTTCGTGGCAGCAATGCGCTGCGCAGCGCGCGCAAGCTCAAGCCGGCTCGGGTAGAGAATTGCCACGTGATAGAGACCGCTATGGCCGCTCATCGCGTATACGCCGGGGACTTCGTGCAGCACGATCAAGTTTTCGCCACCGACGCCGAGCCATGCGGTTTTGTCTTCGCTCACATTGAGTTGCAGTCCGAGGATGTCTGTGTAGAACGGCACCGAGCGGCCCAAGTCCGACACCTTGAGGTGCACGGCGCCAAGCCTGAGGTCGTCGGGCAGCAACTGGCGACGCTCACCTTGAGCGACGGCGAAGTTTGACGCTGAAGATTCCATTACTTCATAAAGTATAGTAATGTGCGATTGCGCCGCACGAAGATGTGGAAGGACACTCGCCCAACTCCGTGACCCGCGAAGACGAAATACGAAATTTGTGTGAAGTCGCTCGCGAACCGCAACCTTCACGCCGCGACGCGGTTCGAACGGGTCTGACTTTCAATCATGCAGAACTTGATCTCAAAACTGATCGCTGCGGCGATATCCGCGGCCGTCGTCCTGCTTTGGTGGCCGATCATCATGAGCGTGGACGGCCCCTCCTCGTGGGCACTTCGTGCCGTCGCATGGACCCTCCTGTTCGAGGTCGTTCACGCGCTGCTGGTGCCGATCGAGCAGACGATCTGGGACAACGTCAAGTCGGCGCGATCCTTCGCGACGCGATTGTTCAAAATTCGTAGTCGCGTGTACGCGGACGAAGCCTCGCCGTTGCGACGCGTCCTCTCGCACGCGGCGGTGGTGCTGCTGGTCGCAACCGTGCCAGTCGGTTTGATCGTCCACGGCCCCGCGCCGAAAAAACAGGAGCCCATCGTCGTGCATGAGCGCCCAAACACGAAGATCATCCGAGAGACAAAGGTCGTGTACCTGGATGCGGGCACGACGACCGATCCGATCGACGACGAGCGTAATGGGAAGCCACAGGAGCGGACCGCCGAGCGACCGAAACGACAGTCGCCGACGAAGGCGCCCAAGCAGACCCCAGACCCTGCGAAGCAGCCCGGGGCGAGTTCGCCAACCGGAGCCGTTCCCGACGCAGCGCCCGCGCCCGCAACCGACGGCTGACACCCAGTGCGAGCAGCGAACCCGCTGGCGCTCGCAGAGGCACGATTACTTCATAAAGTATAGTGCCGGTCACATGCCGTCAGAATCGACCATCGCATCCGCCGCGAACGCGCTACAAGTGACCGACCTCGTCAAGCGGTATGCCACCGGCGTCGAGGCACTCAAGGGCGTTTCGTTGACGATCAAACCGGGCGAGTTCTATGGACTGCTCGGCCCCAACGGAGCCGGCAAGTCGACGTTGATCCACTGCGCAACGGGACTGGCACAGCCGACCTCGGGCCAGATCGAGATCTTCGGCAACGATGCGATCAAGCGCTACAAACTGGCGCGAATGGGCGTCGGGCTGGCTCCTCAGGAGTTGAACCTCGACTGGTTTCTCACCCTGGAGGAGTCCCTTGACTATCACGGCGGCTACTTCGGAATGCCCAAGAAGGAGCGCAAGGAGCGCGTGTCTGAGCTGCTTGAGACCTTTTCACTCAGCGAGAAACGGCACGAGCGAACGCGCACGCTGTCTGGCGGCATGAAGCGTCGGCTGGTGCTTGCGCGAGCGCTGATGCATCGCCCGCCACTGCTGATCCTCGATGAGCCGACCGCTGGTGTCGATGTCGAGCTGCGCCTCGAGCTGTGGCACTACGTACAGAAGATCAACGAAGAAGGCACCACGATTCTCCTGACGACGCACTACCTCGAGGAGGCCGAACAGCTCTGCAGCCGAATCGCCTTCATCAATCAGGGCGAAATCGTTGCCACCGGAACCAACAAGGAGGTCGCCGAACGCTTCGGTGTGAACTCACTCGAAGACGCGTACCTGGAGCTGGTCGGCCGCAAAGAGCTGTCTCGCGCGCACGTCGAGCTGGAGCCCGAGGTCTGATGACCCCAGATCAGATTCGCTTTTTCTCGTTGATCAGGCGAGAGGTCAACCGCTTCTTGAAGATCAAGCGGCAGACACTCGGTGCGCCACTGCTCGAGACATTCCTCTACATCTCGGTCTTCGGCGCTGCGCTCGGAAGTCGCGTCGGGACGCTCCAAGGGTTCGACTACGTCGTCTTCATCATCCCTGGTCTGATCATGATGTCTTGGGCCACAAACGCGTTCGCCAACACCTCGTCGTCGCTGCTCCAGCAGAAGTTTCAGCGTTCGATCGACGACCAACTCTCCTCCCCCGCGGCACCGCACGAACTTCTGCTCGGCTTCTCCCTGGGCGGCTTCCTGCGTGGAATGATCGTTTCGTCGATCACCTTTCTGGTTGCCGTTCTACTCGTCGACCTTCCCGTCGAGCACCCGTTCTTCTTGATTCCATCGCTACTGCTCGTCGGATTCTTTTTCGCCCAACTCGGAGTGCTGATCGGATTGCGCTCCGAGCAGTTCGATGACGTCGCCTTCTACCAGACCTTCATCATCCAGCCGTTGATCTTCCTCGGCGGGGTGTTCTACGCGGTCACGCTGCTGCCGGAGCCTTGGGAGACGATCTCGCATTTCAACCCGGTTTACTACATGATCAGTTTGGTGAGGTTCGGGTTCCTCGGCATCGAGGCCGTCGACGTGTGGCTCTGCTTCGGCGCGCTGTCGGCGGCGACCGTCGTGCTGTTTTCGATCAATCTGAGGTTGTTTCGGCGCGGCTATAAATTGAGGGCATGAAACAGTCGATCGAGCGCACCTTCGTTCGCGTTGGCGCGCGGCTGGCGGTATTTCTGCTCAACCTGCCTCCACGTTTTGTGAAGCTGCTTGCCGGGCCGGTTCCGCAGAAAGCCGAGGGCATCCATCCCGAGGCGTTGCTGATGGGCCGGCTGACGGCTCTACCGCGCCCGGGCGGCGGTCGCGGCCTTGGCGGCGACACAGCCTCGCGCGCGCGAACGGACATCGAGGCATCCGTCTTTGGCGCGAAGGCACCGAAGTCGGTTTCGGTCGCGGGCGGGACCGTCGCTGGTGCGGTTGGCAAGCTCGCCACGCGGGTTTATACGCCGACGGCATTCAGCTCGCCGGGACCTCTCCTCGTGTTTTTTCACGGCGGCGGATTCATCTCCGGTTCGTTGGCCAGCCACGACAGCGTTTGCAGGACGCTTGCCGAAGTCGCAGGGGCAAAGGTGATTTCCGTGGACTATCGCCTGGCGCCTGAGCAGCCGTTCCCGGCAGGAATCGACGACGCGATGGCTGCGTTCGCAGAGATCGCCTCGAACGCCCTGGCGTTCGGCGCCGACCCATCGCGAATTGCAGTCGGGGGCGACAGCGCCGGTGGCAACCTTGCCGCAGTGGTTGCCAACGAGTCACGGTCTGCCATCCACCCCTCGCCGAAGTTTCAGCTGCTGATCTATCCGGTGACCGATCTCAGCAGCGAGTTCGAATCACACGAGCTCTTCGCGAAGGGGTTCTTTCTGACTCGGGCAGATCTGCGCGACGTGGAAGACAAGTACACACCCGATCGAGCCGATCGATCGAACCCGCGGGCTTCCCCGCTTCTCAACGAGAACCTTGGTGGTACCGCTCCAGCCTTCGTAGCAACAGCCGTCGCCGACCCGCTGCGTGATGAAGGGGAAGCGTACGTCGCGAAGCTCCGCGATGCCGGTGTAGTCGTGGGCCATGAACGATTTCCGTTGATTCACGGCTTCGTGAACATGACGGAGTCGCCAGCTGCGTTCGAGGCGACTCGGGCGATCGGAATGGCCTTGCGCGCCGGGCTCGAGCCAAGCCAGTAGGCCGGTGCTTGGCTCGTTCGATCAGACGCCGAACTTGATCGGATCTGGCGGTGGCGGTTCGTCTGAGCCGTCTTCGCGTGCGCGCAACACCGCGGCGATCCACGCGCAGACTTTCGCGTTGTCAAGCTCATGCGCGATACCCAGCAAGCAGGTCAGGTAGGGACCGATCGGGCCGCCGCTGTTCAGAAACTCCTCGTGCGACTTGCCGCCGCGGAATATCGCAACAAGTTGGCGAAGTTGCTCGACGCGCGAGTGCGCCTCGATGGCGCGTGCGCTGAGGTCCTCGATCACCGCCTCGACGTCGGCTGCGTCCACCGCGTAGAGCTTGACCATCATCTCATCTCGAATCACCGGGCGACGCGGCGCAGTACGCGTGAACTCGTGGAGCGCTTTGCGGCCGGCGTCGGTCAATACGTAAACGCGCTTCTGCGGCCGATTGGACTGTTGTTCCAGCGTGCCCTCAATCAGGCCGCGATCGTCGAGCTTGTGGAGCTCGGTGTAGATCTGCTGTGACGACGCTCGCCAGAAGTCCGACATTCCCGAATCGAAAACCTTCGAGAGGTCGTAGCCAGAGGCCGGACCTAGAGCGAGCGCCGCAAGCAGTGAATGGGCCAATGCCATGGCGCTGAATTATGTCGCACCGATGGCGAATCGCTCAGCTGTTGGCCTCGATGTGCGCCAACACTTCGCTGACGACCCGATCGGTCGCGCGCTCAGGAACCCAGTGGCCGACGTTCTCAAGCGGTACGAATCGATAGGGCGCGTCGACGAACTCTGCCGTCTTGTTCGCGGCGTCACGGCTGAAGGCGAAGTCCTTGTCGCCCCACATGTAGAGCGTCGGAACTGTCGACTTACCGATCAGATAGCTGGCCGGCACTTCGTTGGCGTGATACCAGGAGAGCGCGGCCCGCATCCCTGCCGTGTTCCCGATTGTCTGAGCGTATGTGCGTGCCTTGGAGTACGGGAGACCCATGACTGCCAGCCCAAGCGCGAAACCCTCCGGGCCCGCAATGAACATCGCCTTCTCCAAGTCAGGGATTCGAACGAGCTTCAGGTACGAGAGCATCAAGCTCTGCGGACTCCACCAATACTTCGCCGTGGTCTTGATCGCGTCCGGATGCGGCGTGGAGAGCACCGATGACGACTTGAGCACCTGAGGCATGGCGCTTGAGACGCCCCACACAACGGCGCCGCCCCAGTCGTGTCCGACGAGATGGAACTTTTCGGCTCCGAGCACGATCGCCATCGCGACGGCATCGACGGAGGATTTCTCGACGGTGTACTGCGAGCGGTCGGTTGGCCGGGCGCCCGGCGAGTAGCCGCGCATGTTCGGCGCGACGGCGTAGTAGCCCCGCGCGGCGAGCTCGGGAAGGAGCTCGGAGAACGATTCACGGCTTTGCGGAAAGCCGTGCAGCAAGAGAACTAGGCGGTCCTGTTCTATCGCGGCCGGGTCGCCCGCAGTAATCGCATCGAACGTCAAATGTCCCAGTTCTTCATCCGGGATCGTGATCTGTCGCTCGACGATCGTCGTTTCGTTGGCCGCAGTTGTCGACGCAAACGTGCTCGTTGCGGTAGCGCCCGCTGCTATCGCAATCAGCAGAAGCGCGGAGGCGCTCAGCAGCATCAAGCGTGCGAGCGCAGAGTAGGTAGTTTTTTGTTTAGTCATATTTTGACTATACAACTTTTTGACTAATGTGGCCAGTTTACGCGCGGGCCTTGACTTTGCATCTGACCCATCTAATCTATGCACCCTCGCGCCCGTAGCTCAGCTGG
>JBMYXO010000017.1:0-32647 GCA_049608465.1 Solirubrobacterales bacterium | reverse complement strand
AAAAGCCTTCGAGCAATCACCGCTCGCACACGACGAACTCGAGGCGCTTTTCGATGCGGCGCGTTGGGCACCCAACCACAAGTTGACGCAGCCATGGCGATTTCGCGTGCTCGGATCGAACACGCGGGCAGCCTTGAAGGCGGTGGCGGCGAAGGTTGCCGCGAGCGGAGCGCCGGATGGTTCCGATCCTGACCTGATCGGTGCCGTGGCCGCAAAGAAGCTCGATCGCGCGCCTACGCTGGTGACGGTCTCCTCGGTCCGCAATCCGGACCCCGTGCTTGACGCCGAGGACTACGCCGCCACAGCGGTGGCTGCATACATCGTCCTACTGGCAGCGCACGCCCGCGGCTTCGCTGGCTATTGGCGCACGCCAGAGGTGTTGCGTGACGGTGAGGGCATCTCTGCGGTCGGAATCGGAGCCGACGAGGAGGTCCTTGGGTTGCTGTACCTCGGTCGACCGTTGGGCGAACTGCCACCGCAGACCGAGCGCGCCGGCACGGACTCGTTCGTGACTTACCTCGACTAGACCGCGGCGGCCAGCGGCGAGTCGAGCTTCTGCGCAAGCCGCTTGGGCGCATGCTCATCGGCGTGGTAGCTCGAACGGACCAGTGGGCCTGCGGCGACCGACTCGAAACCGAGCTCGTAGGCCGCTGCCTCGAGGGCCTTGAACTCATCCGGGTGCCAGTAGCGGACCACCGGTAGATGGTCGCGCGTCGGGCGCAGATACTGACCAACGGTCAGGACTTGCACGAGGTTCTCGCGCAGCAGCTTGAAAGTCTCGACCAACTCGTCGTGCGTCTCGCCGAGTCCGACCATCAGGCCCGACTTGGTCGCAACCTCACTCCCGCCCATCAGCTTCGCATTCTTCAAAACTCTGCACGAGCGTGCGAAGGTGGAGCCGCGCCGCGCGTATGGATACAGCCGCGGGACGACCTCGACATTGTGGTTGAAGACATCCGGACGGGCCTCAATCACACGGGCGAGTGGCATCTCCTGGCCGCGGAAGTCGGGGGTCAGAACCTCGATCCCGCATTCGGGGGCACGGGCCCGAATTGCGCGGATCGTCTGTACGAATGCGCCGGCTCCATAGTCTGGAAGGTCGTCGCGGTCGACGCTGGTGATCACGGCAAATTTGAGGCCCATCTTTTTGACCTGGGCCGCGACCTTGAAGCCTTCGATCGGGTCGTGAAAGGTCGGCTTGCCGGTGTTGATGTTGCAGAAGCCGCAGCGACGAGTACAGGTGTCGCCAAGAATCATGAAGGTCGCCGTGCCACGTTCCCAGCACTCGCCGATGTTCGGGCAGTTGGCCTCTTCGCAGACTGTGTTGAGCCCGGCTCCCTTGATCTCTTTGCGAATCTCGCGGTAGTTCGGACCGCCGGGTGAGGTGACCTTGAACCACTCGGGTTTGCGATCCCGGAACGGGCGAACCTGGCCGCCGCCAAGATCCTCGGCGAGTGTCTGATCACTGACTCCGCCGGGGTTCGAACGCGAGCGTGTGCGATGTGCGCGTTGCGCGAGCGTGCGCTTCGCGGGTTCGCGATCCAGGACTGTTTCGGTCATCGCGGCAACTCTAGATCGTCGCGAGTTGCGATTGTGGGCTGTGGTCCAGTGTGTCGAGCAGGCGCGACTTGGTTACTAGACGTTGCCGCAGGTCCAGTCCGCTGGCCAGCTCAAAAGCGATGCGCTTCGAGAAGCAACTGATGCGGCCGAACGCGCCGGTCTGTTCGGCGATCGAGGTAGCCGCGTCGTCCAGCCCACACGGCTTGATCCATGTGAACGGCTGAAGATCGTTGTCGACATTGACCATGAAGCCGTGCGTCGAGATGCCATTGGCCACGTGCAATCCGATCGAGCCGATCTTGCCCTCGGTGGCGTCGGTGCCGGCCCAGACCCCACGCCCGGCTGCGTCGGGGCGTGCGTACACGCCCTCGGCCGCCAGCGCCGCGATCATCGCCCGTTCGATCGTGTCGACGAGGCGCGGAATGTCTCGAGCCACGATCGCGGTGTCGAGGATCGGATAGCCGACCAACTGGCCCGGCCCGTGGTACGTGACCTTGCCGCCGCGGTCGACGTCGCGGATCGCTATTCCCTGCTGGCGATACCAGTCCTCTCCCATCGGCAACTCCGAAGGCTCACTGCGACGTCCGCGCGTGTAGACCGGCGGGTGTTCGAGCAACAGGAGTGTGTCAGCGATCAAGCCTTCGGCGCGCGCATCGCGCAACCGATGCTGAAGGTCGAGCGCGTCGTCGTAGTCGATCGTTCCCAGCCGCGTGACCCACAGTTCGGACATGGCATTGATCGTAGCCCGGCGACCTAATCTCTGCGGCGATGAGGCGAACGCTGAAAAACCGCACCGTCGCAGCGATCGTCGCCATATTCACACCGATCGGTGCCGTCCTGCTGCACCGTGACCCGTTCGGCGACGGCACAATCGCATGGCCCGTCGCAATCGTTGTGGCGCTGGCCGGCAACGTATTCCTGGCCTACGTGGTGACGCCCTGGGCCGCGCCCTACCTGGCGTCGGCGGGCGGACGCGAGGGGGCCGCGAAGGCCGCGCCGCACTCGGTCGCCGTCGCCGAACGCTGGACCTCCGGAACTTTGATGGTTTTCGGTTTGCTGGCGATCATGGCACTGGCTCTCTCCAACGCGGAAGTCGTAGTAACGCCGACCGAACGGCTCGAGAAAAATGCGGCACTGGTCAAACGAACAGTGGAGGCAGAGGCACCCGCGCAGTTCAAGCCGATGCTCGGTGCAGCGGACACCTGGAAAATGAGCGAGCGCACGCTGCGAACGTGCGTGCCGCCGCCGGACGACAAGGGCGACAGCTGGTGCGTGGTCGTACGATCGGAGGCCGACCAACTGACGATCGTAAAGACGGGGCCGGGATTGTCGAACGCTGCCCAAGCGCTCGAATGGCACCCGGAGTTGGCCGAGCAGAACAATCGCTAGCCCGTGATGCGTGCGGGTCAGACCTGCAGCATCTGGGGGTTCTCGAGCCAGGCCTTGATCGCTGCGATGAACTCGGCGGCCTCGGCGCCATAGAGGATGCGATGATCGCAAGTGAGCGTCATCGCCATCATTTGGCGGACGACCAGTGACATTCCGTCTTCTGCGATCACCGCTTTGCGGGTGATCGCCCCGACCGCGAGAATTGCGGCCTGCGGCGGGTTGAGGATCGCGGTGAAGCGTTCAACTCCGTACATCCCGAGGTTGGAAATGCTGAACGTTCCACCAGTCATCTGCGCCGGCTGAATTGAGCGATTGCGGACGGCATCCGCGAGCTCGTGCGATTCGCGAGCGATCTGCGACAAACCCTTTTCATCGACGTTGAACAGCGTCGGAACGGCGAGCAGATCGGTGGCCGACACGACGATTCCGATGTTGACGTCGGAGTACTGCTCAAAGTGACCATCCTTGTAGGCGGCGTTCACGTTTGGATACTGCTTGAGCGCCATCGCGGCGGCCTTGAAAACGAAGTCGTTGTAGGAGGGCAGCGGGTCGATCGCGCCGCGCAATTGCTCCCGGAACGCGACCGCCATCGTCATGTCGACTTCGGTCTCGACGAAGAACTCCGGCGCGGTGGCCTTTGACTCTGCCATTCGGCGGGCGACCGTCTGTTGGGCGCTCGTCGGCTCGATCGGCGTGGAATGCCCGCGGGTAGCCGTAGGACTGGCGCCGGGTGGTTGCGGCTGCTGCGGCTGTTGCTGCGCAGGCTGATGCGCAGGCGGCGGCTGAGGTGGCTGCTGCGCGCCCATCTGCTCGACAGCGGGGAAGTTGCCTGTCATGCCCTGAACGAAGGGAGGCGGAGCGGGGAACGGCTGCGCTGGTTGCGGCGGATAGGCAGGCGGCATTCCCGGGGGGCCATAGCCCGGCGGCGGATAGGCCGGGGCCGGATAGCCCTGCGGCGGATACGCCGGTGGAGCCTGCGGTGGTGGCGGATAGTGCGGGATCAACGGCGGGTCCGTTGGCGCGGCGGGTGGAGGCTGTTGCGGCTGTTGTGGCTGCGGAATCGTCTCGTGCGCCGCTGCGGCGAACGCTGCGTCCTCAAACTGCTCAGACCCTCCGGGCTCGTAGGCGTACTCGTGCGGCGGCTGCGCAGGCGGTTCGGTTGAGTACTGCGTTCCTGCGAACGGTTGCTCGGTTGCCGGTGCCTGGGTCGGCGCGCGCTGCGCCGCGCGAGAGGCCGCGGCGTCGGCTGCAGCCTCGACGTCCTCCTTGACGATACGCCCGTCCGGTCCGCTGCCTGCGATCGTTGCGATATCGAGGCCGAGGCGACGCGCCAAGCGACGAGCGATCGGCGAGGCCTTGATGCGCTCGCCGCTGGGAGCTTCGGCACCCTCGCCGGTCGTGAACTCGCCCGTGTCATACGCAACCGCATCTGGCTGGCCGACGTCATATTGCTCAGTGTCCTGTTCGGCGATTTCGTACTCGCCGGTTTGCTGATACTCGCCCGGCTGCTGAAGCTCTGGCTCGTACTGTTGGTGATCGAATGGCTGCTGCGGTGCCTGCTCGATCGGCGGATTCGGTAGCGGCGGCGGTGCGGGTTGTTGAAACTCGGACGGCGTTGGCAATGGCGCGGGCGACTGCTCAGGTGGCATCGGCAGCGGCGGCGGCGAAGCCGCGGGAGCATTCGGCTGAGATGGGGGCTGTTGCGCAGCGGCACCGAGCGGCTGAACGATTGCGATCTGCGAGCCGACAGGCACGGTCTGGCCTTCGCCGACGAGGATCTGGGTGAGCACGCCGTCGATGTCGGACTCGTACGTGATCGTCGCCTTGTCGGTCTCGATCTCGGCCAGCGGTTCACCGCGCGCGATCGCCTCGCCCGGGGCCTTCAGCCACCGCACGACTGTTCCCTCCGTCATCGAGTCGGAGAGTCGCGGCATCACGATGTCGTTCATCTAATTCACCTAGGTTGCGCCCGTTCGTCGAGCGCTGTAATCCATTGTCCAGCGTATGACACCAAAATGCGGCGCAGACACGGCAGCTACTTGGATTACCACTTCAAGGATCAGACCCGATCCCCTGTATTGAACGTGGCCAGCGCTCCGGCGACAATGTTTTCTGCATGCGGAAATGCCGCTTGTTCGAGCGGCTTCGAGTAAGGCATCGGAACGTCCGCGCCGGCCACCCGCTGGATCGGCGCGTCCAGGTAGTCGAACGCCTGCTCCTGGATCAAGGCCGTGATGTTCGCGCCCACTCCGCCGTGCGGCCAGCCCTCTTCCGCCAAAACGACTCGATTCGTCTTCTGCACCGACCGCAGGATCGTGTCGAGGTCGAGTGGTCGCAATGTGCGCGGATCGATCACCTCGGCCGAGATTCCACGCTCGGCGAGCATGTCGGCGGCTTCCAGGGCCGTCACCGCCATGCGCGAGATTCCGACGATCGTCACATCCGTGCCTTCACGACGTACCTCGGCCTTGCCAAACGGCACGAGAAAGTTTGGATCCTCCGAGACTTCGCCTTTCATTCCGTAGAGCGTCTCGTGTTCGATGAAGATCACTGGGTTGTCGTCGCGGATCGCGGCCTTCAGGAGACCCTTCGCATCGGCCGGTGTGGACGGCGTGGCAACGAGCAGGCCCGGCACGTGCATGAAATAGGCCTCGAGACTGTGCGAATGCGTCGCCGCCAACTGGTGGCCCGCTCCCTGCGGCATGCGCACAACCATCGGCACTTTCGCCTGTGCGCCGAACATGTAGTGGATCGGTGCCATGTGGTTGACGATCTGATCCATCGCCAGCAGCGAAAAGTTGATCGTCATGATCTCGACGATCGGGCGCAGCCCGACCATCGCCGCGCCCACGCCCATACCGACGATCGTGTTCTCACTTATCGGTGTGTCGCGAACGCGGGATTCGCCGAACTCCTCGAGCAGTCCCTCGGTGACTTTGAAGGCGCCATTGAAGACGCCGATGTCCTCGCCCATGATCATCACGTCGCGATTCAGGCGCATCTCCTCCCGAATCGCCAGATTCAGGGCTTCGCGATAGCGCATCTCGGCCATCGTCAGCCCTCCTCCGGCGGCAGCGGAAGTGGTGCCGGCTGCTGCGCGACCTGCTCATCCGGAACTTGAACCGTCGGCGGCGGGGCGGCGGCGTCGCGTCGCGTGCCCACGCGCATCACCACTTGTTCGTCGAACTGCTCGCCTTCCTCGTGCGAAGCACCTGCCTCGGCAAGGCGCTGGAGTTCTTCGTCGCCGGCGATGTTCTCCCCTCGCTGCGCCCCCGGTTTGCGTGTGTCGACCGAGTACCAACCCTGCAGTTGGTCGCCGAGTACGTAGACGTCGTCATAGAGTGAATCGAGCGGCGGGAAGGGAGATTGGTCGGCGAACTGCACTGCGCCGTCGACCTCGGCCAGGGCCATCTTGTCGAGCTCCTCGGCGTCCGCCCCGGTTATCGCGCCGCCCTTGATCAACTTGTTGGCGAACTGCATTATCGGGTCACGACTACGCCACTCGTCGACCTCCTCCTGAGTGCGGTACTCCTCGGGATCAGCAACGGAGTGGCCGCGGAAGCGATAGGTGACGGCTTCGATGAGTACTGGATGCTTTTCCGTGCGCACGAGTTCAAGTGCGTTTTTGACGCAGGACTCGACATCGAGCACGTCCATACCGTCACAGCGAGTCCCCGGAACACCGAACCCTTCGCCCTTGGCCGAGAGATCGGTCATCGCCGAGTGCCGCGCGAGCGCGGTGCCCATGCCGAACTGGTTGTTGACGATGATGAACACGACCGGCAGTTTCCACAGCGCGGCGAGATTGAGCGTTTCGCCGAACGTGCCCTGATTGGTCGCGCCGTCGCCGAGCATGCAGACGACCGCGTCGTCGTTTCCGTAATAGCTGTTCGCCATGCCTATGCCGGCAGCGATCGGTAGGTTGCCACCGACGATTCCGTAGCCACCCATGAAGCGGCGTTGGGCGTCAAACATGTGCATCGAGCCTCCGCGCCCCTTCGAGACGCCGGTCTCGCGGCCGAACAGTTCGGCCATGACTTCTTGCGGCGGCGTGCCTCGGGCAAGTACCTGCCCGTGTTCGCGGTAGGTGCTGATCAGGTAGTCATTGGTACGCATCGCAGCTGACGTGCCAACGACCGTCGCCTCCTCGCCGATACAGAGGTGCAGGAAACCACCGACCTTCGCCCGCGCATACATCTCGCCGGCGCGTTCCTCGAAGCGACGGATCAGCAGCATGCGATAGAGAATCGCCTTGCCGCGTTCAGCTTCGGGGAGCATGTGGTCAGGCTGAAAGCGATGGACCGCCTGCTGGGCCGCGGGGCGAGACTGCTGACCGGTTTGTCCGGCCTGCTGCTCGTCGTGTTTTGATCCTCTGAACGCCATCGCGTTCACAATATTGGAGTGTTCGGGCGACCGGTCCGGGAGGTCGTCACCGCCGCCACGCTATTTGATGTCGACGAACTCTTCGATCGCATGCATGAACAGTTCGTCCTCGGACGCGCTGAATCCGTCCGCGCCCACGAGCACCGGAAGTTCCGTGCGCCCGAGCCGGTCGCGAAGTTGCTTGCCGGCGTCGGTCAGAGATTGCTGCACGGACTTCATCTCCAGCGCCTGAAGCAGTGCGCGCGGGTGCATTTCACACGCCGCGGCAGCGAGCAGAATCGTCTCCTCGTCGTCAACCGCGCGAGCTGCGCCGAACTGCTGGCGAAACGCGGCGAGCGAAAAGGCGACGGTTCGACCGATCGACTTGGCGTAGGTCGCGGCGAGCATCATTTTGCGTGTGTCGGCAATCGCAAGGTCGGTGCGCTGGTCGTTGAACCGCGGGCGAATCAATCCAAATTTCTGCGCCATGTCGTAGATGCGTTCGCGATGGCCGTCCCACAGCGGTCCGTCGTCGACGTCCGGCTGGAGCACGGGCACCCACTCGGCGTCCGGGAGCGACTGCGCGATGCGTTCGGCCACGACCCATGAATAGGGCGAGCCGAGGTCGTAATAGAAAGTGAAGTCGCTCACGAGCCGATGATTGTTGCGCAGCGTGCGGCGACCGGAGCCGATCACGCGTGCAGCGCCCAGCCCTCGGTCGCGCGGGCCGCTTCGAGAACTGCCTCGCTGATCGTCGGATGTGCGTGAATGATCCGTGCGAGCTGCGGATATGTGACGCCGGCGGATTTCGCCACCGCGAGCTCGGCGATCAGATCTGCCGCTTTCGCCCCGATCGCATGCGCGCCGAGGATCGCGCCGCTGGTGACCTCTCCGACGATCTTGACGAGCCCCATGCGATCGCCGTGGACCGTCGCTGCGCCAGCCGCAGCAAGCGGAAACTCTCCGATCGCAACTTGGAAGCCAGCCGCCATCGCTTGCGCCTCGGTCAAGCCGATGCTCGCAACCTGCGGCGAACAGAACGTCGCGCGGGGAATGTTCTCCACATAAATCGGGTGCGCGCCGGGATGGGCGGCGATCGTCTCGATTGCGACCACACCCTCCTCAGAGGCCTTGTGGGCGAGTGCTGGGCCACGGACGGTGTCGCCTATGGCGAAGACCTGCGGATTCGACGTTCGCTGGTCGGCAGCTATCTGGATCTCTCCACGTTCGTCCGTGGCGACTCCCACCGCGGGCAGGTTCAGCGATGCGACGTCAGGCGCGCGTCCGGCGGCGATGCAGAGTTGTGCAAACTGATGACGCTCACCGTTGAAGTCAATTTCCACGCCGCCGCCGCTGGCGGTGACCTGTGCGATCTGCGCGTCGGTGACGACTTTGACGTTCTGCTTGGCGAGCTCTTTGCCGAGTAGCTCGGCGATCTGATGCTCCTCGGCGGGAAGGATCTGCGGCATCGATTCGAGCAACGTCACTTGCACTCCGAGACGGCCGAACGCCGAGGCGACTTCAACTCCGCTCGCCCCCGCGCCGATCACGGCAAGCGAAGCAGGCAACGTCGAAGCGAGCCAAGCGCCGGCGGTATCGACGATCGGGCCGGCGAAATTGGCACCGATCGCCGGGATCGGCAAGGCCACGGACCCCGTCGCGAGCACCACATGGTCGGCGCGCACCAACTGCACGCCCTCCGCAGTCGTCACGTGGAGGTCGACGATGCCGGCCTCGGTGGGTGCGGCGAACGTCGCCTCGCCATCGACGACAAGCACGTTGTTCTTCTTCATCAGGCCGCCGACGCCGCCGGTCATCGTCTTGACAACGCGATCGCGGCGTTTGGCTACCGTCGAAAAATCTACGCCCGGCTGCACACCGTCGGGAAGGGTGACGCCGTAAGTGGCGGACTTGCGAAGCTCTTCGAGTACGTCGGCGCTGCGCAATACGGCCTTCGCCGGTATGCAGGCGTAGTTGAGACAGCGGCCGCCGAGCTTGTCCTTTTCGATCAGAACCGTTGTGAGGCCCAGTTGCCGCGCACGAATCGCTGCGACGTACCCGCCGGGACCGCCACCGACGATCGCAACATTGAACACGCCCTCAGCCATTGGTATCCCCCGATTCCTCGCGTTTGTTGGACTGCTTTTCGCGCGTGTTGTGGTCGGCGACCGCTTGCAAGGCAGCCGCTTCTGCGGCCTCGCGCTGATCTTTCAACGACTGGATGTCTGGTGCCTCAGGCATCTGGATACGCGCCATCGCCCTGATAAGAAACCAGAAAAGCACTCCGGACAGGACGATTATCGCCACGAACAGCAGCGCGACCCAGGCATTGTCGACGCGCGTGAGCGACAGCGAGTAGACGATTATCTGCAACCCGAGGATCGTCTGGAATCCGATCACAGCCCAGTACTTGACCAGCCACATCCCCACCGACGCGACAAACAGAATCGCGCAGATCAGGGCCAGTTGGATGACCGCGCGGCTCTCGTCGTCGCCGGTTGCATCGTTGGTCAGGAGGAATGAGACGAGGTTTCCGATCGCAAACAGCATCGCGGTTATCGACGCGATCGTGACGGCCAGCGGTCGCTCGCCGGGCGCAAGCGGCTCGAGCTGGTCGCGAACGGCCTGGTTCTTGGCCTCGCTACGCGAACGTGCGGCCGCGTAGCGTTCGGCACCTGACTGCGGAGGCGTGTCGCCGCTGGTCTGAGTCTCGTCGCCGGACATCGCTGCGAAGGCTACGCGACGGAGCTTTCGGGCGCCGGATTCACCCCAGCAGGTGCTCGAGCAACGCCTTTTGCACGTGCAGGCGATTCTCGGCCTGGTCGAACACCGCCGACTGGTCGCCGTAAATGATCTCCTCGGTGATCTCCTCGCCCGTGTGCGCCGGCAGACAGTGCAGAGCAATCGCGGTTTGCTTGGCATGCGACATCAATGCGGAATTGAGCTGGTATGGCGCGAGGTCCTGCTTTTTCCGTTCGGAATCTGCGTCGCCCATGCTGACCCAGACGTCGGTGTAGATCGCGTCTGCCTCGGCTGCGGCCGAAGCAGGGTCGTTGGTCAGCTCGACCGCTCCGGCGGCGGTCGCGACCGACTCGGCGAGTGCAACCGCCTCGGGATCCGGCGAGTATCCCTCCGGCGTCGCGACCGCGACCGTCAGACCGGCCAACGCGCCCAGGATCATCAGCGAGTTCGCGACGTTGTTGCCATCGCCCACGTACGCGAGTTTCAGGCCTTCGAGCGTGCCGAAGCGCTCCTGCAGCGTCTGCAGGTCGGCGAGCGCCTGGCACGGGTGATGGTCTTCGGTCAGCAGGTTGAAGACGGGAATGCTCGCCTCGGCCGCGAGCGTTTCGGCCGTCGCGTGCGCACCAGTACGAATTCCGATTGCGTGCGCGTAACGAGACGTGACCAAGGCGGTGTCGTGGATCGATTCGCCGCGTGAGAGTTGCGTTGTCTCGCCCGAGATCACCATCGGGTGCCCGCCAAGTTCGCGGACGGCTATTTCGGAGGACATGCGCGTACGTGTGGACGGCCGTTCGAAGATCAGCGCGACGGTCTTGGCGGCGAGTTTGCCGCGTTGCAAGGCGAGGTCGGCGCGGTTCGCCTTCAGCTCGGCGGCGCGCGCAAGCACGCCCGACAGATCGCTCGGCGTGAGTTCTGCTCCGGTCAGGAAGTGCTGGGCCATGGCGGGAAGTCTATGCCCATCGACCTCCCCGCTACCGTCGCTGTGATGACGGGAGAACAAGCAACGCGGCCACGTCGGCTCGCCAAGGGTGAGCAGGTCGAACTGAACATAGAATCGCTGGCACACGGTGGAGCGGGCGTCGGGCGTGCCGACGGCTTCGTGGTTTTTGTGCGTGGTGGCCTGCCCGGAGACCGGGTTCTGGCCGAGGTCACCGGCGGAAAGAAGAACTTTGGCGAGGCACGCGTGGTCGAGATTCGCGATGCTGGTCCAGATCGTGTACCCGAGCGTGCTCCGCACCCGGGCGCGCTGTGGCAAAGCCTGCGATACGACCAACAGTTGGTCGAGAAGCAACGGCAGGTCAGGGAGGCTTTGGAGCGCTTCGGCGACTTCTCGTTCGAGTCAGCCGACGGCCCTGTGCTCGAACCGATCATTCCTGCCGGCGAAGATCACGACGACCCCGCGATCTGGAACTACCGCAACAAAGTCGAGTTTTCGTTCGGTCAGGACGACGATGGTTCGCTGGCGCTGGGCTTTCACACGCCGGGCCAGTGGGACGTGGTCGAGAACGTCGACGATGTCGTGCTCGCGAGCGAGCGCGCCAACGAGATCCGCGCGATCGTGCGTCAATGGTGTCAGGACCGCGAGCTTTCGCCGTTCGACCCCGATGAAGCGTTCGGCTTTTTGCGCAACCTCGTCGTGCGCGAGGGCAGAGGTGGCGCGGCCGGTGACACGATGGTGCGTCTCGTGACCAGCTCGCGCGAGCCGGAGCCGGGTGGATTCGACAGCGTCGGATTTGTCGACGCATTGCAAGTCCTCGACCCGCCGCCATCCAGCATCATTTGGAGCAGATCCGACAGCGCCGGAAACTGGGCGCGGGACAGCAAGGACAAAACGCTTGCCGGCAACCCCTACATCGAGGACGAAGTGCTCGGGTTGCGGTATCGCATCTCGCCGGACGCGTTCTTCCAGACGAACTCCGCGCAGACTGAGAAGCTCTACGGCACGGCGATCGAGTTCGCCGGTCTGACCGGTCGCGAACTGGTCTTCGACCTCTATTGCGGATCGGGCACGATCGGAATCGCACTGGCCGAAAAGGCTGGCCACGTCTGGGGTGTCGAAATCGTTGCTGACGCCGTCGAGGACGCCGCCGTAAACGCGAACCTCAACGGGATCACCGATGCCGACTGGGTCGCAGGCGACATGCGTCTCGCGCTGCCCCAGTTGGTCGAGCACGCCGGCACCCCGGACGTTGTGGTGCTCGACCCGCCGCGCGCAGGTTTGCCCGCCAAGGTCGTGCGCCGCGTGCTCGAAGCTGGTGCCAAGCGCATCGTCTACGTCAGCTGCAACCCGACGACGCTCGCGCCAAACCTGAAACAGATGGCAGAGAGCGGCTACGCACTACGTCGCGTTCGCCCGGTCGACATGTTCCCGCACACGCCGCACATTGAGTGCGTCGCAGTGCTGGATCTCGTCGACGACGCTCAGCGTCTGGCGGTCATCGAGGCACGGATCGAGGAACGGCGCAAAAAACAGGCGGCGCGGGGCAAATAGTCTCAGGTGTGGTGCCCGGGGCACCGCACTTCGATTACGGTGCCGCCGGAATCTCGAAGGCAAACGTCGCTCCGCCGCCGACACGATTGCTGGCTTTGATGCTGCCACCGTGGGCCTCGACCAAACCGCGCGCGATCGCCAGACCCAAGCCGGCGCCCGCGCCCTGACGAGATTCGTCGCCTCGCTGGAATCGATCGAAGAGTCGCTCCGGATCACCCTGTGGCAATCCTTCTCCAGTGTCTTCGACGCTGAAGCGGACCTGCGCCGGATCCTCGGTCGTAACCCGAATCGCCACCGTTCCATCGCTGGGCGTATGCCGCAATGCATTGACGAGCAGGTTCATCATCACCCGTTCAATTTTCTCTGGAGCGCAGCGGACGACGCTGTCCGGGCGGTCGATTTCGGCGCGCAGCGTCACGCCCTCGGCCCGCGCCTGCCCCTCGAAGCCACGGACGCAGGTGTTGACCAGATCACCGACTCGCACCTCGTCCAGTTCGAGCGAAAGCGCCGACGCATCGATCGTCGCCAGTTCAAAAAGGTCGTCGATCAACTGAGAAAGTCGATCGACCTGACTCTGCATCTCAGGTAAGTATTCATCGGTGGTCGACACGCCGTCCTCGACGGCTTCGAGCATCGCGCGCAGTGCAGCGAGCGGGGTACGCAGGTCGTGGCTGGCCCAAGCCACCAGTTGCCTTCGAGCGTCGAACAGCGACTCGAGGTTCTCGGCCATGGTGTTGAAGCTGCGCGCAAGTTCGTCGGTCTCAGAAACGCCAGTTTGGTTTGCGCGCGCCGTGAGATCGCCGGCGGCAACATCGTGCGCGATCTCGGTCAGAGAGTCCAGCGGGGCAAGGATGCCACGCAGCAACAGCACGGCGGCGGCCATTGCAACGACCGTTGTGCCGCCAACCACCGCAAGAACTTCCAGGTCATGCGCAGACTCGAACATCACGATGCCCGAAGCCACGACCGTCACCAACGGCAGCAGCGTCGCCAGGAGCAGCGCGCCGACCGTACGCGTCTTGATCGAACGCAGTCGCATGATTGCGGAGGTCGCGACCAAGCCGACAAGCAGCACGCCACCGAGCACGATCAATGCTGGCCCGATCATGCCGCACCTTCCAGTGAAAAGCGGTAGCCCATGCCCCACACCGTCTGCAGATGTTTGGGCTCGGACGGGTCGGATTCGATCTTCTCGCGCAGCCGCCTGACGTGGACCGAGACCGTCCCGGTGTCGAGTGCGGACTCGAAACCCCAGACCCGCGCCATCAACTGGTCGCGCGAAAACACTTGACTCGGATTGCGAGCCAAGAACAACAGCAGATCGAATTCGCGGGACGTCAGTTTCAAAGGCCTTCCGGAACGCGTGGCTTGATGGGCGACCGGATCGATGTGCAAATCACCGAATTCGACTGCCTCGGTCGACTCAACGGGAGCCGTCGGCTTGTCGGGTCTCGCGCGCCGGATCACGTTGCGCACTCGGGCAGTGAGTTCGCGCGGCGAGAACGGTTTGCCGACGTAATCGTCGGCTCCGAGTTCGAGTCCTACGATCCGATCGCTCTGGCCGCTGCGCGCCGTCAGCATGATCACCGGCAGATCGCTTTTTTCGCGGATCATTCGGCAAAGCTCCAAGCCGTCGATCCCGGGCAACATCAGATCCAGAACGACGAGCGACAGCTCGCCATCGTGATCCTCGATCAACTGAAGGGCTGCGTGACCGTCGCCGGCCGCCAGCGTGCGGTAGCCGTCGCGCTCGAGGTAGCGAACCACCACGTCACGCACGATCGCCTGGTCGTCGACCACGAGAACTGTCCCGGGGCTGGACGTGCCGTTCGCTTCGACCGTTTCGCTCATAGATTCAAGTATGTCCGCTTGAGGGACACTGTGTGTCTGCATGTGAGCACCGAGCGTCGAACGGCGACGCATCGCGGGGCGCGTCGCCGGTTGACGGCGCTTATCCAAATGTGAAGGCATACCCGCTGACCCCCTCTCCGACCTGCAGACTCAGCTGTCCCGACCTGGCGCGGCCGAGATCGACGATCGAGTAGAGCTTTTGGCCGTCGACAGTGAGAACACTGGACTTCACGTGCCGACCGGCGTCGCCGGCGGCAATAGGCTTGCCGTCGAGTCGAACGCGAACCTTCTTCGGCCCACCGCGGTTTCCGAGCACGAGGTATACGCGCCGCGCATTGAAATGCAGGTCGATCGTCGAGCGTGCGCCCGATGCCGTCGCCGATTGAGGATCGATTTTCCAGCGACCTCCGTACGCGAGCGTGTTGACCGGCAAGTCTTTGACCCGCCGGTAGTCGTGAACACCGTCCACGATCGTGCCGTTCATGAACCCAGCGGCGCGAGCAGAGCCGAGATACGTTTCGGCAGTCAGCTGGTGAAAGTTCTCGATTCGTTCGGGTTTCACGTCGACCTGCTCTTCATCGACGTCGCGCGCGCCGGCCTCTGCCAAAAGGTCTCGCACTGCGGCGTCGGTCTCCTCGTAGGCGCCTTCACCGACGTGCATGTAACGCACCCGTCCCTCTGCATCGATCAGATACTTGGCCGGCCAGTATTGATTCTCGTAGGCATCCCACGTCTTGAAGTCGTTGTCCTGGGCCACCGGGTATCCGAGGTTGTTTTGGTCGATCGCGTCCTTGACGTTCGAGGCCGATCGCTCGAACGGAAACTCTGGGCTGTGTACGCCGACTATCACGAGACCGTCGTCGCGGTACTTCGACCAGAGCGCCTTCAGGTGCGGCAGGGTTCGAATGCAATTGATGCACGTGTAGGTCCAGAAATCGACCAACACGACCTTTCCACGTAAATCTGCGAGCTTCAGAGGCTGATTGTTCGCGGTGTTGAACCAACGCTGGTTCCCTTCGAACTCGGCGGCCGGCCCCAGGCTCGGCAGTCGGTCACTACCATCGGCCGATGGTGCCAGCGGCAGCGGCGAGCGACCCTCGGGTCGTCCGCCCCTGGCTTCGGACAACGAGGATTTGACGGCCGAGGAGCGTTCGAGGCTGCCGGTTGGATTGACGATCGCCTGCGGAAGTCGGTCGGCGATCGTGGTCTGGAACCTGACGTCGAGGTCGAGATACATCGCAAACGCGAGCAGGATCATCGCCGTCCCCATCGCAGTCTGCACGGCGGGTGTGCGCCGCGCCAAGGGAGCGATCAACCTACGGCCACCGAGCATCAGCACGAAGAAGGTCACCGCCGATCCGAGGCCATAGGCGGCGGCCACGATGAGTCGCTCAAGCGTGAACTCCTGCGACGCGGTGACGGTGATCACCCCGGCGAGAATTGGTCCGGCGCATGGCGCATAGACGAGTCCGAGCCCGGAGCCGATCACGAAGCCTGACCAGAATCCGTCCTTCTCATCGCTGCGCGTCGCGGCACGCGAGGAGACGGCTCCCGCAGTACGCGCAGTCATCCTCGACAACGCAGCCTCTACGCGATCACCCAGTTGCGGAACGACCAGCGAAAGCCCGAACAAAAACAGGATGCCGATCGCCACGGTGCGCAGCAGCGCGTCTGGCAGGCCGAGGGCGGCAAGCAGATAAACGAGCGCAACGACGGCGAACGTGAAACTGACCGCCAACCCGATCGCGACCCCTGCCGGCCGCCGGCGACCGCCCGTACTGCCAGCCGAAAACACGACCGGCAGTACGGGCAGCGCGCAGGGCGACAGCGCAGTGGCTGCGCCCGCCAGAACCGCGAACAGAGTCAGCAGCAGCATCTTCCGGCTCCAGCAGAGACGCGATCACCGAGTGGTGATCTCGTCGCCGTTCTTGTCGATCACGTACCAGATTCCGCCGAATTCGTCGACCGCCTGACACAACACCTGGTCGGCCTCGGTTTCACCCTTGTAGTAGTAAAGGGGATGGTCGTTGTACGTGACCTGGATTGTCCCGTCGGTGCGCTTGGTCGTTCCGAGCTTGTCCTCGTCGATGCCGCTTGACGCGGTCGCCTCGGACTTGGTCGTGACCGGCGGCCATGCCTCGGCGCACTCGTCGTAACACTCACTCTTGCTGGTGGATTCCTTGGTGAACAGGTAGATCGTGCGGCCTTTGCCATTCTGGAGAATGCCGCCATAAGGGTCCACGTTCCCGACGGAGATCTTCACGGACGCGTCCTTCTTCATCGCGTCCTCCTTCTTCATCGCATCCTCCTTCTTCATGGCCTCTTCCTTGGCCATCGCAGCTTCCTCCTTCTTCATCGCTTCTTCCTGCTTCATGGCGGCGTCATCGGAGTTTGCGGCGGTGTCGCTGTCGTCGTCGCCGCAGCCGGCCACTCCCACGGCAAACACAGCGATCAACATGAGAAGGAGCATTCGTTTGCGATTGGCGTTCATGGTCAATCCTTTCGAGTCAATGGATAGTTCGGGTTGATGGACGATTCGATCGATCAGCGCTTGCGAATCGCTTTTCCGGCGCGATTGACGACGTACCAGACGCCGCCGAATTCTGTGACCGCCTGACAGAGAACCTCGTTCGGCTCGTCCTCGTCGACGTAGTAGTAGAGGGGATGACCGTTGTACGTCACCTGACGCTTACCGCCGCCACGACGGACAGTTCCGAGCTCTCGCTGCCTGGCACCGCGAATCGCCACCGGTCGACCATTCGTGACAAGCGGTGGCCATGCGCGGGCGCAATCCCCGTAGCATCGACTTTTCTTGCGCTTGTCACGGGTGAACAGGTAGAGCGTGCGACCACGCGAGTCCTGCAGAATCTTTCCGTAGCGCGTTGATCCGAGCCGCACGCGCTTTCCGCCAGCGGCCACGGCCTGATTGCGATCTGCTGCTGCGGTTGCTCTCGTGGAAGTCTGCGGGCTTGTGGCTGCGCTCGTCGCGATCAGCAACACGGCTGCGGTCGCGGAGAGACCGACGGCGCGCATAAATCTTTTGGTCTTCACTTGGTTGCCTCCCGGGGCAAAATGAGAATTGGCAGGACGACTTGTCGTGTCCCTATGGTGCGGCAAACGTGTTTACGGCTTCTTTAACGTTGCGGCGACCGCGCCGACGGCGGCGGCGGCGGCGCGACTAGATCGGAGCGACCCTGAACGCCTCGTACTCGCGGCCGAGGGCGATCGAGAGAATCAATCGCGTACGTGCTTTGTAGGAGTCGAGATGATTCTCGAAATGCACGCCACTGTTGAGCAGTTCATCCCATTTGTTTGGGTAGACATCGTGCGCGAGCGTCGGGCCATTGGCGCAGCGCGTGGTTACGACCACCGGGATCTCGGAAGCAGTCTCGATGATCGCCTGCTTCATCGTGCTCGGTACCGAACCGGTACCGGTTGCCTCGATCACGATTCCCTTGGCGATGCTGCGAGACAACTCGAAAGCGTCCGGGCTGGTGCCGACACCAACCGCAAGGATCGGCACGATCGGGTCGCGGTCGTCGAGCTCGGGCAGCGCGGCAGTCCAGTTCGCGGTCGGTCGCGCCGAAATGCGTTCAATCTCGTCGTCGAAGATTCTCGCCACCGCTGTCCCCTCGCGAATGTTGAAGGCGTCGAGCGCGGCGGTGTCGATCTTGCGAGCCGACCAGGCAGGCAGCACGTAGTGGTTCATGCAGATTCCGGTACCCATCCGCTCACCGCTGTGGGCGAAGATGAACGACGCCGTGAGGTTGGCAATACCGTCGTACTCGGGATGATCTGCAGGCAGCATCGAACCGGTGAACAGCACATCGGGGTTGTCGAGCGTTTCAGCTACGAAGAAGGCGGCGTCCTCCATCGTGTCGGTTCCGTGGGTGACGATCACCGCGTCGTTCTCCTCAACTGCGGTGCGCACTGACTTTGCGAGATTGACGAGCAGACTGAAGGAGAGGTCTTCGGACGGGATCTGGTGCGGCTCGTAGACCTTCAACTCGACGTCTCCGACGCGAGCGCCTTCGTCGAGCATCCCGACGAGAGTGGCGCCACTAAGAACGGGCTCGGGCGCGCTGCCCGATTGCTCCTGCCGCATGCTGATCGTGCCACCGGTGGCGACCAGCCCGATGTGCTGCGCTTGTCCCTTGGAAGAAAACTCGCTCATGACAGGCCCCGCATCCTAAGCGGCCCACTTTGTTACACAGGGTTTGCCAAACGGCAATCCCTGTGAGTTCGTGACGGATTAGTAAGGGGGAAGGTCGCCGTGCCAGTCGCCGAGGCGCTTGAAGGCACGCCAAAACTCGCGTTTGTACGGTTCGTCGTCGAGACAATCGTCGAGATCGGGTGTGATCAGCGCCTCGCAGTGGGCGGTCCATTGCTGGATCGAGCCGATTCGCGGCTCGATCACTGCTGCGCCCGGCATGGCGAGCGCGTTCAGGTCTTCCACGACGAGCTCGCCCATCACGACGATGATCCGCGGTTGGACCACGGCGAGTTCGTCGCGCACTCGCGAAGTGCAGGCCTCGGAGGCGTCGACGGGGTCAACCGGGCACTTGACCGAAACCGTTCCATAGACCGTGAGCGGGTCAATCCCCAGCCGTTTGAACGATTTCTGCAATGCAGTGCCGGCGCGACCATAGAAGGCGACTCCCTCCTCCACCTCTGCAGGCTTGGCGCTGTGCTTGAGCAAGAAGATGTCTGCCTGCGGGTGACCGCTGCCGAGCACCGGCATCAGGTTGCCGCGCGGACAGTCATTGCAGTCATGGATCTCGTGCGCCAGCGAGTTGAGCTCGCGGATCGCGCGATCCAGATACTTCTCGCGGATTTCGTCGTCGGTGCGTGGCATGTCGTCTGTTGGCATCTCGTCCGTCATCGTTCTGTCCCGAGGATGACGCGTTCGGCGAGCGTCGTTTCCCGTGAACCGGGTTTTGTCAAAGCTGGAAGTCAGCGGGCCGCAGGAGTCAATTCCAGATCGCGATCCGCCGACGGGGGTTTATTTGGCCGAGTACAGATCGCTTCCTGCGACCACGGGCCAACGCGCAACGCGCGGTGCGGGCGGCAGGTTTTGTTGCGGGGCCGATGTGGTGGCAGGAACCAGTTGGCGGTCGTGCAGCTGAGCTAGCGCCTGCTCGACCGCTTCGATTTGTCGACTGCGCCGGCGTCGACGATCTTCGTCGTGCGCGCCCTGGCTCCGACACGCTTGGGCGGCACCTTCGACTTCACGCCCACGTTCGTCTGAAGAAACTTCATCGCCTGCACGTACACGAGGCTCGATGGCGAACGAGCGATGTCGGCGTCACGCAGTGACTCAAGGAATTCCTCGGGGCCATCGAAATCGAACATGTTGATGCGCACGCTGCCAAGGCCCTGCGCAACGTGGCTGTCGCTCCCGGCCCCGGCGACGATTCGATACTTGGCCGCAAAGCGCGCGGCCTCGTCATTGAAGGCACTGAACGCGACTCGGGGGTTGAAGACCTCGATGAGATCGATGTCGTCGAGCACCTCAAGCAAGTTCTTGTAGTCGGGCACGCTGTGCATGCGGTCGAAAGGGTGTGGAACGTAAACGAGACCGCCCTGGCGTTTGATCTCGGCGATCGCTTCCTGGAGCGTGACCCCTTTGGGAATCTGCTCATTGATGAACAGTCCGATCACCTCGCCCTGATCTTTCGTCTTGACTTCCTCGGCGACGATCACTTTGACGCCGTAATCGTCGGCTATCGCAGCGGCGGCGTGAGCGCCAGAAACGACGTTGTGGTCGGTGATGGCGATTGCGCCAAGACCCTGCACGCTGGCTGACTCAAGCAGAACCTCTGGCGGTGTGGCGCAGTCGTGCGAGTGATTCGTGTGCATGTGCAGATCCACGTCGATCCGCTTGCGACGCGCGACCCGGTCTCGAATGTGTGGCTTGGCCTGTTTGTGCGGAATCAGATCGTGCCGACGCGATCGAACCTCGAGATAGATGCGTTCGAAGTGCCCGGCCACGTGGTCCCACGTATGCGTGTTGGCGAACCGCGCGGCGTTCTTCTGGACCTGCTCGCGAAGTGCTCGGTCGGTGATCAGGCGTTCGACCTGGGCGGCAAGCGCCTCGGCGTTGCCCGACTCGAACATCAACCCGAGATCTCCGTCGTCGAGTGCTTCCTTGTAGGGCGCAAGGTCGGACACCAGCGGCGCGGCGCCGCTGGCAACGATTCGGGCGACGTAGCCGGGGCTCGGGGCCGTGCCTGCGCTGGCAGCGATGCCAATATCGGCCAGCGCCAGATAGTCCGACGGCGCACCGTCGCCGACGCCAACGAACGTCAGTCGATCGCGCATTCTGTTCGAAAGGCTCGCTGGCGGAATCGCCTTCTCGGCGGAGGTCCGAATCGTTGCGTGCCAGTCGAGATCGCGCGGCAACTTGCGCAGCGCGCGGATCAGAATTCGCTGCGCGGCGCGCTCCTCAACGCCGTCGATGAATATCTCGGGGGTGGTGTCTGCATCGCGAGACGGTCGCGGCGTTGGTTGATCGGCACCTGGGCCGATGATCTCGTAGTCGCCGCCGAAGTATTTCGCCACGAGGTCACGCGTCGACTGATTGAGTGCAGTGCGCGCATCGAGCCGGCCGAAGAAGTACTCAACGAACTTGCGCGCGACTTGGGTCGAAAGCGTTCGCTCGGTCGCCTGGTGGAACGTACCGACATTCAGCGTCCGACTCATCCGCAGCGCAGTGCTCGCGGCACTCGGCGCGAAGGGTTCGTGCACATGGACGAAATCAAAACCATCCTGGTTGAAAAGCTCCTCGAGCGTCCGCGCGATGTCGATCGGCACGGCCGCCGTACCACCGAGCTTGGCCGGCGGGAACGGCAGCGACTGCCCGATCGCGAGAACTCGCGGAGAGCCGTCTTTCAGCGGCGAGAACAGTTCCTCGATGCTGCCCGACTTGGCGGCACGCCGGATCGCACTGCGCGATTCCTTGACCAGCGTTCGGCGGTGCGACGGCGCAACGATGATGACGTCATGACCCCGTGCGATCAGGGCCTTCGACAGGGCGAGCACATAGCGATTCGTCTCGCGCTCATCTTCGATCGCGTAGGGCGTAACTTGCGCCACGCGCAGCTTGAGTTCCGACATGGTGACGTGAGCATACGGGGAGTGCCCCGCGCATCCGAGTTAGTCGGACGCGCGGGCGGCAGCGGCGGATTCCAATTCCCACTCGGGAAGCAGGCGATCCAACCACCCCGGGATCCACCAATTCGCACTGCCGAGTATCTGCATCAATGCCGGGACCAGCACCAGCCGGATGATCGTCGCATCGACCAAAACCGCAGCCGCCATGCCAATGCCCATGATGCGTAGGAACATCACGTCACTGAGCGCGAACGACATGAACACAACGATCATGATCGCTGCCGCCGCCGTGATCACTCGTGCCGTCTTGGCGAGTCCGATCGTGACCGCGTCGTGCGTCTCGCGTCCGTTGAGGTACTCCTCACGAACGCGGCTCATTAGGAAGACCTCGTAATCCATCGACAGCCCGAAGAGAATCGCGAACATGATCACCGGTAGAAACGGCGCTATCGGAACCTCACGGTCCACGCCCAGCAGCTGGCCGAAACTCCCTCCCTGTGCGGCCAGCGTCGTGACCCCGTATGCGGCACCGACGCTCAACATGTTCATCACCCCGGCCTTCAGGGCAATCAACGGCGATCGGAACGCCAGCAACAGAATCAGCAGCGACAACAGCACGACGCCACTGATGAACACGATCAGCCGGTCGTTGAGGTAATCGCTCTGGTCGATATACGAAGGAGTGGCGCCACCGATCAGCACCTCTGCGCCGCTGTTTCCGACCGCCGCCGGAACCGTCGATTCGCGCAAGACATTGACGAGGTCCGTTGTCTCACTCGACTGCGGCGAAGACTCGGGAATGATTCGGATCAGTGCGGTATCGCCCTGGGCATTGAACTGCGCTGGAGCAACCGCTGCAACGTCATTGGATTTCTCGACCGAGTCGGTCAGCTTCGAGACAGTGGATTCGCGATCCTCCGCTTGAACGTCCTTGAGGTCCACAGCTGCGAGTAGTGGGCCGTTCGAGCCCGGTCCGAAGCCCTCTTCGATCAAGCCGTATGCGAGGAATGTCGTTGAGGTCTCGACGTCGTTCGACGCATCGGGGAATCCAAGATCCATCTTCAACGCAGGTGAAGCGATCGCCAGCAACACGATCGTCGCAACGATTGCCGTTGACCACGGACGGCGTTGGACCTGCCTGCTCCAACGCGCGGCCAGCGGTAGGTGGTCTGGGTCGAGTTCGCGCGCACGACGTTGAGCGGAGGTCTTGACGCCGGGAAGCTTCCACTTGTTCACACGGTGCCCGAGCATTGCGAGCAACGCGGGCAGCAGGGTGAGCGCAGTGAGCATCACCACAAGAACCGACACCGCGGTGGCGAGCGCAACACCATTCATGTACGAAATTCCGACGAAAAAGAGCCCCATGACCGCGACCACGACGGTTCCGCCTGCCACGAGCACACTTCGTCCGGCCGTCGTCACGGCTTCGATCAGAGCGGCACGAACATCGGGGTTGAGATCGAGTGCATCGCGAAAGCGCGTGAGCACGAGCAACGCATAGTCGATGCCTACGCCAATCGCCAAGAGGCTTGCCACCGCTGGCGCCCAATCGGGCACGTCGACGATCGCGAGCATGATCGCGACCATGCTCGAACCCACACCCAGCCCGAACAACGCCGTAACGATCGGCAGCCCACTCGCGATTACAGACCCGAAGGCGATCATCAAAATGATCGTCGCGGCAATCAATGCAGGCCATTCTGGCGTGCCTTCTGCCGCCGATACGACCGCGCCGCCGGCTGCAACGTTGACCTCGGGGCCGTTGGCATCCTCGGCGATCGCCTTGAGCTTCTCGACCTCCTCGAGCGAGAACGCCCACGACCTCTGCTCCAACGGAATCTGAGCCATGGCGATCTTTCCTCCCGGCGCAACTTCGATCGCTCGACGCTCGTCGACGACACCGATGCCGGGCTGGCTCGCGTATTCGTCAAACACCGCGCGCATCTTCGCGAGTGTCTTGGGGTCCGTGGCGCCTTGCTCGGCACGCCAGACCACAGTCAAGGAGTCGTCCGTGGTGCCGGGGAATCGCTCTTCTACGAGCGCGCGTGCATTCGCGCTCTCGGAACCGGGAGTCGAGTAGTCGGCTTTGTATTCGCCCGCAACCGCGCCGCTGAGGACGCCGAGGCCGACCAGTAGCAATGCCCAGATCGCCACCATCAAACGCTTGCGTCGGAAGGCGAAATCGGCGAGTTTGGCGAGGAGGCCGGTGGTCGACGGTGGGTGTTGTTTCGCGAAGAGTTTGTCGCTGGGCTGGGACATCGAGGCTCCTTGGGGGATTTTTCGGGTTCGGGGGGCGTGGGCGAACGCGACGTGGTTCGACCAAAAGAATTAGTTCATGAATGTAACAGTTCTGTAAACTTACGGTTGAGAATCAGTACGATTTGTGTCATGGCGACCGAAGAGCAGATTTCCGACGCGGCCGAGAGTTGTAGTTTCGATGCGCCCTCCAGGCCCGGACCATTGGAGATGGAAGGAGCCGATTCGAGCATCGGATTCATGCTCACCAAGGTAGGGAGTGCGATCGCCGAGCGATTCGCCGATTTGGTCTGCGAACACGGGATTGCACCTCGGCAGTTCTTCGTTCTGAACCTGATCAGCGAACACCAAGGCGAATCGCAACAGGCGATTGCTGAGTCGATCGGCGTGGCGAAGAGCCAGATGGTCGCTGTCGTTGACGAACTCGAGGCAAAGGGGTTTCTCGAACGACGCACCAACCAGAACGATCGTCGCCAGTACGCGTTGCACGTGACGAGCAGTGGCGCGGAGCTCCTCGAGAAGACGCGCGCGGTCGCGGCGGATTACGAAAACTCGTTGCGCGCGGCCCTTGAGCCGAGCGAAGTCGAGGCGATGCTTTCGGCACTTCGAAAACTCGCGCTGCTCGAAGGTACTTCCACGGACATTCCCGACGCTGTGCGGCAAAAACTCACCGAGGCCGGCTGACGATCGAATCGCACTGCCGTGCGTTGAAGCTTTCACCGAAGCGGCATCTGAACTGACTGGCGATCGACGCGCACCATATAGGTCGCGTATGCAGTTGCTCCGCCGAAGACTGCCAAACCAGCGCCAACATCGAGCCAGGTCGGGCGATCTGCTGCGCTTCCGACGTAGTAGCGATGGCTGGCGAACTCATGATTTGGGCCCTCCCAGTGGTTGTCATGGACGTATGCGATCGTCGATTTCATCTGTTCGACATCGTGGATCGGCTTCGATCGATACTCGTGCTGGAAAAGCGCACCGGTTCGACCATGGCGATTGTTGAAGTACTTCGTGTACGCGGTCAGCACCCTTCGCATGAGCAATTCCAAGGCGTCCCGGTCGATCTGATGAATCACGAGATGGAAGTGATTCGGCATCAGGCAATAGGCGATCAGGGTCAACCTCCCGAGCAAACTGTCGTAGGGCTTGCCGTTCGGGCGCAAGTGCTCGACCGTCGAGAGGTAGCGCTTGAACAATCCAATGAACTCGCGTCGGTCGCAGCGATCGTTGAAGACTCGCTGGCCTGCATTGCCGCGGCTGTATACGTGGTACGAAGTGTTGGCGCGCTTTCGCTGACGCGTATGTAGCCGTGGCATCGCTGCTGATGCAACAGCAAGTGGCGTTGCGTATCAAGACCTGTTTCAAACGATTGGTGAAAAGACTGCAACGGAACGTTGCGGATCGCTGCTCCAAGACTCGCCCTGGGACGAGTCTTGGAGCAGATTCACCCGTTGCCCTGAGCCACGAGGCGCGACACCTGGAAATGCGACCCCGTCGTTCGGGCGAGCTACTTCTTCGCTGCAGCCTTTTTCTTCGCGGCCGGCTTCTTCGCCACTGACTTCTTGACTGCCGGCTTTCTGGCGGCAGTCGCCTTCGCTTTGCGCGCGGCCGGTGCCGCTTTGCGTTTCGCGACCGAGGCGCGCTTGGTCGGCGTACGCGTGGCATTCAGCTTTGGCTTGCCTCCGTACTTGGCGATGAATTTCTCGGTGTCGTCGTGAGCGATGGCGTCGACGCGCTGGTTCTGCGGCGACTTCATCAGGTACGATGACGGGCCGTCGAGCTGGCCGCCGATGCCGTTGTTCAGCGCGAGCTTGCAGCAACGAACGGCATCGATCACGATGCCTGCGCTGTTGGGCGAATCCCAGACTTCGAGCTTGAGCTCGACGTTGAGCGGCACGTCACCGAAGGCCTGGCCCTCGACGCGGATGTGTGCCCACTTGCGGTCGGTCAGCCACGGCACGTAGTCGCTCGGGCCGATGTACACGTCGTCGGCCGGAAGGGTGTGGTCCATGATCGACGTGACGGCCTGGGTCTTCGAGATCTTCTTGCTCTCGAGACGCTCGCGTTCGAGCATGTTGTAGAAGTCCATGTTGCCACCGACGTTGAGCTGGGAGGTGCGGACCATCTTCACTCCGCGATCGCCGAACAACGTGGCGAGGTTGCGGTGAACGATCGTCGCTCCGACCTGGCTCTTGATGTCGTCGCCGACGATCGGTAGACCGGCCTTCTTGAAGCGCTTGTCCCAGTACGGCTCGCTCGCGATGAACACCGGGATGCAGTTGACGAAGCCGCAGCCGGCCTCGAGAATCTGTTCGACGTACCATTTCGTCGCGTCCTCTGAACCAACGGGAAGGTACGAGACGACGACGTCGGTGCGGGTCTCCTTGAGAATCTTCACGATGTCCGCGGTCTCACCCGGGGCCTTGGTGATCTTCTGCTTGAGGTACTTGCCGAGACCGTCGTGGGTCATTCCGCGGTAGACGGGGGCGTTCAGGTTCTTCGGCACCTTGGCGAACTTCATCGTGTTGTTGGGATCGGCCCAGATCGCCTGGCCGAGGTCCTTGCCGACCTTCTTCGCGTTAATGTCAAAGGCACACGTGAACTCGATGTCGTTGACGTGGTACCCGCCGAGATCCACGTGCATCAGGCCGGGCACTTCTTCCTTGGCGTTGGCGTTCTTGTAGTACTCGACGCCCTGAACGAATGCGCTGGCACAGTTGCCCACGCCGATGATCGCTACGCGGACCTTGTCGCCCTGGTAGCGGGCTGCGCCGTTTCTTGAAGGTGTTTTGCCGTTGGTGGCAGGAGTCACTGCGGGGGTTTCCTTTGGCTAGGGAGAGAACAGTTGAAACAACTCGAGGATGGCGCGGCGTCGATCAGAGAAAAACATCAGATATGGACGCGCAGCCGATCCGCCGAGGATAGAGGGTGAGACACCGAATCGGGCGATCGGTTACACACCGCAACCCGGCGACCACTTCGCGTGGCCATGCGATCAAGCGCTCTGACCGTCGAGTTCGTTGGCGGCGTCGAGGATCTTGCTCTGCTTGTAGACATGCCAGATTCGCTGCAGCATCGTGAACAGTGACATGACCGCGAGCAGATAGATCGCCGCCTTGAGCACGAACAACTCGGTGTCGTCGATCGTCAGATCGGCGAGGAACAGTCCTACCGAGATGATCACTACACGGACCGCGCGACTGGCGATGCCCACTTTGCACTCGATACCGAGAGCTTCGGCACGCGCCCGGGTGTAAGACACCATGATCGATCCGGTGACCGCCAATACCACCGCGGTTGCTGCCCAGTCGTCGCCGCCACGCGCGAACTGCCAGGCGATCGCGGCAAGCACGAAACCCTCCTCGATCCGATCGAGCGATGAATCCAGGAACGCACCGAACAACGTCGCCTTGCCGCTCATGCGCGAGTATTTGCCGTCGAGCAGGTCCATCACCGAACCGAAGACGAACGCGAGTCCGGCAGGGATCCACCAGCCGGCGAAGATGAACCCAACGGCAGCGAGGTTTCCGAGCAGGCCGACCATCGAGATCGCGTTCGGCGTGAGCCGCGAATCGATCAGGCGATTTCGCGCGGCGTCGCTGAGAATTGGGTTTGCCGGTCGCGACTGCTCTTGGTTCATGTGCTCTCCTGGTCGTCGAGCTCTTCGAGCACGCGAACCGGTTGATCGTTCTCGTCGGTGGTCCAGCCTTCGGCGCAGATCGCACCGCCGCCGACAAGGCGACCGAGCGAAAAGTCTGATGTGATCGTCACCACGGGCGGACGGGAAGATACTCCCCCTGCCGCGCGACTTCCGGCGCGGGGCAGGACGATCTCGAGGAACTCATCGTCGCTCGATCGAATGCAGGCATATGACGGACGCAGGAATCGCTGCCAACGGATACGCGTCTCGGTCACGCCCCACCGCTCCGGCCGAAAGCTGAACCCCTCGGTCGGATCGCCGTTGCGAAACTCCGGTTCTATTTCGTCGCGTGCGGGCAGACTCACCTTGTAGATCTTCCAGTCGCGATAACTCGCGGCGGGTTCCAAATACGGCAGGCCACTCTTGATCAACTCGGCTTCGTCGCGCGCCGAGTAGTCGGTCACCGCCTCGGCGAGCGCGACCCAGCGCACATCATTTTCGATCAGCCATCTCGCGTAGGTCTGTTCGGTCAGCGACCCGTCATAGAACACCGCGTTGTACTTGGTGTCGAGCTGGCGCTCCCAGCCGCGCGCGATCGGGCGTTTGCTGGCCACATATGCGGCCTCGAAGTGATTGCGAGTAAACACGATCTCGACCTTGTCGTCGCGGTTGGGGTCCTGCTCATCGAGAAAGTTGTTCAGCGGCGCGAAGTAGTGCGGATCGGCAGTGCGGTCTGAGGTGATGATCGCCCACGCCGCCGTAGCGCCCTGCCAGCAGAGCAGCGGGACCACGATTGCCAACGCGAAGCGCCCGGTCCGAGGCCAGAGCAACGCCGCAGCAAGTGTCGGGAACAACAGCATGCCAAGCCGGATCGCATTGCCACCGATGGGCGAGGCGATCAGCTCGTTGGCGGTCAGGAATATCAGGTACAGAACCACGCCGGTGGCCAACATCCGCCGCGCATCCTCCTCGAGCTCGTCGCGTACGAAGAACCAAAAGAACGCGGTGAACGCGACGGCACCCAAATACGAAGCGACGTGGAACGGCTGCGATCCGCCTTCGGGAAAGAGCAGCGAGACGACCATCGCCGGCAGAACCGTCGAAACCGCGACAACCAGATAGACGTGCTGTGGAGTGGCCCAGACCGCATCGATCGTCGCTCGGACGGCGATTCGAATCCGGGCGACAGGGCCTTCGTTGGGCGTGTGATGTTCGCGCGAGCGTCGATCTGCCAACAGCGCACGAAGCGTCAGCATCGGATGCCCACCGAGCCACACCGAAAAAGCGATGAAGGAGATGAAAAGCGCCGCAAGAGGCGAGGTCAACGCGCAATTGAGTGCGAGGAAGGCCGCGATCCATGGCCGGTTGTGTGCGGCCGCCAACAGCGCCGCCAGGCCGATCGCCACCGACAACGCATACGGCAACTGCCCGATGACCAATGTGGCGCTGAAGACGACCGCGAACACGTAGGACGCCGCCCGCGCCCCGCGCTGCGGAAAGACCTCGCGCGCAAGGATTGAGAAGAGCAGCACGCCGAGCATGTACGCCAGCACACCGGCAAGCCGTACGCCTATCGTCGCCGAAAGCGTCGGGAAAATAACGCCGTAGGAAACGACGTAATGCCCGCCGTACCAGTTGTAGTTCCAGACGAAAAAGCCGTCGTTCTTGAACAGCTCGGCGCGGTAGAGATGGGCGGCCAGGTCGCCGCCACGCAGGTCGAGAAAAAAATACAGCAGGCTCAGCGCAAACGCGACCGCCAAAGGCCCGAGGTGTGGCTGCACCAGCCCGATGGACTTGCGCGCCCCGGCTCCGACAGCGCTGGCAACTCTGTTCTTCATCGTCAATTCGAAACGTTGCGGTCGAGCAGGAAGTCGACGATCAGGTCGATCGTCTCCGGCTTGTCGATCCATGGCCAGTGTCCTGCATCGGCGATCACCGTTGCGTTGCCGTTCGGCAACGTGGAGGCATAGGCCTGAGCGAACTCAGTCGGAATGTAGGGATCCTGCTCACCCCAGACGACGATCGTCGGAGCCTCGATCAGCGCGAGGCGTTCGCCGGCCTGCTCGAGAATCGTCTCCGGTGCCGAGCGATAGAGCTTGAGGATCGCGCGCTGCGTGCCCTGGTCGAAGTAGCGCCAGTTCGCGTCGAGCATCTGCTGCGGCCACGGCTCTCGATTCGGTCGCGACTCCTTGCTGAGGAACTTGGCCACGGACTTGGTCGTCAGCCCCATCATCAGCTCGCCGAGGATCGGAGTGCGCCAGCCACGAGCAAGCCGGTGCCAGCGGTAATTGGGCAGTAGCGGCACGGAGTTGACGATCACCAGTCGATTGACCCGCTCGTAGAGCTCCTGCGCGGTGACGAGTGCCAGCCCACCCCAGTCATGCGTGACGAGGTTGAATCGATCCCAACCGAGCTGGCCGATGAACGCCTGGAGATAAGCGTTGTACGCGCCCATCGAGTATTCAAAGAAACGTGGCTTTTCGGAGCGGCCGAACCCGACCAGGTCGAGTGCGACACCGCCCGTTTTCGGTAGGAAGTCGAGCCACGCATCGGCGTTCTCGGGGACGCCGTGCACGTAGAGCGTCGGTATCTCGCCCACGGTCGGCGCCTCGTACCAAAACGTGTCGGTCCCGGCTATCGGCTGGCGGTGCTCGGTCGGCGGCGGCGAGTCAACGGGAGTTTCGGCGGGAGTATCCATGATTGGGGAAGGCTACGCCAACCGGGCAAGATAGTTTCACGCTATGACTGGCCGATCCACCGGCGCTGGGCGGCGCAAATCGTCTCGGAAAGCGCCCGACGAAAACCATTTGCGTGAGATTCGCGCGCGCCTTCGCGACCACTACGGCATCCCGCTGCCGAAACCACATCGCGACCCCGCGGGCGAACTGGTGCTCACGGTGCTCAGCCAGAACACCAACGACCGCAACCGCGACGTCGCCTTTTCAAGGCTCGAGGAACGCTGGAATAGCTGGGAGGAAGTGCGCGCCGCGCCGGTCGAGGAGATCGAGGTGGCGATCGCACCGGGCGGAATAAGCAAAGTCAAATCCGCGCGAATCAAGCAGATCCTCGACCGCGTCGCGACCGACCCGTTGCCAGACGGCGCGGACCCGAATCGCATATGGACTCGCCGTCGTGCCATCGACCTCGACTGGATCGAGACGACGCCGCTCGAAATCTCGCGGGATTACCTCTGCACGTTGCCGGGAGTCGCGCGCAAGACCGCCGCCTGCGTGCTGCTTTTCGCGTACGGCTTGCCGGACATCCCGGTCGACACGCACGTCGGGCGGGTCGGCAAAAGGCTCGGGTTGTTTGGTGAGAAGGCGTCGTTCGAGGAGATGCACGACGCGGTTGCGGCGTGGACCCCACCGGAGCTGGCACACGAAGAACACGTGAATCTGATTCGACACGGGCGGCGCACCTGTCACAAGCGTGCGCCGCAGTGTCCGATCTGCCCGCTGAAAGCGATGTGCCCGAGCGCGGAGTTGCTCGGCCCCGGGTAGTCCGCCGCTTACTTGCTCTTCTTTTTCTTCTTGCGCTTGGTGATCTCGTTGTCGCCGCCGGTGAACTTCGTCATCGCCTTGTTCCCGAAGAATGTCGCGCTGATGTAGATCGGCCGCTTGCGCGCGAATCTGCTGTTCGGCAGCGTCTGTACGAATCTGGCCTTGCAGTATGAGCCCGAGCGACGCAGCTTGGTCGGCTTCGTCCTCACGCCGATCTTCTTGTACTCGTAGCCGCCCGACTTGGCCTTCGAAACCGATTTCTTCGAGTCCCGCTTTTTCTTCCGTTTCTTGACCTTCTTCAAGTAGTAGGCATTGGCGCGGACCTTGCCCTTGCATGCATCCGCCGGGAAAACGAACGGTGACGGTTCGATCGTGAGCTGGGTCTTGATCACGCGAGCTTTGCCGGACGCGCTCCGCTTGAGCTTGCTCCGGGGTTCCATGTGAGCCCAGGCCGGATACTGCGGTCGATTGACGAGGTCGAGGCCCGGGACGACCGACGGGATCAACACCGACGGCGGGCCGCCGCCCAGGCCGACTTGACCGGCGGAGTTGTCACCCCAGCAGAAAACCCCGCCGCCGCGTACGATCGCGCATTGCGTGCGCGAAGTCGAACCCTGCGAGAGCCACGCAACGTCACCGAGCGCGACCGGCAGCGGCGTACCACTGTGGTTCTCATTGCCCACGCCGAGCCGTCCATCGGTGCCCTCGCCCCAGCAGTAGAGAGCGTGCGGCGTGGCTTTGGTTTTATCACCCTGCTTGGCAGTCGCGACGACTGCCTTGGCGAACGAGCAGGTCGATCCGGAGGTGCCGCCGAGCAAGTACGGCTCGGTCAATGTCGTCACGGCGTTCGGGCCGCGCGGAACGACTTCTCCGGTCGTGCCCTGCGCAAGCTGGCCGTAGAAGTTGTCGCCCCAGCACTGCACGGAAATCTTCTCCCACCCGAGGGCGCAGACGTGCTCGGCGCCGGCCTGAAGTTCGTACACGCCTGACACTCCAGGCACTTCAGTTGGCGAGCCCGTGCTCGCGCCGGGAGCCACACCCAGTTGGCCCTTGGCGTTGATTCCCCAGCAACGCGGTTTGGTCGACTCTCCGGAAACGCAGGAGAAGTTCGCGCCGGCTGCAAGCGCCTTGACCTTCGTCACTCCGGCAACCTGCGCCGGTGCCAAGACCGATCCTCCAACGACGCCATTTCCGACTTGACCGTCGTTGTTCGCTCCCCAGCAGTAGAGCTTCGCGTTCCAACTTGCACCGCAATAGTGGTTGGCCCCGCCCACCAACCAGTAGATGTCTTTCAGAGCCGCCACCTGGACCGGCGCAACGTGCGCGACACCGTCCTGGGTGCCTTGCCCAAGTTGTCCGGCGTCGTTGCCGCCCCAGCACCAAACAGTGCCGTCCTGCTTGACAGCGCAAGTACCGCGTTCGGTCGCAGCGATCGTCAGCACCGCGCCGTCAAGCCCCGTGACGGGCGCAGGTGAAGGCCGCGGGCTGGTGTCTCCCGTACCCAGCTGGCCGAGTGAGTTGGCGCCCCAGCAGCTGACGCGGCCCGCGTCCGACAGCGCGCAGGTGTGACTGCCGCCGGTCACGACCTCGGGAGCGGTGCCTCCGTTTGCGGACGCGACGGCGGCGGTCGCGAGTAAAAAGGTGGCGCCGATGGCGACGACAAAGGTGAAGAGCGAACGCAATTTGATCCCCCGGATTTCTGCAGCGACACGCCGTGGCGATTTCTGGATCGGGCAACGCGAC
>JBMYXO010000016.1:10870-33987 GCA_049608465.1 Solirubrobacterales bacterium | reverse complement strand
TTCACCCGCAACCAATCCCGCAAATAGCGGCCAACCTGTGGCACCTGGTGCCACAGGTTGCATGCAAAATGCGGGGTTTTGGTGGGGTGGGTTTGTGGCGTAGGGGGCGTCGTCTAGATTCAGCGGGATGAGCGGGCAGGATGCATATGCGGCGGCCGGTGTGAGTACGACCAACGCCGACAGCGCCGTTGGGGCGCTGGTATCGGTGCTCGCAACGATCGACACCGGCGAGCCGAGCCGAGCGCAGTTGCGCAACGGGCACTACGCCAACGTTTTGAAGGTTGCCGACAACCTCGGTATCGCGATCAGCACCGATGGCGTCGGCAGCAAGGTGATCATCGCCGAGCAGATGGAGAAGTTCGACACGGTCGGTATCGACTGCATGGCGATGAGCGTGAACGACCTGATCTGCGTCGGCGCAAAGCCGATCGCGTTGGTCGACTACATCGCCGTCGAGCAGGCCGACGGCGAGATGCTCGCGCAGATCGCGACCGGCCTGAAGGTCGGCGCCGAAGAAGCAGGTGTGGAGATTCCGGGCGGCGAGCTCGCGCAGCTCCCCGAGCTGATCAAGGGGCACCCGTCCCCATCCGGTTTCGACCTGGTCGGCGCAGCATTCGGGACGATCGCTCTCGACGAGATCGTCACCGGCGATTCGATCGCGCCCGGCGACGTGATCATCGGACTACCGAGTAGCGGCATTCACAGCAACGGATTGACACTCGCGCGCAAGGCATTGCTGGGCGACGCCGGCATGTCTCTGACGGACTCGCCGCCGGAACTTGCAGGCAATTCGATCGGCGAGGAGTTGCTCACACCCACCGCGATCTACGTCAAACCGATCCTCGAGTTGTTGCGATCGCCGGTCGAGGTACGCGGCCTCGCCCACCTGACCAGCGGTGGAGTGCTCAACCTGCTGCGTCTGAACACCGACGTCGGTTACGAGTTCAGCAAACCGCTCGAACCACAGCCGCTGTTTGGCATGATCCAGCAGGCAGCAGGTGTCAGCGACGCCGAAATGCACGAGGTTTTCAACATGGGCTGCGGTTTCTGCGTCGTCGTACCGCCCGAGCACGCGGACGCAGCGGATGCGTTGTTGCGCACCCACTACCCGGGCGCGCACGTGATCGGGTCAGTGAATGACGACGCTGGACGGGTCGCCGTCACGCCGAATGGCCTCGTCGGCAACAAGGACGGGTTGCGCGCGACATGACGCCTCGATGGTCACGGAACTGCGAAACGCGATCTTGAAGATCGCTTTGCACCGGACATTCGACCAGTACGAATCTGCGTAGATAGGCGTAACTTCTCAACAGATGGCGATTTCGGCTACACAGGACGGCTCCGAGCTGATCGGCGAGCTTGTCGGTGGGCGCTACCTGATCGAGGCGATCGTCGGTGCGGGTGGAATGGCCACCGTGTTCAGGGCGTTCGACCAGACGCTCGAGCGTTCGGTCGCCGTCAAGGTGATGCGGCGCGAGGTGATCGGCGAGCCGGATCAGCTCGAACGCTTCCGTCGCGAAGCGCGGGCAGCGGCCAAGCTCAGTCACTCGCACATCGTCACGGTGATCGACGCCGGCGAGGAGAACAACCGGCCGTACATCGTCTTCGAGTTCGTCGAGGGCGAGACGCTCAAGCAGCGAATTAAGAGCGGCGGTGAGTTGCCAGTAACCGAGGCCGTTGCCTACGCGATCGAGATCGGCAGCGCATTGGTCGCCGCGCACGGCGCCGGACTCGTCCATCGCGACGTGAAGCCGCAGAACGTGTTGCTCGATCCGCACGGGCACGCGAAGGTCGCCGACTTCGGGATCGCCCGTGAACTCGAGGCGAGCGACGGACTGACCAAGACCGGCCGCGTTCTGGGCACGACCGATTACGTCAGCCCCGAGCAGGCAATGGGCGAAAGCGTCACCGGGCAGTCCGACATCTACTCGCTCGGCATCGTGCTTTTCGAGATGTTGACGGGCGCCGTGCCCTTCAAGGGCGAGAACCACGTAGCGGTGGCGATGAAACATGTCAAGGATCAACTTCCCGACGTTCAGGAACTGCGACCAGAGGTGAGCAACGCACTCGCAGCGGTGATCGAGAAGATGACGGCCAAAGAACCTGTCGATCGATATCTCTCGGCGGCGTCGGCGGTGTCCGATCTCGAGGACGTGCTCGCGATCGAGTCGGCACGGGCGGGCGGGCTGACCGGTGAGGCCACAGTCGTGTTCGATTCACTCCCGAAGCGCTCGCGCAGGCTTGCACCCGGTGGAGTCTCGCACCCGACCCGAACTCGCGTGGCCTGGCTGGTGGCCGTACTGGCACTCGTCGGCATCGGCCTCGTGCTGGCCTCCCAACTGGAACGCGGTACAACCGGTGAACGACCGGGATCTTCCACGAACACGGGTGCACAGATCCAGTTCCGCTCGGTCGGGACCTTCGACCCGCCGCCGGGCGGAGACGGGCGCGAGCACGACAACGAGGTCCGCAACGCCATCGATGGCAACCCGCAGACCGACTGGACGACCGAGTCGTACCAGAACGGAGTGTTCGCATCGGACAAATCCGGTGTCGGGCTATACGGCCGCACCTTCTTCCCGGCGGATGCGTCGTCGGCGACGATCCGTACGCCGAACCGGTCGCTGGGTGTCGAGATCTATGGGGCGAAATCGCTACCCGACGAGCTCAGCGGATGGACGAAGCTCGGCAGCGCCGATGGCTCGATCAACGGTGAGGCGATCGCCCTCGAATCGGCGCCGGGCATGCGCTACTACATGGTCTGGATCGTGAAGCTCCCGCCCGCCGACGGCGGCACGAGCAAAGCCCGTATCTCGGAGTTCATCGTCCGCAGATAACTAGGTGCGGAGTTTGAAGCAAGCGTTAAATAGTTGCCGATTCGGCCGCCTCCAGCCTCAGGACGGTTATCTTCAACTCACTTCGATGCTGGAATTCAAACGATTTCCAGCACAACTGATTTAAAGGGGAATGTCCCGCTGAACCGTTCAGATCGGGACCGAACAAATACGACAGGGGTTTATCGAGCGTGAGTTCGCGTAAGGAACAGAAGGAACAGGCCCGCCTGGAACGTGAGGCCAAACAGCAGGAGCTGGCCGCACAGGCACAGCGTTCGCGTCGCATGAAGGTGATCGGCGGTGTGCTCGGTATTGCTGCGATCGCCGTGTTGGTCGCCGTGGTTATCAGCACCAGCGGCAGCGGTGGTGGAACCGCGACGAATGCCGAAGTCGATGAAATCAACAGTCAGCTCGCAGGCATCCCGCAGAATGGCATCACGCTCGGCGAGGAGAACGCGCCGGCGACGATGGTCGAATTCGCGGACCTCAAGTGCCCTTTCTGTGCCGAATTCGCGACCGACGGACTACCGACGATCATCGAGGACTACGTCAAGAGCGGCAAGGTCAAGATCGAATTCCGCAGCCTGACCTTTCTCGACCAAGCAACCGAAGGCACGGACGATTCAACGAACGCCGCGAAATTTGCGCAGGCCACTGGACTGCAGAACAAGCTCTGGAACTTCGTCGATCTGTTCTACGCCCAACAGGAAGCCGAGAACACTGTCTTCGCAACGGAGGACTTCCTCAGAAACGTTGGCTCGCAGGTTCCGGGCCTCGACGTCGACAAGGCATGGGCCGATCGCGACGACCCGAAGGTTCAGGAAGAGCTCGATCTGGCCGACGAGATCTTCAATCGCGAGGGTCTGAGCGGCACGCCGTCGTTCCTGGTGGGCCCGACCGACGGCACGCTCGAACAGGTCACGATCAATGACCTCTCGGATCCAACGCCGTTGATCAACGCGATCGAAGCTGCTCAGGAGTAGGGACCGTTTCATGACCGACCGCAGGCTGGGCAGGGCGATAGCGATCATTTGTGTACTCGGAATCGGTGTAGCCGGTTACCTGACGTACAACAAGATCGCCGGAGGGAAAATCGCCTGCCCGGTCGGCGGAACCGGCTGCACGATCGTCCAGAAGTCCGACTACGCAGAGTTCGCCGGCACCCCGGTGCCGTACCTCGGGTTGTTCGGCTGGATCTCGATCCTTCTCTCACTGCTGATCCCCGGCGACATCGGCCGCGCGGTTACGGCGATGCTCGGCGTATTCGGCTTTCTGTTCTCGATGTACCTGACTTACCTGGAGCTCTTCGTCATCGATGCGATCTGTCAATGGTGTGTCGCCAACGCCGTCCTGATGACGTTGCTCGCGATCGTCGCAATGACTCGACTGTGGCGCTATCAGCCGCCACCGGCGTCGACCCTGCAGGGCTGACGTGGCCTAGAAATTGAATCCACGCTCTTCGGCGTGGCGTGCGATCGCGAGGTCGAGCAGTCGGCCTAGCAGTTCGCCATAGGGAAGGCCACTGGCCTCGAACAGCTTCGCATAGACGCTCGTGCGCGTGAAGCCGGGAATCGTGTTGATCTCGTTCACCAGCACGGTTGGATCGTCGCCGTACTCGACGAAGAAATCCACGCGCGCCATGCCGCTGCAACCGACGAGTTTGAAGACCTTCGCGGCCATCGTCGCCAGCTCAATCTCGAGGCTCTCGGAGATCGGTGCAGGGGCGATCAACCGCATTCCCCCCTCCTCGTACTTGGCCTCGAAGTCGTACCAGTCGCCGTCGAATTCGAGCTTGCCGGGTTGCGAAACCTCGACTTCTCTGTTGCCGAGCACCGAGCACTCGATCTCGTCGCCACTCGATCCGGCTTCGACAATCACGCGTGGATCGAACTTCAACGCCGTTTCGATCGCCTGGCCAAGATCACCGCGCTCCGCGACGCGCGAAATCCCGACGCTGGATCCAAGTCGCGCCGGTTTGACAAATGATGGAAAGCCCAGGGCGGCGGCCTCATCGAGCAGCGATGCGCGTCTGTCTTCGTCGCGATTCCATTCACCTGCGTGAACTGCCACGTAGTTCACCTGCGGAATACTCGCCTGCGCAGCGACCTCCTTGAACAAGAGTTTGTCGAGGCAGATCGCTGATGCTGCGACGCCAGAACCGACGTACGGCACGTCGAGCGACTCGAGCGTTCCCTGAATCACTCCGTCCTCGCCGAACGGCCCATGCAGCACGGGAAAAACGACCTCGGCGCCGAGCAAGCCCTCGCCGGGCGAGATCTGCAGCGGCTCGCCGATTGGCGCCTCACCGACGCCGAAACGCTCAACTGGAAACCAGCGTCCGTCGCGTCCGATTTCGATCGCCACGACGTCGTGCCCCTGCTCGGTCAAGCCGACGCGAACGGCCTCGCCCGACGCCAGCGAAACGTCGCGCTCGCTCGACCTCCCTCCGGCGAGAAGCACGACTCGTTTCGCTGTTGAAGACGGCACCGCCCAAAAGTAGCCGGTAGAGCGACGGCGAAGCTACGGCGTCTCCACGAACTTGCCGATCTCCAGCGTCACGGTCGAACCGACCGGTCGTGCGCCGCTGGTCGGCGTCTGCTTGACGACGTTGCCGTCGTCGGTGACGTCTTCGACGTCGACTTCGGTCGTTGTGACCTTGAAACCGGCCTCCTCCAGCTCGCTCGTGGCCTCCGATTGCGCTAGGCCGGTGACGTCAGGCACTGCGTTTTGACCAGACGCAACCGTCAGTTCGACGGTCGACCCCTCGTCTTCCTCGGTGCCCGAGGCCGGCGACTGCTTGGTGACCTGTCCTTCGTCCTCCGGGCTGTCCTCCTCGGTCGTGTCGACCTCGAACCCGGCTTCTTCCAGCGTGCGCGTGGCCTGCTGCACATCCTGACCGACGACGTTGGGGACGGCGACTTGCTGAGCGCCTCGGCTGATGTAGAGGTCAACGGGGCTGCCGCGTTCGGCGTTCTCGCCCGCACCCGGCACAGTTCTCGTGGCGCGACCTCTCCGCACGTCGGACGAGAACTCGCGCTTGACCTCGACTTCCAGCCCGAGCCCTTCAAGCTGTTCGGTGGCCTCATCCTGAGTCAATCCCTCGACATCGGGCATCGCCACCGTTCCCGGACCGGAACTGACATTGAGAATCACTGTTGCGCCTTTGCGGGCCTCGCTGTTACCAGTCGGGCTCTGGCTGAAGACTTCGCCGTTGGGTGCCTTGTTCGTCTGTCTGAATATCTGCGTCTTGAACCCAGCTTCGGCCATCCGCGACTGCGCATCGCCGACCGAGCGACCGACGACGTTCGGCACCGTGACCTTGCCGCCGATCAGCAGGAAGTAGAGAATCGCCGCAGCGATCAACGCGGCCAGCACGCAGCCGGCGATGATCCAGTTTCGCTTGCGCTTCTTCTTGGCGAGTTCCTCTGCCGATGGAGTTGTGGACCCTGCGACCACCGGAGCGCCGCGGATCTCGGTCTTCCCGGGTGCCTCGCCGATGCCGTCGCGCGCGCGCTCGAGCGCGGTCGTGAACTCGTCGGCGCTGGCGTAGCGCTCGACCGGCGACTTGGCCATCGCCTTGAGGACCACGCCATCGAGTACCGCCGGGATCGTCGGGACGATGCTCGACGGACGCGGCGGAACCTCATTGATGTGCTTGAGTGCGATCGCCACGGATGCATCGCCGTCGAAGGGAACCCTTCCGGTCAGCATCTCGAACAGCACGACGCCGATCGAGTACAGATCGCTGGCGTTGCTCACCGGTCGACCCTGCGCCTGTTCGGGTGAGATGTACTGCGCGGTACCGACCATCTGGCCGGTCTGCGTGATGTCGCCGTCCACGGGATTGTGTGCGATTCCAAAGTCGGTGACCTTGACGTTCCATTCGTCGTCGATCATCACGTTTTGGGGCTTGATGTCGCGGTGGACAATTCCCTTCGAGTGCGCGAAGCGCGCGGCGGCGAGGATCTGCAGGCAGATGTGAATCGCAAGTTTCGGGTCGAGCGCGCCCATCGCGACGATCACGTCCTTCAACGATCGACCCTGGAGATACTCCATCGCGATGTAGTAGGTGTTGCCGACCTCGCCACGGTCGAAGACGTTGACGACATTCTTGTGTTGCAGGCCGGCGGCGGCCTGTGCCTCGCGTTCGAAGCGCGTCACGAACGAAGCGTCCTGCGCGAAACGCTCGTGCATCACCTTCAGAGCAACCGGTCGGCCGAGGTGCTGGTCATCGCAGAGGTAGACATCGGCCATCCCGCCGGATCCGATTCGGCCATTGACCTTGTACCTGTTGTCGATGATTGTTCCGTTTGCGAGCACGCTCAATTGAGAATCCCTCTGGATGACCGCGGCAGCGGCGGTTTGATGCTGTATTCGTTCACTGGCCGAGCAAATCCTGTAGTACGTCCCGGGCGACCGGTGCCGCCACGGTGCCGCCGAAGCCATCGGTCTTCTCGATAGTCACGGCGATCGCGTATTGCGGATCGTCGTACGGCGCGAATCCGATGAACCACGCCTGATTGCCTCCCGGCACTTCAGCGGTCCCGGTCTTGCCGGCCATGCGCAAATTGCCGACGTTTGCCGCCTGCCCAGTACCGCCCTCGACGACGCGGCGCATCATCTCGTTCAGCTCGGAGGCGGTTTTGCGTGTCATCACGCGTTCAGCACGCTCGGGATCGATGCGCTTCTTGACGCGACCGAGGCGATCCCGAAAAAGCCGAGCCAGCCGCGGCTCCATGCGAATGCCATCGTTGGCGACCGTTGCAGCGACCGTTGCCATCTGGATCGGTGTTACCGCGAGTCGCTCCTGGCCGATCGCCAGGCGCGCGAGGTCGGCTCCCGAATCCGCGGCGAGCAGGTCGCCTTCGGCGTCGCGCAACCCGCTCGACAGCAATCCGCCGGCGGGAAGGTCGACAGGCGGCGGTTTATAGAAGCCGTAGCGCTCCATGTAGTCGAGCATCGTGTCCTCGCCGAGGTCGACGCCGATGTTGCCGAACGCGGTGTTGACAGAGTTTTGCAGCGCGCCCGAGAGGGTCACCTGCCCGTAGTTGGTGCCGCCAAAGTTGGCCAACGGCTGGCCGCTGAACGTCTGCGGCGAGCTGCCGTCGACCGTGCCCTCGGGCGTCAGCAGGCCGCTGTCGAGCGCCGCCGTTGCGGTGACGACCTTGAAGGTCGAGCCGGGCGGGTAGGTTGCGTCTGAAACGCGATCCACGAGCGGGGAGCGGCGATTGTTGAAGAGTTCGTTTGCACCGGCGTCGGTGCGCAGCGCCGCTGGGTCGTACCCGGGCACGCTGACGTAGACCGGCACACGACCGGTCGACGGCTCGATCACGACGACCGCGCCGGAGCGGCCTGCCATCAGGTTTGTCGCCAGTGACTGTGCGCCGCGATCGAGGTTGGTGACCATCGACTGCTCCTCGCCGCCGCGACCGAGCAGCGAATCGAGGATCGAGGTGAAGCTTTCGACTTCGCCGGTCAGTCGGTCGTTGTAGTACTTCTCAAGACCGTTCTGGCCGCGCACCGCGTACGAGTAGCCGACGGGATGGGCGAACAAAGAGCCGAGTGGATAGGCGCGCACATAGGTGCCGTCTGCCGTTCGTCGACTGCGTGCCAACGCACCGCCATTCGCGGTGTATATCGCGCCGCGAGGTTGCTTCTGCTGTTTCTGCGCCGGCAGGCGATTGAGCGCGTTCTGGTTGAGCGATTGCGCCTCGATCACGGTCCAGCGGGCGGTGTAGACCGCGAGCAGGGTGAAGAGCGCAACCACGACATAGAAGACGCGCCTGATCGGTTTGTTCATCACCGCCACCTCAGACCACCCCGCCCGTCATCTCTTCGCTTCGCGCCTTGTTCGAGATGATCAACAACAACGCGACGAGGATGAAGTTGGCCACGACCGAGCTACCGCCGTACGAGACAAACGGCAGGGTCACGCCGGTCAGCGGGATCACCGTCGTCACTCCGCCGACGATCACGAAAACTTGCAGGGCGAACACGGCGGTCAAGCCAACGGCGAGCAGTTTGCTGAACGCGTCGCGTGCGATGATCGCCGTCTTCATTCCGCGCTGTATGAACAGCAGATAGATCAACAACAACCCGATCGCTCCGACCAGTCCGGTCTCGCCGGTGAACAACGCGTAGATCGAGTCGGTCTGCGCCGCGGGAAGAATCTGTGTACCTCCCACGCTGAGCAAGGACTGGCCGAATCCGCTGCCGAGCACGCCGCCGTCAGACATCGTGAACATGCCCTGCGCGATCTGGTACGAACCGCCTGCCATGTCGTAGAGCGCCGGGTCCAAAGGGTGCTGCCAGATGTCGACTCGCGACTGTACGTGCCCGACCGTCTCCGAAAAGAACGCGAAACCGAGCACGAACATTCCAAGCCCGAGGACGACGTAGCTCAACCGCCCCGTGGCCACATACAGCAACGCGAGGAATCCGCCGAAGAACATCACCGCGCTACCGAGGTCGCGGATGAACACGAGCATCACCATCGCCACCGCCCAGATCGCGATCATCGGGCCGAAATATCCGGGCGGGGGAAAGCTGACGCCGAGAAAACGGCGTTCCTGGGTGACGAGAATTTCGCGAGTCTCTGCCAGATAGGCCGCCACGAACACGACGACCGCCAACTTCGCGAGCTCGGTCGGCTGGAAGGAGAGCGGCCCGAGATTGACCTGCAGGTATGCGCCGTTGACGATCCCTCCGGTCAGGCGCGGCAGGAGTAGAAGCACGAACGCACCGGCTGCAATCGTGTAGCGATAGCGCTCGAGAACGCTGAGGTCGCGAACGATGACCACGGTGCCCGCAAACACGACCAATGCCAGCACGAACCACTGCGCCTGTTCGCGGGCCAGTTCCGGATCGATCCGATAGACAGTGACGATGCCGATCCCGGCCAACAATGCGGTCAACGGAAAGATGTACGGATCAGCGTTCGGCAGCCGTAGACGAATGAAGATGTGGCCCAACAGGCAAAGTACGAGGAACGCCAGTCCGTACGTCAGCGTCAGGTCGTTCACCTCCGCCTCCGCCGCGATCAGCACCGCAGCGAACCCAGCCGCGACCGTCAGTGCGACGGGAAGCAGGCCGAAAAGCTCGCGGTTGCGTGCGCTCAGCATCTCGGCCGGCCTATTGGCTCGGGTCGCCGGGAGCCTGCGGGGCTGCTTGGTCGTCGCGCTCGCCAGAGGCGACCGATTCAAGCTCGCCGCGTTCGATCTGATTCGCCAGATCAAGTGCGTCGGATCGCGTTCGCAGGGTGTGGTCGAAGATGACTGCGCGTTGTTCTTCGGTCAAATCGCTGACCGGCGTGGTTGTCACGTAGTCGCGCGTGTAGAGATCGAGGCTGAGCGGCAGTTCGTACGGCAGGCCGCGATAGACGGTGACGAGGCCCTTTTCGTTGGCCCCGATGAAGTAAACGTTGAGCGCGCCGATCACCGCTCCGGAAATCGCGATCATCAGCACGCCGGCGATGATCACCCCGCCGACCCAGCGGCGCGAGCGTTTGGTCTGCGCCAGGCGATGGTTGGCCGCGCGCGTCGAGCGCTCGTCAGAGGAAAGCTCGCCGTTGGTACTGGCAGCAACCGTCTGCGGCGTACGTGTGCCAGGCACCGGGTCTTCGGAACCGTTCGTCGTGAGCGTCTCCTCGGTGGCCACGGGAGGGGGCGCCATCTCGACTCGCGGGGCACCTACGACTGTGGCTTCGCCCGTGTCAGCCGTCGGCGGTGCCGGGATCTTCGAAGCGCCACCCGAGACCTTGAACGCGACGACGGTGATGTTGTCGACTCCGCCGTTCTCGTTGGCCGAACGGATCAGATTGTCGGCGACTTCGCGCATCGATCTGCCCGATGCGAGCTGCTCGGCGATCTCAGCATCGGAGACCATTCCGGTGAGCCCGTCGCTGCAGATCAGATATGCGTCGCCGTCCTTCACGGCGTAGCTGAGCGTGTCGACCTCGACGTCAGCCTCCGGGCCAAGTGCCCGGGTGAGGATCGAACGCTGGGGATGCACTTCCGCCTCTGCCTCGGTGATCGCACCGCGGCGCACCATTTCACCGACCAACGAGTGGTCATCGGTCAATCGAATCAGCTCGCCGTCGCGAAGGCGGTACGCACGACTGTCGCCGACGTGCGCCACCGTCACATCGTCGTCGCCGAGCAACAAAGCCGTAAGCGTGGTGCCCATGCCCTGCAAGTCCGCGTCGGAGACAGACTTGTTGTGAATCTCGAGGTTCGCGCTCTGCACGACCTGTGCCAAGCGTTGCTCGGGCGCGAGCGAGTCATTGAGCGGTGCCCGGAATGCGTCGGCGGCGATCTTCGACGCCACCTCGCCCGCCTGCGCGCCACCCATCCCGTCCGCGACGACGAAGAGCGGTGAACGCACGAAGAACGAATCCTCGTTGGCCTTGCGCACGCGACCGACGTCGCTCGAAGACGCGAAGTCGACTACACGCAGCATCGGCGCACCCGGGCGCTCTCGGTGTGTTTGGGGCTACTCCTCATATCGAAACTCGGTGTCGCCGATCGAGATCTTGTCGCCCGGGGTGAGGCGTTCTGGCGCATCCACCCGCGATCCGTTCAAATACGTCCCGTTCGTGGAGCCGAGGTCCTCAAGAAAGTTATATGGCCCGCGCGGTGCGATCCGCGCGTGACGCGCCGAGGCGAAAACATCGTCCACGATCACATCGGCCGGTTTGTCGCGGCCGAGCATCAATCCTCCAAGCAGTTCGAATGAACTCCCGGTCTCGTACTGATTCGCCGCAACCACCACCAGCCGCGGACGTACGCCGCGTTTGAGGTCGATCGGCGCGTTGCCCTCGGCAGCGTCGAGCAGTGGATCGAACTCGGCCGGTTCGTCGCCCACGAGGTCGCGCGTCGAGCTGCGGACCACCCAGACGACGAACAGGAAAAGCAGTGCGAGGAACGCGAACTTCAGTGCGACGGCGAGCGGTTCATCCATGTTCCACCTACTCCAACACGAACGTCAGGACGCTGTTGCCGAGTTCGATCACGTCGCCCGAACGCAGTTCCGTCGACGCCGTCAACTGGCGACCGGACAGCCGGGTGCCGTTCGTGGAGCCCATGTCGCTGACCGTCCAACTGACGCCGTCCACGCGGAATTGCACATGCGTGCGAGAGATGTTCGGATCGTCCAGCTTGATGTCCGCGTCACTGCCGCGTCCAACGATCGTCGACGGCGGAGTCAGGGCAAAGCGACGGTCACCCGTTTCGAGCACCGCTCGCGGTGCGGCACCACGAGCCGGTTCAGCCAGGTCGCGGGCCGGGGCCTGCAGATCTCGTGCGTTGTAGACCATCGTGTGCCCGGATTCCGGCTGCTGCAGCGCGGCGATCTCGGCCTCCGGGACATCCGCGAGTCGCGCCTGAATTCCGAACAATCCGAGCTCCAGTCGATCATCTGTCTCGATCGTCACCGTTGGCCTGCTGAGCAGTGAATAGCCGCGCTTGCGCGCATGTTCGAGCAGTTCGAGCGACAGTTCGCGTTTGAGGCCCTCCTCGAACTGAGAAAAGTGTTCGCGATCGGCGGGCGAGAGATAGACGGTGAAGTCGTTCGGTGCGTACGTTCGCGACACCGAAGCCGCGCGGTGCGCGTCCATCTCGCGCGAAAGTTTACGGGCGAGCTCGACTGGTTGAACCTCTGACTTGAAGGCGGATTTGAACCCGCCCTCGATCAGTTTTTCCAACCTTGATTCGAAGTTTTTGAGAAAGCTCACACTCGGATTTGGTCGTGGCGCGAAGCTGACGGCACTTGGCCGCCCGAGCCGGTCGGCGAAGTAAAAACCCTACTCGCACGGCGCGCGACGAAGGCTGCAATGAGCAGGCCGGCTGCGACCAGTGGAACGCCGAGCACAGTCGCCCAAGGCGTCGGCTGGGCGAAATACTCGGCGACTGCCACCTGCGCCACGAACGCAACTGTCAACAGCGCTCCCCATGCCGGAAGGCGCGCGAACCGGTCATAGAGCAAAACCCCGGCGGCTCCGGTCAGGCACCAGACGCCTAGAGATGCCGTGTAAGCAGGTTGGGCGAACAGGGTCATCGCATCGAGCGCGACGTCGGCAAAGAGCCGAATGTCCTGTGGCGTGCCGATGTCCTCAGGAAGGCTCAAAGCGAGCGAGCTGCCGGACATCGCCTGAATCGCCACCACCCAGGCGAACGCACCCGCGCCAGCGAGCGCTCCGTCGAGTACGCGCGGGAGCGGCATCATCGCGGCGGCGGCGGCAACCAGCGCCGGCAGCACCAGGAACATCGAGGATCCGATCTGGCCATCGATCGCCAGTGCGACCGCGCCAGCCGTCGCCGAAAGCGCCCAGCCCGCACGCGGAAGCAGAAACACCAGCACTCCGGCGATCAACGGCGGAAGTGGACCGAGCGGTACCTGAGCAGCGGCCATCGTTGCGAGGCACATCAACGCAGCAAGAAACGCGATGCCGAATCGCCAGACGCGAGCCGAGGCGTAGTCGCGACCGTTCACGGATCGCGCGTGCACCGGGCGTGGTGCTGCCGGCGAGCCACCGCTGGAGCCGAAACGGGCGGCAAGCCGTGCGAGAAAACCGGCTGGACGCAGATCGTCTGACAGCACGGGCAGAGCGGCACTCAACTGCGAGCTGAGCTCGTCCACGCTTGGCCGCAGCCACGGATCTGTGTCCAGACAGGCGTCGACGCAGATCGTCAACTCTGCCGGCAGGTCCGCGCGTACGCGCGCGAGGCGTGAGTGTCGACCGCGCCCCGGCTTGGCACCGGTGAAACACTCGAACAACACAAGCGCCAGCGAATAGACGTCACTCGCGACGCTGGCCGGCTCGCCTGCCGCCTGCTCGGGCGCAACGTAGCCGTGCGATCCGGCATGCGGCCCAGCGCCGCGTTCGCCACCATCAACAATGCTTGCGATGCCGAAATCCATCAGCTTTGCGGGCTGCGCGCGCCAACCACCACTGCCCTCGAACCAGGCTTCGGTGACGATCACGTTTGCCGGTTTGACATCCCGGTGAACGACGCCCTGTGCATGCGCGTGTTGCAGAGCTTCACAAAGCCCGTAGCCAATCCTGCCGATGTCGTTGTCCGACATCAGACCCTCTTCGATCATCACCGACAACGGCTGGCCGTGCACGAGCTCGCTGATCATGTAGATCCGACCCGGTTCACTGATGATCTCATAGAGAGAGACAACGGCCGGGTGATTCAGACGTGCCGTTGCGCGGGCTTCGCGCAACGCGTCACCGGTGTCGCTCACGCCCTCGTCGACGATGATCTCCTTGATCGCCACCGGACGTTCGAGCAGCATGTCGAAGCCCTCCCAGACCGTGCCGAAGCCGCCGCTGCCCAACGGCACGAGCAGCTCGAAGCGGTCGCGCAGGCGAACACCGCGCGGCGCACCGCCAAACATTCGCGTCGTCGCGGCGCGCAGGGATTGCGTACGGATACCCATGACTTGAGGTTCTGCGATTTCCCTGCCAAGCCTGCAAGCTGCGCTGCAATGGTCAAAACCCCTGCTATCCGCCCGAACTGTTGGACATACTTGGTTACGATCCTCGCTCTCCGAGAGGATTTCTTCGGGACACTTCTCGCATGAGACGAAAATTCTCGTACAAATCCCGATCCGTCGCATGAATCCGACCAGCGCCGAACATCAAGCCGTCATGCAACGACGCGCCATTGCGCTCGGCGGCGCCGTGCTGTTTCTGATTGTGATCATCCTGCTCGCTCGTGGTTGCCAGAGCTCACGAACCGAACGTGGAATCAAAGACTTCGTCCAGCAGACGAACTCGATCCTCACGCAGTCCAACCAGAGCTCGCGTGACTTCTTCAATCTGTTGAAGGACCCGGGCGACGCGGGAGCGACCGAAATCGAAACCTCGGTGAACGAGCAGCGTTCGCTGGCCTCCGAGTTGGTTCGTCAGGCGAGCAATCTCAGCCCGCCCGGTGACCTGACGCAGGCCAAGCAGTATCTCATCGAGTCACTGGAGTTTCGTCGCGACGGTTTGAACGCGATTTCCGAACAGATCAGTCAGGCATTGAGCGATCAAGACCCCGAGGCGGCCACCGAGAAGATCGCAGCAAACATGCAGCAGTTCCTCGCCAGCGACGTCATCTACTCGCAACGTGCCTACGCCTATATGAACCAGGCCGTCAAGGAAAAGGATGTCGAGGGGGTGAAGCTGCCGTCGAGCCAGTTCCTTCCAAGTCTTGAGTGGCTCGACCCCGCCGTCGTCGACGACGTTCTCTCGCGCGCTCGCGGCGGCACCGGTTCCGACGAACCCGTCGCCCCGGGTACGCACGGAACGGGCATCACGGGCGTTTCGGCGCAACCAGCCGGTACGGCGCTCGCCGAGGGATCGGTCAACGACCTCGCCAACGCCAAATCGATCGCCGTGCAGGTGCAGAATCAGGGCGAAAACGATGAAAAGGACGTCGAGGTGTCGCTCCAGATTTCCGGCAGTGGCACGCCGATTCGTCTGAACAAGCCGATCGCGGCGATCAGCGCCGGCGAAACTGTGACGGTGACGATCCCGTTGACGCGCACGCCATCGAGCGGCGCAACCGCCACGCTGAAAGTCGAAGTCAAGCGCGTACCCGGCGAAGAGAACACGGACAACAACCGCCAAGAGTTCGACGTCAAGTTCTAGTCGGTGGCGTCGGCCATGCACGGTTGATGATGCCTGACGGCTCCGCGTGATCGACGGGTAGGCTCAAGTTGATGAGCAATCCCGAGGGTGTTTATGAGTGGCTTGCGCTTACGGCCGCAGCTGCGGGAGTTCTGGCGATCGTGCTTCTGGCATGGATCGGGTTGTCGCTGCGTCGCGTGCGCCGCAATCAAAAGATTGTGATGGGCGGAGACCAGCGCGACGTGGTGGCGCACGCCGACGCCCTCCAACGCGAATTCATCGCACTGCGCGATTGGATCGACGACGCGTCGTCGCAGCTCGACCAGCGGATGTCGGTTGTCGAACGCAGGTTGGACGGAGCGATCACCCATACCGCGATGATTCGCTACGACGCCTTCGGTGCGATGTCTGGCAAGCAGTCCAGCAGTGTCGCCCTGCTCGACGAACATCGCAGCGGTGTGGTGCTGTCGGCAATCACACACCGCAGCCACTCTCACCTTTACGTCAAGCAACTGGTCAAGGGCCGCTCCGACATCGAGCTCTCGCCGGAGGAGCAGCACGTCGTCGACCTCGCCTTCGCCCAGCCCGGCGAGTCGCCGGCACCGCCGGCACCTCCGCAACCCGCGCGAGTGGTCAGCGCCGCCGATCATTCGGCTCCGCCCGAACCCAGCGGTGAACCGGTCGTACGCCAGAACAAACCGAACTCCGTCGACCAGCCGACCGACCGTGCGACGACGCCGCGCCAACCGTGACGGCCGCCCGAACGATCGCCCATCTAGGTCCACCGGGCACCTACGGTGAAGAGGCACTTCGCGACGCGCTCGGTGAGCAACTCGCGCTCGAAACGCTGATTCCCGTCGAGACGAATCGCGACGTCGTCGTGGCCGTCGAGCGCGGTGATGCCGACGTCGGGTTCGTACCGATCGAGAACTCCGTTGAGGGTGCTGTCACCGAAACGCTCGACGCGCTTGTGCACGATGCGCCCGGCGTGAAGATCGTCGGCGAGATCGTCTGGCCCGTTCACCATTGCCTGATCGCGGCGAGCGGCTCAGATCTCGGGATGATCACCACGATCGCCTCTCACCCCCAAGCGCTGGCACAGTGCGCGCACTTCATCAACGAGCAGCTCCCGGCAGCGGTGCGCGTTCCCAAGGTCTCGACGGCGGAAGCTGTGCGCGTCGCGATCGAGACCGGCGCGGGCTCGGCGGGAATCGGCTCCCGCGTCGCCGCCGAAACTTACGGCGGGCAGGTGCTTGCCGAGAACATCGAGGACGTGACCGGAAATCGGACGCGTTTCGTTTGGCTTGCCAAGCAGCCGCTCGAGACCAGGTGGAAGGGCACGACCAGCGCCGAGCAGTCGAAGACTTCGGTGGTGTTTTCAGGTTTCAACGACACGTCGCCCGGTGCGCTGGTCAGCATTCTCTCGGAGTTTGCGTATCGCTCTGTGAACCTCAGCAAGATCGAGTCACGTCCAGAGCGAACACAGCTCGGGCACTACCTGTTCTTCGTCGATCTCGATGGTTCGATCGACGAAGAACCGATCGCCCACGCACTCGACGCGCTCAAGGGCAAGGTGCGCGAGCTGCGGGTGCTCGGCTCGTTTCCCACCTTCGAGGCCTGACTTCTGTTGGCGGTGCTCGACCCCGCCACGCTCTACACTGCCAATCAATCCGATGGCCAGCAAGGCGGCGCCAAGCGTTCATGGCGGGGAACTCCCCTCCGAACCCGGCGAAGGACCCGGGTTCACCCGGCCGGCAGAAGCCAATTCTCCGGTGCTGGCCCCGCTCGTGCCAAAAGTCGAGTTCGACCAGGACGACGATCTCACGTCCGAGCAACTCTTCGGCAGCAACACGTCGGACCGCCCGTCGGGTGGTCCGATCGTCAGGCGCGAAGGCAACGCGCTGCGCGGCCGGGTGCTAGTACTCAACGCCTCGTTTGAGCCGATCAACGTCTGCACCGTGCGCCGTGCGATCGTGCTGATCCTCAAGGAGAAGGCGGAGGTGATCGACGAACACGCAAGTGCCTATGGGAACTGCGAGTTGCACGCAGAAAAGGTTTCGTTCACGCGACCGAGCGTGATTCGCCTGCGCAGCTACGTACGTATCCCGTACCAATCGTTTCGCCGAAAAATCACCCGTCGCGCGGTCTTCGCACGCGACGGTTGGGAATGCCAGTACTGCGGGCGGCGAGGTTCGTTGACGATGGATCACGTCGTGCCCCGGTCGAAAGGTGGGGACACGAGTTGGGAGAACGTCGTTGCCTGCTGCGCCGGGTGCAACCGTCGCAAGGGCGATCGCTCGGTTTCGCAATCCGGCATGAAGCTGCGTACCCGACCGCGCGCGCCACACGCAACGATCTTCATTCACGTTGCCAGTCCGACGATTCCGGTGCAGTGGTTGCCGTACGTCCCGGCTTCAGCAGCAGCCTGAGCTTCCTTGCATAAGATTGGGTTCTTGATTTTGTAGACCCCATCCGAACCAGCCCCATCCAAGCAAAGGAATTCTCATGGCATTCGAAGTACCCGCACTTCCGTACCCGTACGACTCGCTGGCTCCGACGATCGACGAAGAGACCATGCACCTGCACCACGACAAACACCACCAGGCCTACGTGGACAAGGCCAACGCGGCACTTGAGGGCACCGAATGGGCGGACAAACCAATCGAAGAGGTCGTCGCGAATCTCTCGAGTCTGCCCGCCGACAAGCAGGGGCCGGTCCGCAACAACGGCGGTGGCCACCTCAATCACACGATGTTCTGGGAGTCGATGACGCCGGGCGGCAGCGAACCCAGCGGCGAGTTGCTCGACGCGATCAACGCCAAGTTCGGCTCCTTCGACGAGTTCAAGACGCAGTTCGAGGCCGCGGGTGTCGCGCAGTTCGGCAGCGGTTGGGCCTGGCTCGTGCTCGACGGTGGCGAATTGGCGATCACCAGCACCGCCAACCAGGACTCGCCGCTGACCGACGGCAAGACACCGCTGCTCGGCAACGACGTCTGGGAGCACGCCTACTACCTGACCTACAAGAACGTTCGTCCCGAGTACCTCAAGGCCTGGTGGGCCGTGGTCAACTGGGACGTTGTGGCGGAGCGTTACGCGGCGGGCAAGTAGCCCCGCCGAAGATCGAAGCGATCGACCCGTCGGGATGCTTCCGACGGGTCGTTCACTTTCGTCAGGTGTTCAGCTCGTCAGGTGTTCAGCTCGTCAGGTTTTCACTGATCGTCAGCCGGAAGGTCCGGGTTGTCGATCAGCTCCATCGTCGGGCCCGCACCGCTCGGTAGGACCTCGTCGGGTGCGGCATCGGCCGCCTCTTCGGCACTCTTCTCCATCACCGGCGCGACGGCGCTGACGCAGTCCTCGTCCTTGATGTTCATTACGCGCACACCCTGTGAGGCGCGTTTGTACTGAGAGATGTCATCGGCCGGCGTGCGTTGGACCATTCCGCCCTGGCTCATGAACAGCAGTTCGTCGCCCGGGCGCACTATCAGCGCGGCAGCAAGCTCACCCTTTTTGTCGGTCAGCTTGATCGTCAGGACACCCATCGTGCCGCGGCCCTTGACCGGGTACTCGGAAATCTGGGTGCGTTTGCCGTAGCCGCCCTCGGTCACGACGAGCAGATCACAGTCGTCCTTGGCCACTTCCATGGCGATGACTTCGTTGCCCTTGGGCTTGGCGACATTCATGCCGCGGACGCCACCGGTGCTGCGACCCATCGGGCGGGCCTGTTCCTCCTTGAATCGCACGGCGTGGCCGGACTTCGAGATCATGATTACGTCGTCCTCGCCGTTGGTCAAGCGCACGGCCACCAGCTCGTCGTCGTCGCGAATCTTGATCGCGATGATTCCATCGGCCTTGATCGGCGTGTTGTACTCAAGGAATTCGGTCTTCTTGACCTGGCCCTTCTTGGTCGCGAAGGCGAGGTACTTCGACTCCTTGAAGTCACGCGTCGCGATCACAGCCTGCACGCGTTCGCCGTCGCGCAGCGGAAGCAGGTTGACAAGCGCTCGGCCCTTTGCGGTGCGCGCCATCTCGGGCAACTCGTAGACCTTCTGGCGATAGACCTTGCCGCGATTGGTGAAGAACAGCAGGTAGTCGTGCGTGCTCGTGATGAACAGATGCTCGATGTAGTCGTCGTCCTTGGTGTCCATACCCTTGATCCCGACGCCTCCGCGCTTCTGAGAGCGGTACGTGTCCAGTGGCAGCGACTTGATGTAGCCGGAGTTGGTGATCGAGATCACCATCTGACGGTCGGCGATCAGATCCTCCATCTTCATGTCGGCTTCTTGATCGGTGATCATCGTCCGACGCGCATCGGCGTGTGCCTCGCGAATCTCCATCAACTCATCGCGAATCACCTGGAAGATCTTCGTCTCGTCGCCGAGTAGCTCTCGCAACTCCTTGATCTGTTCCACGAGGTCGTCGTATTCGGCCTGAATCTTGTCGGCCTCCATCGCGGTCAGTCGCTGCAGTCGCAGATCCAAGATCGCCTGAGCCTGCTCCCGCGAAAGCGCGAACTTCTCCATCAATCCGCTGCGCGCCTCGTCGGGGTCGCTTGACGCACGAATCAGTGCCACGACCTCGTCGATGTTTCCGACCGCGATCAGCAGCCCCGACAGGATGTGCGCACGCGCCTCGGCCTTGCGAAGGCGGTATTTCGTGCGCCGCGTGATGACTTCCTTCTGGTGCCCCAGGTAGTACTGCAGCAGTTCTTTGAGGTTGAGCAGGCGCGGCACGCCATCGACCAGCGCGACCATGTTGACGCCAAAGGTCTGCTGCATCGGCGTGTGCTTGAAGAGCTTGTTCTTTACAACCTCGGGAATCGCGTCGCGCTTGAGTTCGATGACCAGGCGCATCCCGTTCTTGTCCGACTCATCGCGAAGATCCGAAATCTCGGGGATCTTCTTGTCGCGTGCGAGCTGCGCGATCTTCACGATCAGGCCGTCGTCACCGCCCTTCTTGACCATGTACGGCAGCTCGGTGACGATGATCGCCTCCTTGCCCTGGCCGATCGGTTCGACGTGGCAGATTGCCTGCATGCGCACGCGACCACGTCCAGTCTCGAAAGCGCGACGGATTTCGGCGCGGCCGAGAATTGCAGCACCGGTCGGAAAGTCCGGGCCCTTGATGTGCTCCATCAAACCGTCGAGGTCAACGTCGGGATCGTCGATCAGGGCAACGGTCGCATCGATCGTCTCGCCGAGATTGTGCGGCGGAATGTTCGTCGCCATGCCCACGGCGATGCCCGTGCTGCCGTTGACCAGGAGGTTTGGAAAGCGCGACGGCAGTACGGATGGCTCGAGAATCGAGGCGTCGTAGTTGGGCTCGAAATCGACGGTGTCCTCGTCGAGGTCGCGCAGCATCTCCATCGTGATGCGCGCCATTCGCGCCTCGGTGTACCGCATCGCGGCAGGCCGGTCGCCGTCGATCGAGCCGAAGTTTCCCTGACCGTCGACCAATGGCGCACGGATTGCGAAGTCCTGCGCCAGGCGGGCCAACGTGTCGTAGATCGATTGGTCGCCGTGCGGGTGGTACTTACCCATCACCTCGCCGACGATCAACGCGCACTTGCGGTATGCGCGGTTCGGTGCGAGGCCGAGTTCGCTCATGCCGTAGAGCACGCGACGGTGGACTGGTTTGAGGCCGTCGCGGGCGTCAGGCAACGCGCGTCCGACGATCACGCTCATCGCGTACTCGATGTACGACGAGCGCATCTCCTCTTCGAGCGAGCGTTCCTCCAGTATTGATTCGAGCGGTCCCTGGTTAGACATCGATATTCACCGCCTCCTTGGCGTGTTCGTCAATGAAGGCTTTTCGTGGCTCGACCTTGTCGCCCATCAGCGTGGCGAACATCTCTTCTGCGGCCGCGGCGTCCTCGATGGTCACCTGGGCGAGAGTTCGGGTCTCACGGTTCATCGTCGTTTCAGCGAGTTGATCGGCGTTCATCTCACCAAGACCCTTGAAGCGGGAGATCGCGACGCCCTTGGACGCGAGTTTGATCACTTTCTGGCGCAGTTCTTCGTAGGACCGCGCAACTTCGAAGGAGCCGTCTAGCTCGATTTCGACCGGTAGCTCGCCGACCAATTCGGTCAGCGTCGTCTGTGCCTTCACGAATTCACGGAACTCCTTGCCCTCGAAGAGCGTGCGCGAAAGGCTGTGTACCTGCGCGTGTCCAGTCTCCGTCTCGACTGCGCGCAGCGTCAACTCGACGTCGTTCTCGCGCACCAGTTCAACAAGGACCGACGCGGTGTCGTCCTTGCCGTTGGTGGCGAACTTGACGACGTCGTCGGCGCTGGTCAGTCCGGTGGCGACGATGCTCGAGCGTTCAAGGAAGTCGACAACCTCATGGCCGTACTCAGCCCGGAGCACGGTGGACCAACCCTGGTGTTGTTTGAGCAACTTCGAGAATCGTTGCCAACGTGCCTCGGTCAGCTCCATCGATTTCGGCTTTGAGTTTTTCTTCTTCAACGCCGCATCGGATGCCCCGCGATCGGCAATCTCGGTGATCTTGAACTTTTCGTATTTGTTGGTCAGCAGGACCTCTTCGAGTTCTTGCTCCTTCTCGACGTAGCGGTCCTTGCCACTGACCTTCAGCTTGTAGAGCGGCGGTTTGGCGATGTAGATGTATCCGCCAGTGATCAAATCCTTGCAATGGCGGAAGAAGAATGTGAGAGCGAGCGTCCGGATATGCGCGCCGTCAACGTCAGCGTCGGTCATCAGGATGATCTTGTGGTAGCGGAGCGACTCGAGGTCAAACTCGCCGCCGATTCCGGTTCCGATCGCGGTGATCAGCGCCTGGATCTCGTTGTTGGCGAGCACCTTGTCGGTACGAGCCTTCTCGACGTTGATGATCTTGCCTCGCAGCGGCAGGATCGCCTGTGTGTTGCGGTCGCGTCCCTGTTTGCCCGAGCCGCCTGCCGAATCACCCTCGACGATGAACAACTCCGCCAGTGCCGGGTCGCGTACCGAGCAGTCAGCGAGCTTGCCCGGTAGCGCGGAGTTCTCAAGCGCCGACTTGCGGCGCGTCAGATCGCGCGCCTTGCGCGCCGCCATACGTGCGCGAGAGGCTTCAATCGCTTTGGTCAGAACCGCCTTGGCCTCTTTTGGGTTCTCCTCAAGGAACTCGGCGAGCTTCTCGTTGGTCGCCTTCTGGACAAAACCCTCGATGTTCGGGTTGCCCAACTTACCCTTCGTCTGCCCTTCGAACTGCGGCTCCTGGAGCTTTACGGAGATGATCGCCGTGATGCCCTCGCGGATGTCTTCGCCCTCGAGGTTTTTGTCCTTGCCCTCTTTGAGCATCCCCTTCTCGCGCGCGTAGGCGTTCATGGTTCTCGTCAACGCGCTGCGAAACCCGGAAAGGTGCGTGCCCCCGTCGTGCGTGTTGATGTTGTTGGCGAACGAGAGCAGCGACTCTTGGTAGCTGTCGTTCCATTGCAGTGCGATCTCGACTTCTTCGTTCTCGGTTTCGTCGGAGAAGTAGACGATCTTCTTGTGAATCGGATCTTTCGATCCTGTCGAATGCAGGTACTCGATGAAGTCACGGATGCCGTTGTCGAACTTGAAGCTGTCTGATCGGCCCTCGCCGCGCTCGTCGGTCAAGGTGATCCGCAGGCCACGCGTCAGGAACGCCATTTCGCGCAGACGGGTCTGCAGAGTCGTGTAGTCGAACT
>JBMYXO010000016.1:0-10860 GCA_049608465.1 Solirubrobacterales bacterium | reverse complement strand
AGCGTCTCGAAGATGTCGGCGTCCGGCAAGAACGTGACCTGCGTGCCTGTTTCCTTTGACGAGCCGCCGGATTTGAGGTCGGCGCGCGGGATGCCGCGGTCATACGACTGCGTGTGGATTTTGCCGTCGAGGTGGATCTCGAGGTCGACGGTCTCGGAAAGCGCGTTGACTACGGAGATACCGACGCCGTGCAGACCACCTGAAACCTTGTAGCCGCCACCGTCGCCGAACTTGCCGCCGGCGTGAAGAACTGTCATGACGACTTCTGCGGCCGGGCGACCAGTCTGCTTTTGGACTGCAACGGGAATACCTCGACCATTGTCCTTGACCGTGACCGAGTTGTCCGGATGAATCGTGACCTCGATCTCCGTGCAGTAGCCGGCCAGCGCTTCGTCGACCGAGTTGTCGACGACCTCGTAGACGAGGTGGTGCAGTCCGCGTGGACCGGTCGAGCCGATGTACATACCGGGACGCTTGCGGACGGCCTCGAGGCCTTCGAGGACCGTGATGTCTTCGGCGCCGTAGTCGGCAGAGCCTTGATTCTTTTTCGCCTTCGTCGCGGCGACGACGTTTTCGGCGTCCTGCGCGGCGAGCTCTTCCGACGCCGCCTGCTTAGCGTGTTCGGCGTCGGCCGCCAACTCTTCCGGAGTCTCTTCAATTGCGTCGGTCTCTGGCGAATCCGCCATCAAATCTCCCAGATAATTCTTGTGTCGGTGGTTTACTGCGTCGACTGGCCGTGCTTCTGCGAAAAAACCGGTTCAACGCGTCGTCATCCAACTGAAAAACCCCGGCGATCAGAGTTCTAACCGGGGCAGAAACGCGGATGCGTCGGATCGGTGAGCCGGACCTTTCAGCGGGCGACTGCGTGCCCGGAAATGGTCGCTGAAGCAATACCTGAAGGTTAGCATTTCCGGCGGCGGATTCGGCCGTATTGACGCCGCTCAAACCCGCATGGTTATGCGGAATCCAACGTTTATGACAACTTTGCGACGGAACTCTTGCGAAAGTCTGCTGGAAACGTCTCAACGAACCACGAAACGAAGTGTCTTCGGGGCGTTTTCCGGTAGCTCGGACGCGAGTTTTTCGAGCAGCTGCGGTGCCATCATCTGCAGTTCGTGAGCGACGACGGAGTCGTCACATTCGACCGTCACGGCTCCGCTCGCCTCGCCGATCGGCGAGGCCCATTTCGCAATCGACGCACCGACGGCATCGGGCCAGGCTCGCTGAATCGCCGCCAACGAGGTCGGTGGCTGCACCGAGTCGGTGAACTGGCCGAGCGCGTCCGCCAATGGAAATGGATTTCTTCGTCGCGTCATACGTCCGGCACGCTAACTGACCACCTCGCCATTCTTCACCGCGACGACGCGATCGATCGCGCTGTGGTCGGGAACGTGCTCCACCTCCGTCGCCGTTACCAGAACCTGACCGAGCGTGCAGACACGATCCACCAGCAGCGTCCTGCGCGTGGCGTCGAGCTCGCTCATCACATCGTCGAGAAGAATCAGTGGCCGTCGCGCCGTCAGCGTTGTGATCGCCTCGCACTCTGCGAGCAGCAGCGACAGCAACGTCAGCCTTTGCTGACCCTGTGATCCGTAAGTTCGAACTTCGCGTGCCTCGTTGCGCAGCACCACCTCGTCTCGGTGCGGTCCGAAGGTCGTGAAACCGCGGGTGATGTCGCTGTCATGGCGTTGCCGAAGTTGATCCACGAAGTCCTCGACGGTGTCGACCGCGGCAACAGTTCGATAGCGAATGTCAGGCGATCCGACGAGGCCCAGTTCTTCGCCGATCCGCCCAAACCGAGCCTCGATCGTTTCGATCGCCGCCCGCCTATCCGCGATCAATGCAAGGCCGTGGCGAGCCAGCTCGTGATCCCACGTGTCCAGTTGAGTTGCCGCCGCGCCGCGAGAGAGCAGCGCGTTTCGCTGCGCCAGCGCCTCTGCATAGGATCGACGATTCTGTCTGCGCGCCGGCCAAAGCGCGGCGACGAACTGGTCGAGATGGGCGCGTCGTGCGCCAGGCGCGCCTTTGATCAATTCGAGTCGATCGGGCATGAACACTGTCGTCGGTGGTCGCCACTCAAATGCCTCGAACCCATCTACCTTCGCGCCGTCGGCGAAAAACGTTTTCCCCTCCTTGCGATCGACTGCCACAGCAAGATCGTGGCGTTCCAGCTGCTCAGTTCCGGTCACCTCCACTCGCGCCACCTGCTGGTCAAATCGAATCGTCTGTGCATCGATACGGGTTCGGCAAGACCGCCCGACGCAGCCAAAGAACAGCGCCTCCAGAAGATTGGTCTTACCGGCTCCGTTGTCGCCTGTCACGACGGTCACCTGCTCGCCGATCGACAGCTCAACGCGTTCGTAGCCCCTGAAGTTGCGAGCGTTGAGTTGCTGGACGATCATTGGTTACGCAGGTCCGTCAGCTGGGCGCGACTGCGTGCGAGGCTGGTTGATCGTCGGCGTCGATCGATCGGCTGCGATCAGGTGTTCAGCCGAATCGGCATGACGAGATACATGAATTCATCGTCATCGCCGGCGACGATCAAGCCGGGGCGAAAGGCGCTGATCAACTTGAAAGTCGCGCGGTCGGTGTGAACACTGTCCAAGCCTTCTCTCAGAAAATCTGGGTTGAAGCCAATTTCGAGATCGTCGCCCGAAAAATCTGGTGCCGGAATCGTCTCGCGTGCCTCACCGACGTCTGTTGTCTGAGCGGAGACCTCGAGTTCACCATCGGTCAGAGCGACCTTCAGTGGTGTGTTGCGCTGGGCGAGCAGGCTTACTCGCTTCACAGCATCGAAAAGTTCTGAGACGTCAACATCCAGCTCATGTTCGTAGCTGTCGGGTAGGAGTTGCTCGAAGTCGGGAAACTGGCCATCGATCAACCGGGATACGAGCAGTGTTTCTCCGACCTCAAACGAAATCTGGCGATCGGTGAGTGTGATCTCGAGAGTGTCGTGACCCTCGGAGATTTTTGTCGCTTCCTGCAAAGCGCGGGCGGGAACATTCGCCTCAATTCGTTCGCTCACGGGTTCGCCGATGCTCGTCGTGCGCACCGCCAGGCGATATGAGTCGGTGGCGACGGAGCGAAGTTTGTCGCCGTCCACCGAGAGCAGGATGCCGGTCAGGTGCGGTCGCGTTTCATCGCGTGACGCTGAGCGTGCGACTTGATCGATCGTCTCAGAGAACTCGGAAACCGGAAGAGTGACCTTCTGGCCGCTGACGGGTTGGATCGCGGGAAAATCGTCGGCCGGCAGAAGCCGCAGCTTGAACGCGGCGGTTCCGCAGTCGATCGCCAGCAGGCCAGATTCGTCGACCACCAACGAAACATCGCCGGTGGGTAGTTGCCGTGCCACGTCGGCGAGCAAACGGCCCGGCACGACACTCTCACCGCCGGACTCAACCTCGGCTGGGATCTTCGTGCGGATTGAAATGTCGCCGTCCGTTGCGGTGAGGGTCAGAGAACCAGTTTCGGCCTGCAGCTGGATTCCCGACAACGCGGGGATTATCGAGCGTGTCGAAACAGCGCGTCCCACAGGCAGTAGCGCCTCGACGAAGATCGCGCGGTCAACAGTCAGGCGCATGCCAGATGATCCTTCGGAATTCAATGGTTTTGGTTCTTGTTGGTGTTGGTCTGTGAATGTTGTGGACAACTTCTCAAACCCGCTTCACGATTGAGGTTCGGAGGTTAATTGGCTGTGGACGGTTTCGGCTGGGTTGTGGATCGCTCGTTGGACATCAATGAAGCGTCCACAATGTCAACAGGCTCCTCATGGCTCACGGGTGATGAAATAACCCGCGCTTTCAGACTATCCACAACGGGGGCGGTGGAAGCATCTGATCGGATTTGTTGAGCAACCTTGTTTCGAGCGTGCACGACGGTCGAATGGTCACGGCCAAAGCGCTTGGCGATCTGGGGCAAAGTTTCGTCGGTCAACTGGCAGGCCAAGTACATGGCGATCTGCCGCGGACCGGTCACTGCGCGCGTACGACCGGAGCCAACCAGTTCGTCGACACTCAAACCGAAATGCTCGGCCACAACAGAAATGATCTGTGCTGCGTCCGCCGCCGGAGGAACTCGCGACGACTCGCTCAGGTGCGTGAGCGCGCTGCGCGGATTGGAGTCGGGATGAATCGCATCCAGTAGTTCATCCACCAGTTCTGTGTTGACGGGTTGGTCGCGCATCGACGCGAACGCACTGACACGGATAAGTGCGCCCTCGAGTGAGCGGACGTTGGCGGGCACGCGGGCGGCAATGCGGTCGAGGGCGAGCCCATCATCGATTGGAATGTTGTCGACCTGCACGCGTTTACCGAGGATGGCCGACCGCAAGCGATGGTCGGGAGCCTCAACCTCGACCACAAGTCCAGACTCGAATCGCTCGCGTAAACGATCTGCCAGCTGCTCCAGCTGTCGTGGCGTTCGGTCGCAACTGATGACAAGTTGTCGGCCCGCTTCATGCAGCGCATTGAAGGTGTGAAAAAACTCCTCTTCGGTTTTGACCTTGCTCTGCAAGAACTGAACGTCGTCGACAAGAAGCACGTCGCTATTTCTGAGATCGGTCTTGAATCTGCCGATCGTGCCATCACGGATCACAGTCCTGAACAAAGAGGCGAAGTTCTCGGCGGTTAAATATCGCGCTGTCATCTCCGGCGCCTGATCGGCCAGGTAGTTACCGATTGAGTGGAGCAAGTGCGTCTTTCCGACTCCGGGTGCTCCATAGATGAAAAGTGGGTTGAATGCCTGCGCTGGTTGTTCAGCGACGGCGAGCGCGGCGGCGTGGGCGATGTGGTTCGACTTACCGATCACGAACTGGCTGAAGGTGTATTTGGGGTTCAGCGCGGTCGACGGCAACGCCCCGGTGCTGGACGGATCGATCGCAGTGGACTCCATCCCTGAGTCGATCGTGACGGCATCCGGCGATACAAGTGTGATTCGGACGTCGACTCCCGCAGCCTGCGAAGCGCATTGTGCAAGTGGTCGTCCGTAGCGAAGTTCGACCCAACTTCGCGCACGCGCGGAGCCGACGAGAGTCAACTGCGACTGTTCGAAACTCACCGGGGAGAGCTGGGACAACCAGGTTTCCGCCACCTCAATTGAAATCTGTGACGAGAACAAGGCATAGGTTTTTGACCAGAGCTGGTCAGACTGCATCGCAGGCTCCGTTGCGCGTATTGAATGACTTGGGCGTGCTCGCCGAGGTGAACGAAATTCGAGCGATCGGTCGGCTTGAATCGCGTCTTTTTCCGCCCGTTCGTGGCCTCTGAAAGGACAGTCCGGGGTTCGTTCGTCGGACTATAACCGAAGGCTCTTGCAGAAGGCACAAGCCGGGACCCGCCGACGCCAACAACGTCGCAAAGTCGCACAAAAACGTGCCGACGTCGATTGGCAAATCGAATGTCGACGGGAAAGCTCCTAGATGTTTGGCGATTACGGCCTATACTGACCGTTCGGTTCCAACCATGAAACGCACTTACCAGCCAAAGAAACGCAAGCGGGCCCGTGTCCACGGGTTTCGTGCACGTATGCGCACCCCTGGCGGCCGCAACGTGATCAAGCGTCGTCGCAACAAGGGTCGCAAGCGGCTGACGCCGTAGCGATGTCGACCTTGGCCTCGTCCCGAGCGAAGGGCCGACGTCTTTCCCGCAGCACTGAGTTTCAGCGCGTGTATAGGCAGGGCCGTTCGAAGGCGAACCGCTATCTGGTGTTGTATTCGTTCGCTCGAGGCGATGCCGCGAACGAGGAATCACGCTTCGGTGTGTCGGTCGGTCGCAAGGTTGGGAACGCCGTGGTTCGCAACAAGGTGAAGCGCACGATTCGCGAGGCCCTGACCGAACTGACAGACGAACTGACCGACGGCCTAGACTACGTCGTGCTCGCGCGCTCCGAATCCGCCGACTTGGTTGAACGAGAGGGCATGCAGGGGATCAAGCAAGCCCTCAGCGAATTGATTTCGGCAACGCCCGGGACGACCGGTTCTTCGTCGGATGAGACGAGCACTCCGAACCACTAATTGAATCTGGCTTGCGCCGAATGGTTCGGAGCAACCGGGCCATCACCCACCGACCAGCCGTCGACCACCTCCACACCCAACTCCCCTTATCAGTGCACAAGCTCGCAAATAGAACAAGTGGCGCCATCGGGTGGCTGTTGTTGTTGCCAGTTCACGCGTACCGCAAAGTGATCTCACCGATGCTCGGTCCGCGATGCCGCTACTACCCAAGCTGTTCGCACTATGCCGTGGACGCAGTGAAAACGTACGGGCCGATTCGTGGCTCTGTGCTCGCAAGCTGGCGAGTCGTGCGCTGCAATCCGCTCAGCGATGGGGGATTCGACTACGTCGAAGACCAAAAGCTCTTCCGCAGCGTTCGTGACGATCGTCACAAGCATGGCGATTGCGGTCACGGACACGGAGCTTCGAGCTGATGCCGGTCGCGAACTTCATAACTGACTTGCTCAGCCCAATCATCGATGTGCTCGACGGGGCGCTGCGTTTCTTCTACTTCGATCTCGGCATCCCGTGGGGATGGGGAATCATTCTGCTCACGGTCATCGTGCGAATTCTGCTGATCCCGCTGACCTACAAACAGATCACCAGCATGCTGCACATGCAGCAGTATCAGCCGCAGATCAAGGAACTGAACGAGAAGTACAAGGACGACCCGCAGAAGAAGCAACAGGAGTTGATGAAGTTCTTCAAGGACCACGGAATCAATCCGTTGGCCTCTTGCTTCCCATTGCTTGCGCAGCTGCCGTTCTTCATTGCGATGTTTTATGCGCTGCGCGACAGCCAACTTACAGCCGAAATCCAGGCCAACGATCCGAGCTGGCTGTTCATCCCGAACCTCGTCGAGAAGCCAACCGGTGCAGTGCTGGTGGTGTTGATCGTGCTTTACGTCGGGTCTCAGCTGGGCTCGACGATCGTGTCGCTCTCCGCGGCGACGGACCAAATGCAGCGACGACTGATGCTGGCACTGCCGTTCGTCTTCGTGCCCTTCATCATCAATTTCCCCTCTGGTCTGATTCTCTACTGGATCACGACCAACTTCTGGACGCTGGGACAGTCGTTCTTTGTCAAGTGGCTGAGAATCAAACAGGGAGACCCGGTTCTCGCCGGAGACAGTGCCCAGACCAGCGCGGCGGTGGCAGGCGCGAACGGGGGATCCGCAGATGCGGCAAAGCCCACAAAACCACCGCCACCACCACCACGACAGAAAAAGAAACGTTCAGGACGGAGGCGCTAGCCAAATCATGAGTGATGTAGAGACAACAGATCGAGTTTCATCGGAAGACACGCGCCAGGCGCAGCTCGCGACGAGCATCGTCAGCGACATCCTCGCCGGAGCAGGACTCACCGCCGAGGTCGAGTATTCACAAGAAGGCGACGACATTCTGATCGATGTTTCCGGAGATGATCTTGGCTTCGCCATAGGCCGTCGCGCGCAAACACTCGACGCGATTCAATTGATCGCGTATCTCGTGAGCGCGAAGGCCGTGGATCCCGACGAACGCAGGCGAGTGTCCGTGGATATCGATGAGTATCGCGCGGCGCGAGAGGAAGAACTTTTCGACCTTGCGGACAAAGCAGTTCGCGATGCGCTGTCCTCTGGTCAACAGGTGGAGCTCAAGCCGATGACATCGAACGAGCGACGCAGTGTCCACCACTACTTGATGGACAACGGCGATGTTGACACTCACAGCGTCGGCGAGGATCCCGATCGCCGAATCGTCGTCACTCCCGCCGGAAGCTGACTCCTCAGGTCACGGCGACCGTTTCACGTTTTACGCGAACGACCGTCAGAGCCCTTCAAGCTTCAGCAGATGAGCCATCGCGCCACAAATGCTGAAAAACTCGCGCGAATCCGCGACGATTTCGCGCTGTCGACCGAGCAGTCGGAAATGTTGCTCCAGCTGGCCTCTCGCACCGTGGATCTCGAGATTTCCGGCACCGCGATTTCGGACGTTTCCACGGCGCTCGACGCCCACGTGGCCGACAGTCTCTCCGGGCTGCGAATTGATGCGATCAAATCTGCCCGCACAGCGATCGATATCGGCGCAGGCGTCGGATTCCCCGGTCTTGTCCTGGCGATCGCTCGTCCAGATTTGAGCGTGACGCTGCTCGACAGCGTTAGAAAGAAGATGGAGACGGCGAGTTCGATCGCTCGCGAGCTGGATCTCAAAAACGTCGATTGCGTGTGGGCGCGCGTCGAGGAGTTTTCGGCAGTTGGCAGTGATGCGCGCGAGAGCTTCGACCTCGTCACGTCGCGCGCGCTGGCGCCACTGGCTGCGTTGCTCGAGTACAGCGCTCCCTTGCTGCGCGAACCAATCGGTTCGGACTTTGCGTCGATGGTTGCCTGGAAGGGCGATCCCGACTCCGACGAACTCGCAATGGCCGAGGCCGCTGCCGCAGTGCTCGGCATGAGTGTCGGCGAACCGATTCCTGCGTCGCCGTATCCCGGATCGCGCGCAAGACAATTCTTCCTCGCCGAAAAGCGGTCTGCAACCGACCAACGGTTTCCGCGTCGTCCGGGTGTCGCGCTGCGCAAGCCGCTTTCTGGCTGAGGACGCAAATTCCGTGGAAAACCCCATGAAATAGCGCGTTCATCGCTGGAGAAGTCCGGTTTTAAGCGTAGTCTTCCGGTCGTGCAACAGATGTCTGATCCCTCTCACCAGTCAGATTCGACCCACTCGGACGATTCGTCCCAGTCAGCGGACTCATCTCCCTCATCTCCGGGAACGGCGAACTCAACGCAGACGACGATTTATGCGATCGCCAATCAAAAAGGCGGCGTCGGAAAGACGACCACGGCGGTCAATCTCGCCGCCTGCGTAGCCGAAGCCGGCTACCCGACGCTGTTGATTGACATCGACCCGCAGGCAAACGCAACGGTTGGACTCGGGCTGTCAAAGCAGGAATCTCCGACGATCTACGACGTTTTGATCGGCGATGCAACGATCGCGCAGGCGATCTGTTCGACTGAAATCGAGAATCTCTCGATCGTGCCGTCGGTTCCGGACCTTGCCGGGGCGAACGTCGAGTTGCCGCGCATAGCCGGCTCGGAAACGATCCTCAAGGATGCGCTGGCATCCCATCGCGGCCAGTTTCGCTTTATTTTCTTCGACTGTCCTCCCTCCCTCGGACCTCTGACCGTCAATGCGATGGTCGCCGCCGATCGCGTGATCGTCCCGGTCCAGACCGAGTACTACGCGCTAGAGGGTCTGGCCGATCTACTCGACACCGTCGGCCTGATCCAGCGCGAGCTCAATCCGCGCCTCGTGATCGGTGGCCTGGTGATGACCATGCACGACGGTCGCACGCGACTGGCGACCGACGTCGAGGACGAGCTGCGCAAACACTTTCCCGGATTGCTGTTCGAGTCCGTCATTCCACGCAACGTGCGAGTGGCGGAGGCTCCGAGCTTTGGCAAACCGGTCACGCATCACGATCCACACAGCGCCGGTGCCGGCGCGTACTTCGAACTCGCGAAAGAGGTGGCCCTCCGTGGCTAAGACCGAAACCAATGGCAACCGTAGAGGAATGGGTCGCGGACTGTCCGCGATTCTGCCGACCACACCGACCGATCTGACCCAGGATGAACTGCGCCAGTTGCCGATCACATCGATCGAGGTCAACCCGCATCAACCACGCTCGAATTTTGACGAGGAAGCGCTGAACAACCTCGCGGCTTCGATCCAGCAGAACGGCGTGATCCAGCCGTTGCTCGTAAAGCCCTTGTCGGGAGGCCGCTATGAGTTGGTGGCGGGAGAACGCCGGTTGCGGGCCTCAAAACTCGCAGGTGTGGAGAAGGTGCCGGCCTACGTGCGAGCCGATCTCGAGGCGAACACACTCGAACTGGCGTTGGTCGAGAACATGGCACGCGTCGACCTCAACCCGATCGACGCGGCACGCGCCTGCGCCGCTCTGGTCGACGACCTCAACCTGAGCAAGGAGGAGGTCGCCAAGCGCGTCGGCAAGAGCCGCGTCGCGGTTTCCAACCTGATCCGATTGCTCAACCTGCCGGATGAAGTGATCGTGATGGTCGAAGACGGAATGCTCAGCGAGGGCCACGGCCGCGCACTGCTGCGTGCCGGCGACACGTACATGACCCGCAAGCTGGCGCACGAAGCCGTCGATCGCGGCTGGTCCGTGCGCGAGACGGAGCGGCAGGCCGAGGCCGCCGCGCAGACCGGCGGATCCGCAAAGCCTAAAGTAAAGGTTGAGACTTCACGGACCACTCGGCAGGCCGAAGCGACCGAAGCCGCCGACGTGATCAGCGATCGATTCACGAAACTTGTCGGCATCGACCCACTGGTGAAGGTCAACGACCGAGGCGTCAAAGTCCGTCTCGAATTCGCCTCCGTCGAAGAAGCAATGCAAACCCTCGACGAGCTCGAATCCGGCCAGTCGATCCCCCCGCGCGCTTGAGGCGCGGTGACCAAGCAGTTCGCGCCGCACAGGGCGCAGGCTGCGAGGGAGCGGACCCCTGTCCGTGACCGATCAGCCAAGCCCGAGCATCGCGAAATGCGCAGCGTCACGGCACCTCAAGTGGGCGATCCAGGATTCGAACCTGGGACCTCATCCTTATCAGAGATGCGCTCTAACCAGCTGAGCTATAAGCCCCATATATAAACTCTAAAAAGCTATGTAGAACCTTATCATTTAAACCTGTTCGACCGTATCTTACTTTATAGTATTATAAAGCAGATTACTCCCTGAAAGGAGGTGATCCAGCCGCACCTTCCGGTACGGCTACCTTGTTACGACTTCACCCCAGTCATCAGCCCCACCTTCGACGTCCTCCTCCACAAGGGTTGGAGTAACGGCTTCGGGCGTGGCCAACTTCCATGGTGTGACGGGCGGTG
>JBMYXO010000015.1:19745-34006 GCA_049608465.1 Solirubrobacterales bacterium | reverse complement strand
TCTTCCGCTCGTGGGTGATCCGGCTTGATATCGCTGTATTGGCTGCCCGTCGGCGCTGGCGGTTACGTCGTGCGGTGTTGCTCCAGCGCTTGGGAGGCGATCGAAGCCTTCCGGCAGCGTTGTGAACGCAAACCGCTGTTCCACAGCGCTTTGATCGTCGACGACGGCAGGCAACTTCACGTGATCGAGCTCGCGCCGGTGTGGGTGCCGGGTCAGCCGGCAGATCGAGGCGTCGTCGACGAAGGACCGGTCGGTGCCGCGTGGGCGGGCCGCTGGCGGCTGTTCCGATACGAACTTCGCTGTTGGGCCGACGGCGAGATCCCGGATGCCGCGTTTGCGGTCGACAGCCCGATTGTTTTGACCGAGGACGTCAATGCAGCCCGAGCGTTGCTCGCAGATGTCTCGGCGGTACCGATGCACGTCTGGGGTCGTCCCGTGGATGGCGGCAATGACATGTGGAACTCGAACTCCGTGATCTCGTGGCTTCTGGTTCGCGCCGGGATATCGCTCGAAACCGTGTGCCCGCCAAATGGCGGTCGGGCACCGGGCTGGCAGGCGGGCACCGACGCGGCTGACGCAGGGCCGACGCGCCGAGCAGAATGACGCGCTGCTAGCGACTCAACGAACTCGGGTTCGCCACTTCGCGGCGCAGCTTTGCCGCGAACGATTCGGCGGTTGTCAGGGTTTGGCGCAATTCGGCGACGCGCTTGGTTGCTGCATCGACGAATTGACTGAAGTCTCGGTATGCCTCGTCATAGCCATCGCCGCCCGGCGCCGAATTGACCAGCGCATCCCGAGTGTCGAGCAGCTCGCGCATCTCCTGAACTGAAAAGCCCAGCGGTTTCATGTGCATGATCAGCCGCAGGCGCTCGACGTGTTCGTCGGTGTAGAGGCGGAATCCGCCTTCGGTCCGACCCTCCGGCGTGATCAAGCCCTGCTCTTCATAGAAGCGCACGCTTCGCAGCGATAGCCCGACGCGCTCGGCGATCTCGCCGATCCGAAAAGTCGGTTGCCCCATCGTTGTTGATCCGTACGTCAACGCGTCTCCAGCCGGTCAGTGGGCCGTCGCGAATTTGCCGGTCAAGGAGCGATGAAGTTCTTCGCTCGGCTGGTTCAGACCAAGGATTTCGATCGTCTTGTGCTGGCGCTCGTACTTGTGTGTAATCGCGTCGAGCGCAGCAACGGCGGATTGGTCCCAAATGTGCGCCGAAGTCAGATCGATGATTATTTCCTGTGGGTCTTCGGGGTGATGAAATGCGTCGATCAGCTCGTCGTTGGACGCGAAGAAGAGTTCACCCTCGACCTTGTAGACCGCAGCCTTACCGTCGTCGCTGACGTAGCGACTGACGTCGAGCAGATGGGCGACTCGGCGCGAGAAGACCGCCATCGTCGTCAACACGCCTACCGCCACGCCGATCGCGAGGTTGTGCGTTAGCACGGTGGTCAAGACCGTCGCAGCCATAACGATCGTCTCTCCGATCGGCATGTGTCGCAGCGTGTGAGCGGTGATGCTGTGCCAATCGAACGTGGCGTATGAGACGAAGATCATCACGGCCACCAGCGCGGTCATCGGTATCACCGCAACCACCGGGCCGAGGCCAAGAATCAGGATCAACAAAAACGCACCCGCGCAAAAGGTCGACAGCCGCGTGCGCGCGCCGCTTACGCGAACGTTGATCATCGTCTGCCCGATCATTGCGCAGCCAGCCATGCCGCCGAAGAATCCGGTGATCACGTTGGCGATGCCCTGTCCGCGAGCCTCGCGATCGCGATCCGAGCTGGTGTCGGTGATGTCGTCAACCACTCGCGCCGTCATCATCGATTCGAGCAGTCCGACGATCGCGAGCGTGAATGCATAAGGGGCGATTATCTGAAGTGTCTCGAAGTTGAATGGCACCGCTGGGATTCCCAGAACCGGCAGTGCGTTTGGCAGGTCGCCCTCGTCGCCAACAGTCGGCAGATCGATTCCCGCAAACACCGCGACGCCAGTGAGCACGGCTATCGCGACCAACGGTGACGGCACAGCGTTGGTGATTCTGGGCAGACCGAGAATGATCAACAGACCCCCCGCAACGAATACGTAGCCTGCTCCACCACCGCCGGTGAGGTGGGGGATCTGCGCCAAAAAGATCAGAATCGCCAACGCGTTGACGAATCCAGTCATCACCGATTGCGGGACAAAGCGCATCAATTTGGCAGCACCGGCGAGTGCCAGCCCAACCTGGAACACACCGGCGAGCACCGTCGCAGCAAGCAGATACTCGACGCCGTGGTCCTTCACGAGTGAGACGACGACCAATGCCATCGCGCCAGTGGCCGCCGAGATCATCGCCGGGCGCCCGCCGATTATTGCTATCGATACCGCCATGGTGAACGACGCGAAAAGTCCGAGTCGTGGGTCGACCCCGGCGATGATCGAAAATGAGATCGCTTCGGGGATCAGCGCGAGCGCCACGACGAGTCCGGCGAGCAGCTCGATGCGTAGACGATTACCGTCGGGAATCTGCTCGCGCGTAGCGCATTTGGCGCGCTGAAAAGCGTTTGAAGAAGCGTAAATTTTGATCGGCCTTCCGGGCTTGCGGATGGCCGATGAGGTTCGGATCCGTCCTTGGAGATTCTCAACCCTAACGTTAGGGAAGGGTATGATTGCGTGATTTCAATCACACGGTTAGCGGACGGTACGGGAGCTGGCAGCACACGTGGCACTGCCAAAGATTGAATGCCCGTCATGCGGGGCGGACAAAGGTCTGAAGGGGAAGCGCGAAGGCAATCGCGAAGGCGACGTCGTGAATGTCACTTGTGGTTCGTGCGGCCACGAATTTGTGCACGATCCGTGGGAATGTGCCAAGTGCGGTGGTCGTCTCGATGCCGTGCGGCGACCACTTCTACAAAAAGCGCGCGGTACCCAGCAGTCGATCATCGGTTACAACGTGCTCAAGGTCTGTCCAGTCTGCGACCCGGAGATCGAGATCGAGAGCTCGGCCACCTGAGTCGACTTGCCACGGGTTGTTTCCCACTCGTGCGGCACGGGTAAGAACACTGCGTAGCGAGAATCCGACGAGAGGACTCCAAAATGGCTGGACTGCTCTGGCTCATAGTCGTAGTCGTCGTCGCGGTTCTGCTAGCGAACTTCGTGAATTCGATCGTCGGCGGCGTGGTCGGCTTGATTCTCGCGCTGCTCGTGTTTTTGCTCGTGATCCGCGAGGCGGACACCAACGTCTAGGCGACGTTCACCGCTCTGCCGTGGATCAGCGGTTTCACGAGCGGGGGAACGAGACGCCAACGATCATCTTCGACGGCGGAAATGTCGAATCCGCCAGCCTCGATCAGTGATGCGGTGTCGCGGTTGCAGTTGCAGCCATCGGCCAGTACGCCCCACGGCTTGTTCATTCGGTCCTGCCAGCGGGCGAGTCGCTTGCTGTCGGATCGGACATGCTCGATCAGCAGGTACTTGCCGCCCGGCTTGAGCACGCGCCGAGCTTCGGCGATCGACGCCGACGGGTCTTCGACGGTGCAGAGGACGAGCGTGCCGACCACGGTGTCGAACGTGTTGTCGTCGAACGGCAGTAGTTCACCCGGCGCGCGCACGATCTCCGCTTGACGACCACTTGCCTCAACGCGCCGACGCAATCTGTCGGCCATATTGGTCTCGGGCTCCGTCAGGACCAAGCGGTCGAGGTCGGTCGGGTAGTAGTCGAAATTGAGGCCGGTTCCTGCGCCGAGTTCGAGTGTCGAGCCGGTTGCCTGACTCACGATCGCTCGACGACGGTCTGCCATCCCGGCGCGCTCTCCGACCCAGAACGCAGGGTCGTAGATCAATGCACTCAGCTTGCTACCGCGGGCGCGCTCGGCGCGCTCGGCTGCCTGTTCCTTCGTTGCGACGTTCATTGCTACTCGGTCTCCCAAAGTCGTTTTGGCCCGGCCTCCCGGTCGGCCCGGCGTATGAGTTTGCCAGCGGTCCACTCGAGCGCGAGATGCCGGAACTGCGGTTCATAGAACTCATTGACAAAACTCACGTTCGCGATCATTGCACCTGCGCGCTCGGCGAAGCCTGCTGCCTCGTGTATGTGCCCACAGATGAAGACCTGTGGCGGCTTTTCGTCGAGGGCCGCAAGCGTGTGGCGATTTCCAACGTGCTCACCATTTCGCCAGAGCGCGTCGAGCAACCCATATGGCGGGCCGTGCTGCAACCAGATGTCAGCGTCTGCCGGGATTGCCTCTGCGGCTTCGGCGAGTTTGGCGTCGTCGCCATGGAAGGCCCAGTTGGGAAGGGCGGGCACCCACGGCGAGCAGTGCACAGTTGGGCCGTCGCTGCCGAGCTCAACCGCTTCGTCGATCAGAAGTTCGGCAGGGAGATCCGGCCAGACCGGTTCTTTCTCGAAAACGAAATCGTGGTTGCCGGGGGTCATGACGATCCGTTCGGCGGGAATTTGAACAAGCCACTCAGAGAACGTGTCGCGGACCCAACTCGCCTGCTCTTCGACGCCGTGTTCGCCAATTATCGGGCAGACGTCGCCGGCGATCAGCAACACGTCGCAGGGATCGATGCGCGGCAGCATTCCGTGCAGGTCTGAGTACGCCCTGATCAACATGCGCATTCAGGCTAGCCTGCGCGTTCGGGCCAACCACTTACCGGATTCGAGGCATCGTGCTGCCGTCAAACACCCAATCGATTCTGATCGTTCTCTCCGTGGCGGCCGTCGCGCCGGTGATTTCGGGACTGGTCGGGATTCGGCTGCGCAGCGTGATCCTGCCGGTCGTCGTGGTCGAGTTGCTGCTCGGAGTAGTGATCGGCCCGCAGGTTCTGAATCTCGCTTACGAGGACGACATCCTCGGAGCGTTTGCGGATTTTGGTCTTGCGTTTCTGTTCTTCTTCGCGGGGTATGAGATTCGGCTCGAGCGGCTGCTCGGAGCGCCGCTGAAGTTGGCATTGATCGGTTGGGGGATGTCACTTGCGCTCGCATACGCGCTGGCCGGCGGACTGCACTCGCTCGGGATCGTGGTCTCCGGCCTGCTCGCGGGCTCGGCCCTGGTGACGACCGCGATCGGCACGCTCGTGCCGATCCTCAACGATGAGGGAAAGCTCGACGGCGAGTTCGGCAGGCACATGTTGGCCGTCGGCGCGATCGGCGAATTCGGCCCGATCATGATCGTCACGCTGTTGCTCGGTGCCTCCACCGGTGAGGCCCATCAGATCGCGCTTCTGATCGCGTTCGTCATCGTGGCCGTGCTCGCCGGTCTGGTGACGACCGGAATCGCGACACGCTGGTTCGGATTCATTCAAGCGCGCATCGAGCAGAGCGGCCAACTGCCAATTCGTTTGACGGTGTTGTTGCTGTTCGCGTTGGTCGCAATCGCCGGCGACCTCGGGATGGACGTCATCCTCGGTGCCTTCGCGGCAGGCATGATCATGGGAATGATCGTCGGCGATCGCGAAGCCAAGCTGTTCGAGACCAAGCTGGAGGCCGTCGGATTCGGATTCTTGATTCCGTTCTTTTTCATCACGAGCGGCATGGCCGTTGACGTGGAGGCGCTGTTCGGCAGCATCGAGGATTTCCTGAAACTGCCGCTGTTCCTCGTGCTGATGCTGCTCGTACGCGGACTGCCAGCGATGCTTCTCTACAAGCGTGAGCTTCCGCGCGACGAGCATGCGCCGCTTGCGTTCCTCTCCGCCACGCAGCTGCCGCTGGTGGTAGCGATCACAACGATCGGCCTGGAAACCGGAAAAATGCATCCGACGACGGCGGCTGCACTGGTCGGCGCGGCGGTGCTCTCGGTGCTGATCTTCCCGTCCATCGCCCTTGCACTGCTCCGGCGCAACGACGAGATCAAGCCACGCGATGAAGGTGACGATCTGCTTTCTTCGCTCTCCGGCTAGATGCTGCCGATTCCGAGCCTGTCTGGTTCACGCGCCAGCCGCAGGTCGTGCGAATTGCCCATCTCGCGCTCGGCGATCTCGTCGAGCAGGTCGAGCTCAAGCTGCACGCGGTCGCGATCGCTTCCGGCGACGACGTCCAGCAGGTGTAGATGCATGGCGCGCAGGCGACGGTGTATCTGTACTGATCGGTGACCGTATCGACGAATTTCCGTCGACCCGAGATCGAAGTACTCGGCCCAATTTGGGGCGTGGATCAACGCGCGGGGGTCGCCGTTCGAATCAACTACGTAGGTCGGCCCGGGGTGACGTTCGTGAAGCCGCACGAGCAGTGCCTCGACGCGATCGATCACCTGGACGGCCGTCGTCGGGTCGTTGATTGCTGGCGAGACTGCGCGAATTGCGATGTCGACGAGAATCCGCAGCACGAACAGTGGATCCTGTTGTGTCGTCCGTTGGCGCGAAAGCACGAGCACCGCGTTCACCTGTCGCTGAGAGGGGTCGCGAGTTCCGTTGTGAATGCGGACAACGGCGGATCGACCGGAGATGAACTCGCCGACCTGCGGGATCACTTCCACCATTCCGCCAGTCGTGTTCGCGAGTTTGAGCAACGCGCGACGATCGATCGCCGCCAGGACACCTGGCCCACGACGGTGTTCAATCTCGGCGACCGGGGCGTCCTCAGGAATCTTCGGAATCGGCAACGATGGGTTCTTGTCGGGGGCGGGGTGGACGTCGTCGACCACGCGCCACGCAACCCTGCCGAGCGAGCGCAGGATGCCACCGATCTGGATGTTTTCGAACGCGCGCTGAACGAGCGCCGCAAACCACGCCAGCGTGGCCACCGCGAGCAGCAGGCCAAACATCACCGTGAAAACCGGGACCTCCTGGCTCGTTGAGCCAGTCAATCGGTCGACCTCGGCGAGCGCGAACAACGCGTAGGTCGCGGTTGCGGTGGACATCACCAGCGCGCCCATGATTATCGGGTCACGGCGAAGCTGCGCCGCCAACCTCGGCGAGTACGAACTCGTCTGGATCTGCGCCGCAATGAAAATCGCCGAAAAAACGATGCCGGTGAATGTGATCATGCTGCCGGCGACTGCAGCGAAGATCGCCTGCGTGGTTGACGCCGAAATCGGCAGACGGTCGGCCTGGGCGATACTTTCGTCAAGTTCGGGCAGCAGGAATGCCAGCACGATTACGACCAAGTTCCCCGCCACAACGGGCACCCACAGCTCACCGGACAGCCAGAGGCGGATTTTGAACAGCCGCGTTGGCGTCGTTACTGCGCGTTGCCCACCGTGAACTGGATGGTCGTCGTTGCTCATGCCTCTGGAGGCGATCCTACGTCCGCCCTCGGCGGGCACCTATACTGGCCAACACACGGTCGTGGAATAGGGAAGTCCGGTGTGAAACCGGCGCGGACCCGCCACTGTGATCGGGTGAGTCTCTCGCTTGAGATCTGACGAAGGTCTCGGCCACTGGCAATACACATTGCTGGGAAGGTGCGAAAGAAATACCCGTCAGCCAGGAAACCTGCCCCGGCCGTCTTCATACATAACGATCCCTCGTGGAAAGGGGAACAGATGAACACGGCTATTCGGGCCCATCGGTCCGTCGTCGTCGCGGTAGTCGCGATGGCGTTCACTCTCTCAATGGTGCTCGCGCTCGGCGCTGCGTCGGCCTCGGCGGTCAACGTCAATCTGCGCATAGAAGGCGAATCGGTCACCCACTTCAATGGCGTCGTCAACACCGGGCCGCGCAGCGTCGCCGGCGGGGTCGATTCTCCCAGTTGCCGCGCGAACGGCACGGCGAACGACTTTGCCGAGCCGAACGCGTTGACCGCGGCAGCCGATGCCCTCGGCACCGCAGTCACCACCAGCGGCACTTTCTATGGCTGGGGCACGTTGCTTTGCTCGGTCAACGGCGAAGCGGTGCCGTCGACGCTTGCCGGTTGGTTGATCCGGATCAACAACAAGAACAACACGGCGCCCGGCGGCTATGTCACCGCCACCACTGAGCTCTCGGAAGGAGACTCCGTGCTCTTCTACATGAGCCCGGAGTACACGAGTTTCAGTTCGTCCTTGGACGTCCTGGCACCGGCCACCGCTGCTCCCGGCCAGCCTTTCACGATCTACGTGGACGAGTATGAACACACCGGCGACACCAAGTCGCCAGCGGCCGGTGTGTCAATTCACAGCACTGGCGTGGCCACGACCACTGCGGCAAACGGCACGGCAACGATCAGTCTCCCGTCGAGCGGGAGATTCCTGGTGACCGCGAACAAGTCCGGCGCCGTGCGCGGTTCCGCATGGGTGACTGTCGACCCCGCAACTCCGGCAGCGCCAATCGCTCGCCCCTCGACTACCAAGGTCAACCGCTTCAGCAAGTGCGGTCGCGTGTACCGCAAAAACTCACGCATGCATCGGCGCTGCATCCGAATCGTGCGCGCAAAGCAACGCGCCGAGAAGTGCACACGTGTCTATCGCAAGCGGACGAAGAAGTACCAGCGCTGCATTCGGATAATGCATGCCAAGCAGCGGGCGAAGAACCTCCGCAGGCGCCGCTGAACAGTTGACGCGATGACGAAATGATCCTCAACGACCACCCAAATCGCTCGCTCTTGTTCGTGCTCGGCGCGTTGCTCGCAGCGGCAGCACTGTTCGGGTGCGGCCAGAGTGAGCCGGGTGGTCCGTCGACGACGTTGTCGATCACGCGCGACTTTGGGTCAGCGACGGTCGGTCAACAGCGGAATGTTCCGGCCACCAATGGCTTGACCGCGATGCGGCAGCTCCAGAAATCCGCAAAGGTCGACGCAACCTACGGCGGGCGATTCGTCAACTCGATCGACGGTTTGACGGGCGGAGACGGTCGTGACTGGCTGTTCTACGTCGACGGGGTCGAGTCTGAGATCGCCGCCAACGATTGGCGGCTAAGTGGCGGCGAGATCGTCCAATGGGATTTCCACGCGTGGCAAGACGTGAAGACCGGTGGCGCGATAGTTGGTGCCTTTCCGCAACCGCTGAAGACGCGCGGAGTGAAACTCAGTTGCGTGCCACCGAGTGGCGTTCCCTGCGACACCGTCAGCGGCGCACTCCGTGCCGAACAAATACAGACCGATGCGGCCGGTGCCAAGTCCGTGGCGGTCCACGTCGGTACCTGGAGTGAGATCAAGGGGGAGGAAGGCGTTCCGGATCTGACCGAGCTCGCAGCAGACAATGGAGCGTTCGCCTCGTTCAGCCGCGACGGCAAACGGATCACGATCGTGGACGATCGCGGCGTCGAGGCGCAGACGCTCGAAAACAGCACTGGACTGATCGCGGCACATAGAGATGGCGATCGCATCACCTGGCTCGTCACAGGAGTTGACGACCAAGGCGTCCTCAACGCGGCCTCGTCGCTCAACACCGCAGCTTTGACCAACCGATTCGCCTTGGCGGTGACTCCCCAGGGCCCGCTCTCGCTGCCGCGACCGAGTCGCGCGGATGACCAGACCGAACCAGACGCAGCGCAATGAATGCCGTCGCAGAAACGGCCGTGAAGGCGCTCTCGTTCGGATACCGCGACCGCGGCGGCGTCATGCAGCAAGCTCGCGCATCGATCGTCGTCGGCTGGTGCGTGGCGCTGGGCCTGGTCGTGGCGCTCTACGAGAATCCCATCGTGCTGGCATTCGTTGGCGTGGCCGCGCTGTGTACTGCAGTCCGCTGCGGCGTGATCCGCGAAGTGTCCTTCGTCTTGATGATTGCGGCGCCGATCGGGCTGTTGATGGCGCTGATCAACCCGATCGCGACGCAGAACGGCATCACGGTGCTGGTGGCCGGCCTGCATTTCCCGGTGCTCGGAACGTTTGATGTAACGCTTGAGGCAGTCAATTACGGCCTGATTCTCGGATTGCGTTCGCTGGTGATCTTCGCGATCTGCGCGCTTTATGTGTCGACGGTGGACCCGGACGATCTCCTGCGGTTGCTGCGCCGCCGATCGGTCCGCTCCGCGATCACGGCTTCGCTTGCCGTGCGGTTCGTTCCGGTACTCGCCCGCGACGGCATGAACATGGCGATCGCGCGCGAGTGCCGGCCGGGCGAGCCGCCGTCGACGGCGGCCGTGGTGCGGGGCGTCTTTGCACGTTCATTGGATCGAGCCTCAGACTCGGCGCTGGCGCTCGAAACGCGCGGATATGCGCTTGCCCGCCCGCTGCGGGTCGATCGTGCTCGTCGGGGTGCCGCCGACTGGCTGGTGTTGGCTTCGACCGTCGGTTTGATTGTGTTGATCGCTGCGGGCTTGCTGACCGGACTCGCCCCATTCGAGGACTACCCGCTGACGGTGATCGGTCGCTCAGGGAGCGACTTCGCGTTCGCCGCCGCCATCGGCATCGTCGCGGCGCTGCCGGCGCTGTTGGTCGCGCGAGAAACCGGGGATCAGCGATGAGCGTTGCGAGTCTTGACTTATCGCGTAGCAACGCCGTGTTGCACTTGGAGGATTTCAGCTTCGAGTACCCGGACGGTCGCGCCAACGGCGTGAACAACGTTTCTCTGAGGGTGGATGCCGGCGAATTCGTTGTCATCTGCGGTCGCTCGGGCAGCGGAAAATCGACCTTGCTGCGGACTGCGGGCGGACTGGCGCCGCATCACTTCGGCGGAGTCGTCTCTGGCGAGGGGAGCGTGTGTGGGCGAAACCTGCGCACGCACGGTCCGGGAGAACTCGCGGCTTACTGCGGCACGGTTTTTCAGGATCCTGAAGTTCAGATCGTGATGGGCAGCGTTCGCAACGAGATCGCCTTCCCGCTCGAAAATCTTGGTTGGGATTCGGCCGCCATCCGCGTGGCAGTCGAGGAAACCGCGCTCGCACTCGGCATCGGGCACCTGCTCGATCGGCGCACCAATGAGCTCTCGGGAGGGGAACTGCAGCGCGTCGTGCTGGCCGCCGCGATCGTCGCGCGTCCGCCATTGATCGCGCTCGACGAACCAACCTCGCAACTCGACCCGGTGGCCGCGGACGAACTGCTGGCGACGCTTGCACGACTCAACGGTGACTGGGGCACGACGATCCTGCTTGCCGATCATCGGTACGAGCGGGCTCTCGAGCTGGCCGACCGCGTGCTGATGATGGACTCGGGCTCGATCGCGATCGACGCCACGCCGGAAGCGTTTCTGGCCGAGGTCGCCGCTGCTGAGGAACTCCACTGGCTGCTGCCACCGACGGCCGAACTCTGCATGCGCAGCGGGATCGCGCCGCTTCCGGTCGGGGCGAAGGCCGCTCGTAAGACGATCGGTTCGCGAATCTGCGTCGCCACGGAACCAGCTCGCTCGAGTGAGCCAGCTCGATCGAGTGAGCCGCGACCGCTTCGAGGCGATGTGGCTCTGCGTCTGAGGGGCGTTTCACACACCTATCCAGACCGCCGCTCGCCGGCCGTCAATCGAGTCGATCTTGCGATTGAAGCTGGCGAGCGCACGGTGCTGATGGGTGCAAACGGTTCCGGTAAATCCACGTTGCTGCGGATCGCCCGTGGCGTGCAAAGGCCCGACGGCGGAACGGTGTTCGCCAGTGGCGAGGTCGGGCTGTTGTTGCAGAACCCCAACGACTACTTGATCCACGAACGGGTTGCAGACGAGGCGCCGGCGATCTCGCTGGCTCGCTTCGGCCTGGAGGGTTACGGAGCTCGTGACCCTCGTGATCTCTCCGGCGGCGAACGTCAACGACTTGCTCTGGCGATTGTCATGCAGAATGATCCGTCGACGCTGCTGCTCGACGAGCCGACCCGCGGGATGGATCGCGAGCGCCGCGAGGAGCTTGCCGAGTTGTTGAAATCGCTTGCCGAGCGCGGTACCGCGGTGGTCGTCGCCACCCACGATGCGGAGTTCGCTGCAATGTTCGCCGAGCGCGCCATCTTGCTTGCGAACGGTGCCGTGATCGCGGACGGTGCGATCGGCGAGGTACTTGGTGGGGGATGGCATTTCGCCACCGAGATCGCCCGACTGCTGCCCGGATCCGGTGCGCTGACGCCGCGCCAGGGAGCGGCACTGCTCGGCGCGGTCTCACCTGCGGCCACCGAAGGCGATTTCGAGCGGGTGGCCGGATGACAACGCACGCGATGTGGCAGATTGCAAGCGCTGTGCTGCTCGCGAGTGTTCTGGCCGCCGGGTTGGCTTGGTACGAGCGCACCCGCCCGCCTGCCCGGATGGTCGCCGCCGTCGCTGTTCTTGTGGCCTTCGCAGTGATCGGGCGGATTCTCTTCGCTCCGTTCCCGAACGTCAAACCGACGACCGACATCGTGATCATCGCCGGGTTTGCTCTTGGTTTCGCGCCCGGCTGGATCGTCGGGAGTTTGACGGCGCTGGTCTCCAACTTTTACTTCCTGCAGGGTCCGTGGACTCCGTGGCAGATGTTTGCGTGGGGTCTCTGCGGATTGCTCGGCGCCTTGGTCGCCAGGCTGAGTCGAGGCAACATCGGGCGCGTGCCCTTTGCGCTGGTCTGCGCGACTGCCGGCCTCGGCTTCGGAATGGTGATGAATCTCGGCTCGGCGATCAATCTCGGCGGGTCCGACATCGTCACAAGCTTCTGGGTATTCACAGTGCGATCGCTGCCGTTCGACATCGCGCACGCCGCTGCGAATTTTGTGTTTTTCCTGATCGCCGGGCCACTGCTGATCCGCATGCTGCAGCGACTTCGCGATCGCCACGATGTGATCTGGCCGGTCACCGCGCCCGCGCCGACGCACTCGTCAACAGTCGCTTAACGTCGTCCAAACGACTGCGAACGAAACCTTTGGTCGGAAAATCCGTTGTTACTTGTGAGCGTCCGTTGGATGGGCGTCACCAAGGTCCGAAATAGCCAATCGACTGAAAGTTTGGTCGCAAATGTGGGTATTTCACCAGTTTGGGCTTGCAATTGGTGGCCTTATTCCATAAGATGCTTGGGATCGTCCGAATTCGCTCAGACTTTCCCGAAAGCAGTTTGGACAAATCGAACTTGAAACCTGTGGCGTCCAAACAGTCCAGGGCGCGTCGTCGATTGAAGTCATTGAGACCTTCGAGGGACGCGGCAGAACGGGACCAGAACAGGTAATTTGAGGCAGGCGGCAGAAGTGCGACATCCATCCAAAGCAGCTTGTAACATTCAGTAACAAAGGTTTTCCCCGCAAAATCCCCGTTTGAACCGACCCCGTTTCACCCCAGCATCACCAGCTCCACCAGCTCCACCAAACAAATAGCTAGCCCGCGGCGTGCGACCCCCATCCAGCGCGTCGCCAGATGATTTTCATCAGTGCGACCGGCCTCGCGCCTGCCATGCCTCGAAGCATGGTTACCGGGTCGTCAAATAACAGTTTCATCGCAAAAACCCCAAAGACAGCAAGGCACCAAATTGGCAACTTTCACGCAAGACATTTTTGAGATTCCCGAGATCGGACTCCTGCTCGAAGCAGAGTCGGTCACCGAAGAGCGTTTGCTCGAGCTCGCAGAAGTACACGAGCTTGAAGAGGTGCTGCTCGAAGACCTGCGCTCGCGCCTGGTCGAGGCCGACGTCACGATCGTCAAGGGCGAAGAGGACGAGGCAACCGCGATCGAGAAGCGTGCGCTCAGCGACCACGCCGTCTCGGCCGAACTGCCGAGCGACCTCACCCGTCACTTCATCAACCGCGCCAGCCGCCACAAGATCCTCACGCGTGAGCAGGAGGTCACTTTGGCCAAGCGCATCGAGCGTGGTGACGAGGTCGCAAAGCGTCAATTGATCGAAAACAACATGAAGCTCGTGATCAAGCTCGCCGGTAAGTACCGCGACCAAGGTCTTGAGTTCGGAGACTTGATCCAGGAGGGCGTCATCGGCCTCAACCGTGCGGCCGAGAAGTTCGACTGGCGCAAGGGATTCAAGTTCAGCACCTACGCGACTTGGTGGATCCGCCAGAGCATGCAGCGTGCAACGCAGAACCAGGGCCGTACGGTCCGTCTGCCCGTGCATGTGGCGCAGCAGTTGGCGAAAATCCAGAAGGCAACCCGTCGTCTCGCAGTCGAGCTCGCCCGCGAGCCCACCGATGCCGAGATCGCGGAAGCGACCGACATGGAGATCGAGGAGGTGGAGCGCGTCAAGCTGGCCGCTCTCAAGCCGACCTCTCTGTCGCTGCCCGTCGGTGAGGGCGACTCCGAATTCGGCGACTTCCTCGAGGACGAGGACACGATCACGCCTGAAGAGTTCGCCGTCGAGGCCGAACGTCAGCGCAAGATCACGCGTCTGCTGTCACGCCTCTCGCCCGACGAGCGTCACGTTCTTGCCGAGCGTTACGGCCTCGCCGGTGGCGAACCGCGCACCGCAGAGGCGATCGCCCGCGGCAGCGGCATGACCGCCGCCCGCGTCCGCGAGATCGAGAACGCTGCACTCAAGCGCCTGGCCACGG
>JBMYXO010000015.1:8040-19735 GCA_049608465.1 Solirubrobacterales bacterium | reverse complement strand
CGAGGCAGTGGCACTGCGCGCCGCGTAAGCGCGGCTCGCATCGAAGACTGAAAAGGCCCCGCTCCTTTGGAGTGGGGCTTTTTCTTTGCAACTTTGCGCGGTCTGCTGGACCGATTCGCTCCGTCGCCAGCGGGCCTTGCATTAGGGTTCGGGCGAAATTGAGCGTCAACCCACGGAGTGAGTTCCCCCATGAAGATCATTTACACGCTTACCGATGAGGCGCCGGCGCTGGCCACTCGCTCGCTGCTTCCGATCATCGAGTCCTTCGCCGGAGCCGCGGGCGTGGAAGTTGAATCGCGGGACATCTCGCTGGCCGGTCGAATTCTCGCGCAGTTCATCGATCACCCGGATGCGCTCGCCGAGCTCGGGGCGCTCAGCAAGACGCCAGAGGCGAACATCATCAAGTTGCCGAATGTCAGCGCATCGTTGCCGCAGCTCAAGACTGCGATCGAGGAACTTCAGTCTCAGGGGTTTGCAGTTCCCGACTATCCGGAGGATCCGCAGACCGACGAAGAAACGGACGTCCGTGCGAAGTACGACGCGGTCAAGGGCAGCGCCGTCAACCCGGTGCTGCGCGAGGGCAACTCTGACCGTCGCGCACCAGTCTCGGTCAAGAAGTACGCACAGGCGCACCCGCACTCCATGGGTGCATGGTCTCCAGAATCGCGCACGCACGTCGCGACGATGAGCGACGGCGACTTCCGGTCGACCGAACGCTCGGTCACGGTCGAAACGGCCGACGACGTCCGGATCGAGCACGTTGCAACCGACGGCTCGGTCACCGTGCTCAAAGAGTCGACGCCGCTGCTCGCAGGCGAGGTGATCGACGCAGCCGTGATGCGCAAGGCCGCACTCACCGAGTTCTTTTCCGAACAGATCGCCGATGCCAAGCAGCAGGGCACGCTGTATTCGGTACACCTCAAGGCGACGATGATGAAGGTCAGCGACCCGATCATTTTCGGCCTCGGCGTCGAGGCATTCGTCGGTCAAGAGGTCTTCGAGCAATACGAAGGGGCGAGCCCCAACGACGGACTTGCCAGTTTGCTCGAAACCCATCCCGACGCGAAACCCTCCGTCGATGCTGCGCTCGAAGCCGGCCCCGCGGTCTACATGGTCGACTCTGACCGGGGCATCACCAACCTCCACGTACCGAGCGACGTGATCATCGACGCGTCGATGCCGGCATTGATTCGCACATCGGGACGTGGCTGGAACGCGGCCGGTGAGCAGCAGGACACAAAGTGCGTGATTCCGGACTCAAGCTACGCCGCGCTCTACGACGAGGCGATAGAACAATGCAAGCGCCACGGTGCCTTCGACCCGACGACGATGGGCACCACGCCGAACGTCGGCTTGATGGCGCAGAAGGCCGAGGAGTACGGCTCGCACGACAAGACCTTCGAAATCTCGGCCGCAGGCAGCGTGCGCGTGGTCGATCGATCCGGGAACACGTTGCTCGAGCACGTGGTCGAATCCGGCGACATCTGGCGTATGTGCCAGACAAAGGACGCACCGATTCGCGACTGGGTAGGGCTTGCCGTGCGTCGCGCGCGAGCAACCGGTTGGCCGACGGTGTTCTGGCTTGACGAGACTCGCGCCCACGACGCCGAGGTTTTGAAGAAGGTGCGCGCCGAGCTCGATCGGCTGGACGTCGACGGTCTTCAGATCGAGATCATGGACGTCGCTGCTGCCGCGCGATTCACGCTCGATCGCGCGCGCAGAGGGGAAAACACAGTCAGCGTCACCGGAAATGTTCTGCGCGACTACCTGACCGATCTCTTCCCGATCCTCGAACTGGGCACGAGCGCGAAGATGCTGTCGATCGTGCCGTTGATGAACGGTGGCGGATTGTTCGAGACCGGCGCCGGTGGCTCCGCTCCAAAACACGTCCAACAATTTCTCGCCGAAAACCATCTTCGCTGGGACTCACTCGGTGAGTTCTTGGCGCTCGCGGTCTCCCTTGAGATGCTGGCCGAGCAGACGGGCAACCCACGCGCGAAAATCCTCGGCGATGCCCTGGATCGCGCGACCGGCAGCGTGCTCGAAAACGGCAGGTCGCCGCAACGCAAGGTCGGTGAGCTCGACAATCGTGGCAGCCACTTCTACCTTGCGCTCTATTGGGCCCAGGAGGTTGCAACGCAGAGCGACGACCCGGAGCTGGCGGCAAAGTTTGCACCGTTGGCCGAGCGGCTTGCTGCGGACGAGTCGGCGATCGTCGAAGAGCTGGCCGGCGTACAGGGCTCACCCGTCGAGATCGGCGGCTACTACCACCCGGACGAGAAGCTCGTTGTCCCGCAGATGCGACCGAGCCCAATCCTAAATGCGGCGCTCGAGTTGCTCGCGAGCTGAGCGACCAACGATTCAGCGCGCGCGCGGCAACCCCGGAAAGCGAAAGTAATACGGCTCGACGCCGGCCTGGATCACAAGCAGGCGTCCATTGACGTCGTCGGCGAACAGTCGCAGCGTGGCGTCGGCGACGACATCCACCGGAATTATCGGCACGCCGCCTGCGGTAAGTGCCTGGCGCACGCCGTCGATGATCGCCGTGTCGGCGAAGCCCGGGCAGATCCCGTTGACACGGATGCCCTCGGCGACGTGCATTGGACCGAGCGCTCGCACCAGGCCGACGACTGCGGCTTTGTTTGTTCCGTAGACAGGCTGCGGAGCCATCGCCGCGAGCCCGGCCAAAGATGCCGTCGCTATGACCGAGCCGCCGCCTCCAGCGATCATCGCCGGGCGAGCGGCATGGAAGCCGAACACGACCCCGTCGAGATTGATCGCCATCGCACGCCGGTAGGCATCCACGTCGAAGTCGTCACCGATCGTGAACGGGCTTTCGATTCCGGCATTCAGGTGCAACAGGTCGAGACTTCCGAACTTCGCGACCGTCTCCTCGACCACGCGATGGTTGGCGTCGAGATCTCGCACGTCCAGCTCGATGAAGTGGCAGCCGAGTTCCTCCGCGGTCGCGGTGCCGAGTTCGGCGTCGATGTCGGCGATCGCGACGACGGCGTCCTGATCAAGCAGCGCCGAGGCAACGCCCTTGCCGAGCCCGGCAGCGCCGCCGGTTATCAGAGCGACCTTGCCGCGCAGCGCTTCCGGGCGAAGCTCGGCAGGCCGTTCGATCGGCGGTTTCCCGTCTGCGGTGCTCTCCCCGTTCATCGTCGCGCAGCATACAGGTGCGCGTGCGGCCGTCAGGACGGCTAGTTTCATGGCCGATGATCGCTCGCCAAGATGCATTGCGCAGCCTCGCCACGGACAGTTTCGACGCACTGGTCATCGGTGGTGGTGTGACCGGCGCGGGGATCGCCCTCGACGCCGCCAGTCGCGGATACGACGTCGCATTGATCGAGCGCGACGACTTTGCCTGCGGCACCAGCAGCCGCTCCTCGAAGATGGTCCACGGGGGCCTTCGCTATCTGCAGAACTTCGACATCGCGCTGGTCCGAGAAGCACTGATCGAGCGCCGCATCATGGTTGAGCTGGCACCGCACCTGGTCTGGCCGACGCCGTTTCTCGTGACTGCCTTCGAGGGCGAGCGGATCGATCGAAAAATCGGAGTTGGGCTGAACATGTACGACGCGATGCAGCGCGGTCAAGCCAGCCGCAGGGCAGAGAAACAACGCCGTGCCGAGCTCGCCGGGCTCTCGCTGCGTCAATACAAGGCCGAATTCGAAGACAAGGAATGGACGCCCGAACGCCACCGCGTAATCGACGGCGACGAAGTCAAACAGCGCGTCCCGGCTCTGAAAACTCGCCACCCAACCTCGGCTTATCTGTTCTATGACTGCCAGACCGACGACGTCCGGTTGGTGCTGACGATTCTCGGTGAGGCAGAACGTTACGGCGCGTTGATCGCCAATGACGTCGCAGCGGAAGACGTGATCGAAGAAGGGGGAGACGCCGTCGGCGTGATCGCCCGCGACACCGAGTCGGATGAAAAGTTCGAGATTCGCGCGCGCCACATCGTGAACGCCACCGGCGTATGGGCCGATCGCCTGACGACCGACGACGCACGTCAGACCGACGTTCCGGCGATCAAGCCAAGCCGCGGCACGCATTTGACTTTCGCTCAAGAAGACCTACCGTTGCGCAAAACCGCACTCGTGGTACCCGCAGGCGAGGGCCGAATGATGTTCACACTTCCGTGGATGGGCCGCACGTTGGTGGGCACGACCGACGTCGAGTACGACGGCGACCTCAGCCACGTCGCGCCACCGGTCGATGATGTCGAGTACATCCTCCACGCGCTGAACAACTTCTTCGGCACGGAGCTGACAGCGGCCAACATCACCGGTGCCTATGCGGGAGTCCGCCCACTGATCTCGACCGGCGACCCGAAGAAATCCGCCGACATCTCGCGTACGTCGGAGATGTACGAGACGCCCAGCGGGATGATCACAATGACCGGCGGCAAACTGACCACTTGGCGACCGATGGCCGAACAGGTGGTTGATCGATTGGCCGCCCGGGACCGACGTGAGGCACCGTGTCGGACCGAGGAGATTCCGCTTGGCCTACCGGTCGATCACGAAGACCTGCCGGTCGCCGCCGGGCTCGGCGAGGACGCACGAAGGCACCTCGCAGCGCGTTACGGGTACGCCGCAAACGACGTGATCAAGTTGATTCGCAGCAGGCCGGAACTTGCCGAGACAATCGTCTCGGACATGCCCGACGTACTCGCCGAGGTAGTGATCGCGGTGCGCAACGAACAGGCACGGTCGATCGGCGATGTTCTGCTGCGACGCACCCGTCTCGGCCTGGTCAGCGCACGTGAACTGGTCGCCGGTGGCGGCGATGTTCCCATGGCGGTGAAACACGTCGCGGATCTGATGGCCGAAGAACTCGGCTGGGACGAACACCGAAAACTGCACGAATGCGATGAATGGCAACGGATCGCCGTTGCCGAGGGAATCCTGCCCTGATCGTCGGTCGCGAAGCTGGTCGAGTGATCACCGATCCTGGGACGTTCGATTCCAGAACTTGATCGCGCGCGTCGAGTGTTCGTAGCCCAGTGAGCTCGCGGCGGCGGTTGCCAGCATCAGGTGCTGGCCGGTCACCAGGGGGAGGTCGCACCAACGAGCGGCGAGGGCTCGCAGGATGTGGCCGTGCGCAAACACGATCGCGTCGCCGGCGTCCCGCGCGGCGAACTCCGTCAGTTCTGCGACGACGCGGTCGCAGCGTTCGGCGATCTGCGCGGGGGATTCTCCGCCGGGGCATCCATCGCGCCACAGCAGCCAATCCGGGTCGCGGTCGCGAATGTCGACCGACGTCAACCCCTCGTAGTCGCCGTAATCCCATTCCCGCAGGTCGTCGCGAAGCTCGGCGTGCTCGCCGAGCCCGACCAACTTGCAGGTGTTGTGCGCGCGTTCAAGCGGGCTGCTGAGCACCAGCTCATAGTCGTGGCCGCCGATGTGAGGAGCCATCGCCAATGCCTCGGCCTCGCCCTCGGGAGTCAGCGGTAGGTCGGTTTTTCCCGTGTGCTTGCCGCGGACGCTCCATTCAGTCTGGCCGTGGCGCATCAGCACCGCTTCGAACTTGGTCAGATCTGCCATCGCCGCGCAGCATCACAGGTACAGCGGATGAAGCCACGCTACCCACGCCCGCCGGCCACCGATTGCCGTAGAGTTGGCCCAGATGAGCGACTCGGCGAACGACTCGGCCGAATTGAGCCCTTCCGACTTCGATCGGCTCTGGCGCTCGCTTGGCCTCACGCCGCGCCGACCCTGGCGGCCGTACTTGATGGGCATCGTCAACGCGACGCCTGATTCGTTCTCAGATGCTCCGGGTGAGAAGACCGTCGCCAATCGCGTTGAGCTTGCTCGGCAGTTGATCGCGGACGGTGCGGACGTCATCGACGTCGGCGGCGAGTCGGGGGTCACGAACAAGCCAGTGGTCGATGCGCAGGTCGAAATCGATCGGGTCGTTCCGGTGATCGAGGCGATCTCTGCGCTGCCTGATGCGGTCGTCAGCGTCGACACCTACAAACCGGCGGTCGCGCGCGCGGCGATCGCGGCCGGCGCAAGGATCGTGAACGATGTGAGTGGCCTCGCGGATGATGACCTCGCCGCCGCAGCGGCCGAGGGCGACGCCGCGATCGTGTTGATGCATACGCGCGCGCGACCAAAACAAAAACTGTTTCCCCACTACGACGACGTCACGGCCGACGTGAAGACCTATCTTTCGGACGCGATTGCACGAGCCGCCGAGCAGGGCGTGCCGCTCGATCGGATGATCCTCGATCCCGGTCCGGATTTCGCCAAGACTCCGGCACAGACGATTGAGGTGCTCGGCGAGCTCGATCAGCTGCGCGCTCTCGGTCACCCGCTGTTGTTGGCGATCAGTCGAAAAGACTTCATCGGTGCTCTGACCGAGCGCGGGCCACTCGAGCGCGATGCGGGAACCCTCGCGGCACTCGCGTTCGGCGTCGACCGCAACGTTTCGATCGTTCGCGTGCATGACGTGGCCGCCGCCGACGACTTCTTGCGCGTCCGGGCTGCATTGAATGGCCAGTTGGACGTGGACGCCGACCTCGAACTTGCCGACGAACTTCGTAGGGCCACCGGCCCGCGGAAAGGTGACAGCGCGTGAGCGATCAGCCCGAGAGCGATCAGCCAGAGAGCTTCAAGATCGCGCACATCTCAGACATCCACTGCGGATCGACGTATTTCGTTCCGGAACTGATCGAGTGCGCGATCGAGGAGATCAACCAGCATGACGTTGAGATGACGATCGTTTCGGGCGATCTCACGAACGAGGGTTATCTTCCGGAGTTCGAGTTGGCACAGGACTATCTCGACCGCCTGCACTGCGAGCACCTCGTCGTGATCCCCGGAAATCACGATGCGCGGAACGTCGGCTACGAGCACTTCGAAGACGTGTTCGGATCGCGCAACAGCGACCTCTACACCGACCAGCTGGCGGTCGTATCGGTCGATTCGACGGAGCCGGACCTCGATTACGGCACGGTCGGACGGGGCCAGTACAAATGGATCGAGAGTTGTTTCGATCGCGAGGCCGCGCTGAAGATCTTCGTTCTCCACCACCACCTGCTGCCGGTTCCGGGGACGGGACGTGAGCGCAACGTCGTTCACGACGCGGGTGACACGCTCGCCTGTCTAAATCGGTCGGGCGTGAATCTCGTGTTGTCCGGGCACAAGCACGTTCCTTACGCATGGCGCTTCGAAAGCATGTTCGTGGTCACCACCGGAACCGTCAGCACGATGCGCGTCCGCGGACGCACGCGGCCGTGTTACCTGATGATCGAGGGCGACGCCGACCAGGTGACGATCTCACGCCACTACCCGGGTGTCGGCAGCGATCTGTTGCTCAAATTCAATCCGCACACGCTCGAGTACACGAAGTCCGAAGAGCTGATCGCCGGCCATCGTCGACCGCAGAGGGATTGACGGCGCGGTATTCGCACTAGCGCCGCACGAGTGCCGATGACTGCCGCGAATCGCATGCGCGCAATCGTTTTGATCGACGGCGAGCATCAGCCAGCCGTCGTCGCAGACGCGCTCGCGCAACTGTCGGTCGAGCACGAAATCGCTGGCGTGGCATTTCTTGGCGGCGAGGAAAAGGTCTCGTCGGCGGTGCTGGAGAACCCCGCCACCGTCTACGGATACGACCTTGTCCGTGGCGAGACGCCGCTGGCGGCGCTGCGCACTGCGCTGGCCACGATCCCCGCCGACGTGGCCATCGATCTCAGTGACGAGCCGATCGCCGACGCGAGTGAAAGCCTGCGTCTGGCCGGCGTGGTGCTTGCAGCGGGCTTGAGTTACCGCGCTCCCGGCATGGAACTGTCTGCGTTGCGGCCCAGCAACTCGAGTTTTGCCGGACCGAAGATCGCCGTCGTCGGTACGGCCAAGCGCACCGGCAAGACCGCTGTCTGCGGACACCTGGCGCAGTTGATGGTTGGCGCAGGCGCGTCGCCGGCAATCGTCTCGATGGGTCGTGGTGGCCCGGCAGAGCCACAGCTGGCGATACCGCCGATCGGCATCGAGCAACTGCTTGAGCTGGCCGCCGGTGGCGCGCACGCGGCGTCTGACTACCTCGAGGACGCCACGCTCGCAAACGTTCCCACCGTCGGTTGTCGTCGCGTGGGCGGCGGAGTTTCCGGCGCGACGCATCAGACGAACTTTGCCGCCGGAGTCGAACTTGCCGCAGCGATTGCCGACGTCGATGCGCTGCTTTTCGAGGGCAGCGGCGCGACGATTCCACCGGTGCTCGCCGACGCGACGATCACGATCGCCGGCGACGTTGAGCAGGCGCAACGGGGGATCGGACCCGCGCGAGTGGCAGCCGCAGACCTCGTGCTCGTCCGAGGGGCGACAGACGACGAGGTCGCGCAGGTTCGCACGATGACCGAAGCGGTGGTCTCCAGCTTTCGCATGGTTTCGGCGCCCGCCGTGATGCCACCGGCAGGGGCGCGGGTGGCGGCATTCACGACGGGCGCGACCGAACTGGACGGATTGGAGCCCTTGTTGATGTCCAGCAATCTCGCCCGTCGCGACGCACTTGAAGACGACTTGGGCAATGCTGAGCGCGCAGGCTGCGACCACTTTCTGGTTGAGATCAAGGCAGCGGCGATCGACACGGTTGCTCGGCGTGCGACCGAGATCGGGGCGTCGATCGGCTTCATCGGGAACCGGCCGGTCAGTGATGTCGCTGATCTCGATCATTTGCTGTTGAATGTCTGGCAGGAGGCGGCTCGATGAGCGAATCAAACTTGTCCCCAGAGCAACGAACGCAGGAAACGGCAGCGGAATTGGCCGCCGACGAAGGCTCCACCTCGGTGCTCGTGGTCAAAGAGGACCGGCGGTTCCCGTTTTCGAAGGGGCTGATGGCGACGTCGTTGATGTCGTCGGGAATCCCGCCGGACCGTTCTTATGAACTTGCGACGGTGATCGAGCGGAAGCTGCTCGACCGCGGCGACACCGATATCGCCTCGGGTGAGCTGTCACAGCTTGCCGAGGAGGTGCTCGGCATCGAGGAGGGCGACGTGGCCGTGCGGCACTTTCGCCAGTGGCGCCGACTCGACCACCTGCACCGTCCGTTGATCCTGATGATTTGCGGTGCAACTGGCGTCGGTAAATCGACGCTGGCGACGATGCTTGCCCATCGTTTGGGAGTGACGCGAGTGACCGCCACCGACATGGTGCGTCAGGTGCTCAGAGCTTTCTTCTCGAACCAATTCATGCCGGCTGTGCACCACTCGTCGTTCGATGCTGACCACGGGGTACACATCAACACCACCACTCCCGATCCGCTGATCGCGGGATTCGAGCGGCAGGTCGAGCAGGTGTCGGTCGGCATCAACGCGTTGATCGAGCGTGCGACGATCGAGCGGACGTCGCTGGTGATCGAAGGCGTCCACTGTGTACCGGGCGCGATCGAGGGCCTTGCGCAGCTCGACGCGGTGGTGGTCCAAGTCGTCGTTGCCATCGATGACGAGGACCTTCATCGCAGTCACTTTCTGGCCCGCGGCGACTCGCAGCGCAGAGCCGTCGAGCGCTACCTGGGTGCGTTCGGGCGCATCCGGCGCCTGCAGGGGTACATCATCGATCATGCCCGGCGCGAAGGCGTTCCGGTGGTTGACAACAGTTCGCTCGACGATGCGCTGGTGGCAATCATGAACCTCGTGCTGGAGACGATCGAGGCCGAGCTCGAGTAGGGCTCTGCGGCCAGTTGTCTAGGATTCGCGCTTCCAGTGAGTGCAGTGCTTGACATCGACAATCTTTTGGAAAGCCCCTTGGCCGATCTGCATGCCTTGGCCGGGGAGCTCGAAATCGAGGGCTACCGCACTCTGCGCAAGCCGGACCTGGCGATCGCGATCCTGGAGTCGCGGGGCGCGATCGGCGACGAGATCCGTCCCGCCGTCGAAGCCAAGGCCGAGGCGCTCGCAGCGATCAAGGCCGAACGCGAGCGGCAGCTTGCCGAGCAGGAACGACTTGAAGACGAAGCCCGCGAAGCCGCTGCCGCAGAGCGCGCCGCGCGAGAATCACGCCCGCGTTCGGGGGAGCGCTCTGGACGTGGTCAGCGTGGAGGCAATGGTCGTGGCGGGCGTTCGCGAGGCGGGCGAGACCGTAAATCGACGGAACGTCAGCCGTCGGAACGCACCGCGCGAAACCGCGGAGCCAAATCCGACCGCGCGGATTCTGCCGACTCAAAATCAGGCAGCGCGAAGTCCGAGGAGGGACGCGGACGCGGTCGCAAAGACCAGCGCCAGACCGGTTCGCCGGAGGAAAAGACGCCGATCAGCGGTGTGTTCGAACCGGGATCCGGCGGCGGCGGGCGGTTGCGCACGGACATGTCTCGACGCGTGCGAGCGGATGCAGACGTCCCGCGTGGAGAAGTTCGCCGTTGGAGCCTCAAGCGTGGCGACTTGATCGAGTGCCAGGCCAAGAAGGCCAAGCGGGGCCGTACCGATTTTGTAGTTGCCTCGATCGATCGTGTCAACGGTCAGGATGCCGAGCAGCGCAAGCAGAAGAAACCCAAGTTCGACGACATCGCGGCGGAACCGCTCGGGGAGCGCTTCGCCAAGAGGCTGTTCAAGCATGCACCGGTTCATGCCGGCTCTCGCACGGTGGTCACCGGCCCCACGCGTGCGGCCGCCACGGAGATGCTCTTTGCGCTCGCCGATCAACTCGCAGGCTCATCGGTGGTGACGAGCATCGTCGTGATTGCCCCGCGCCCGGAGCAGACCGAGTCAGCCCCGACAAAGTTCGACGTGATTGCCGCCAAGCCGGGGAAACCGGTGGAGGACATCCTGCCGGCGCTCGAGCTGGTGTTGGAGCGCGACCGACGCCTTGCGGAAGCCGGCCACAACACCGCGCTGCTGATCGACGGCCTCGACCTGCTCGCGCCCGAGAAGGCAAGCGAGATATTCGCGTCGGCACGCAATCTGGCATCGGCGGGATCGCTGACGATCGCCTGCTCGGCCGGTGCCGGGTCGCCGCTCGAAGCACAGGCAACGTCGATCGGCTTCGTCGCCGGTGGGCGCAAGCTCAAGCTGGACAAAAAATCCAGCTGGTCGTTGTAGTTCGCCGACCGCGCTTACTGGCGGTACGAGACCTGTCGCCACGATGGGCCGGTCGCGAGAATGATCGGTTCGTAGCCACGGTCTGGCTGTGCGTAGAGAAACTCCGCTGAATCCGAATCGAAGACGATGTCGAGCTCGCCTTCGATGACGCGCTGGTCGAGCCACGCGCCGCGGAATACCAGACGACGAAGCCAATGCACCAACGACCCCTCGTCGTTACCGGTCAGCTCGCACCAGCACTCGTTTATGTGGTGTCCGAGTGCGGATACGGCGTCGTCGACTTCCCCGTTGACAACGAGGTTGACGAGGTCCTCGACCTCTTCGAATTCAAGACGACGTTCGATGAATTTGAGCTTCATCGCGGCCTGTTCCACGCGCTCGCAGAAGTCGCGCTCGTTGAACGTGAAGCGCAACTCACCGTATTCGAGGACATAGTCCGAACCGGAGTCGTAGTTCTGTCGGCGATAAGGATCCAAAGAAATGGTGCTGCCTTGCACGAGCGAACGCCTGAATGCGTCCCTGCGTCGGGAGATTACGGCTGATTCCTGCTTGGTCACGAACTGTGCAAATGACCTTGCAGTGAGGGTGTGATCTGGAGCGGGAATTGCGCGAATGGGGGGGGGGGGGGTAAACATTTCGCGCTCGGGGCCT
>JBMYXO010000015.1:0-8030 GCA_049608465.1 Solirubrobacterales bacterium | reverse complement strand
GCCCAATGATTATCGCCGAACGTTGGCTGGTCGGCGAATCCGTGCAGTTGGTCGTGCATCGCACCTCCGGGTTCGCTCGGCTGCGCGGACTGATCGGCAGGCCGCCGCTCGCACCCGCGACCGCGATGTTGTTCACGCACTGCAATTCGGTGCACGGAGTCGGCATGCGACGTTCACTCGACGTGGTCTTCGTGGGTTGCGATTCGGTCGTCACATCGACGTGTCGTCTGCGGCCATGGCGCGTGGTGAGCGATCCCCGGGCAGTGGCGACGCTTGAGTTGGAGGTGGGAGAGATCGCGCGACTCTGCCTTTACAAAGGGGTGCAAATAAAAAAATTACGGCAAAGGGGGGTAAAGATTTCGCGCCCGGACCCTTAACCAAGTATGAGCCAAAAAATCACCAGCACGCGGAGCGACGGCGCACCGCCGAACATCCGGTCCGCCAGACGGATCCTGATCGTGGACGACGACGAATCGGTACGCGAGCAGTTGAGCGAAGGGCTCAGATTCGAGGGCTATGAGGTCGAAGGGGTCGAGACCATCGCCGCTGCGCGTCGGCGTATCGGTAGTTCGACCTTCGACCTCCTGATGCTCGATGTGAACCTTCCAGTCGAGTCCGGTTACGACCTCCTGCGCGATCTGCGGGGCAGTCACGACGCGCTGCCCGGCAATGAAACCCACGGACTCCCGGTGCTGGTCATCAGCGGTCGATCCGCCGAGATCGATCGCGTGCGCGCATTCGAGTTCGGTTGCGACGACTATGTGGTCAAGCCGTATTCGTACGCCGAGCTTCGCGGACGCGTGGCCGCCCTGCTGCGACGCAGCAAGGGCGACGGTGAGACCGCGGTGATGACGATCGGCACGTTGGCGATCGACAACCGCGGTCGTCGGGTCACGGTGGAAGGCAAGCCGATCCACTTGACGGCGAAGGAGTTCGCTCTGCTCAGCGCGCTTGCGGGCGATCCATCTCGCGTGTTTCCGCGCGAGGAACTGCTCGAAACCGTCTGGGGCTACCGCTCTGCCGGCTCGACTCGAACGCTCGACGCTCACGCCTGCCGTTTGCGGTCAAAGCTTTCGGTCGGGCGCGAACGCTTTGTAATCAATCTTTGGTCGGTTGGATACCGCTTGACCGACCAGGCAGAAACGGAGGAAATCTGATGATCTTCGCTCTCACGGTCGCGTGGGCGATCGGCTCGATCGCGGTGGTCGCCGTTGTGCTCGCCGCTCGCCGCAGGCGGTCTGAACTCGCACGCGAACTGCACGAACTGCGCGGCGCCTTGACGGGAGCGCGGCTTGCCGTGGATCTGATGCCTGTCCTCGGCTTGCACCGCGAGGCGGTCTGTCAAGCCGCATCCGAAGAGCTGGAGCGCTCATACCACTCACTCGGCGAGTTCGAGGACCTGCTGCACGCGCGGCTTGTGGCGGTCGGCGCAGCCGATCGTCGAGACGGACTCGGCGGAGGTCTGATCGGTCGTCGTTCGCGCTTTGACGTTCTTCCAGAACTCGAGCGGCTCGAGTTGCTCTGGACCGAGACGACTCGTCGGGAGGGCCGACGCTTCGAACTCGACTGGCGCGGACCGGTCGAAGGGGTCGTCGCGGGCGGACCAAAAAGGCGATTCACGGAAGTCATGACCAACCTGCTGGCGAATGCGCTTGCGCACGGCGAGGGCGACATCCGCGTGCTTGCGCGCATGCGCAGCGATTCGCTGCGGATCGAAGTGCACGACGAGGGGCCGGGACTGCGACTGCCGATCTCGGCGATGGCGCGCAGGCGTCGGGGCGGACGCCACGGGCACGGACTTCGCATCGCCATGCGAGCCGCGAAGCGACTCGGCGGCGGAATCACCAGCGCGCCAGCTTCGAGCGGTGCCGTGATCGTTTTCACATTTCCGGCCCTGCATGACCCGACGATCGCTGCTCGCGAGCGGGGTCAAGCGGTAGACGAACGCAGACGGCCGCAATTGCGACCGGTCGGCACGGGTGAGTGAAAGTGCCCGGCGGTGTGCGTCGGGCGTCGATTCCGCTGGCGATAGCGATTTCGGCTGGATTGCTGGCTGCATGGTTGGTGCTCGACTACACGAGCTCAGTAGGCAGTGTGGACGGCGAGACGCAAACCGTCTTGGTTGCGAATCGACCGATTTCTCAGGGTCAGTCGTTCTCGGACGAAACGCTGACGCGATCAGTTCGGACTCGCGTGGTTCCAGCCGCTTACGTACCGGTGGATGCCGTGACGGACGAGCAGGAGCTGATCGGCCTGCATACGGTGACCGAAGTCGCCGAAGGGGCCTACATCACGCAAGCACTGATCACCTCTGATCAGCGTGAGGACAGGTTTCGGCTTCGTCGCGGCGAGCGCGCCGTCAGCGTCGATGTGCGTGCAGCGCCCGACGGGGCCGAGCTTCCCGCGGGAACGATCGTCGATCTCGTCGCGAGCGGACTCGACGGCGCGCCGCAGAGTGAGCTGCTGCTGCGCGGCGCAGAGGTTCTCCAGACCACCGCGACGCCTGGCGATGACACGGACAGTCGCATCACTGTGCGAGTCGCGATCGGCCAAGTTGCGACGCTGATCCGCGCCGACGTTTTCGCGCGTGAACTCCGAGCTTTGAGGCGATGAGCGCGCGGCGAGAGCATTCGCTCGATCGATTCGCCGGCGAGCTACGCGAGCGAGCGATTGACGAAGCGAGACGTCGGCGACTGCGGTTCGCGGGGGATCCGGAGTTGCTCAGGAAGCACATCGACGACCTTGTCGCACGCGATGCGCCAGCGCTCTCGGCCGAGACTCGGGCCGATCTTGTCGAGCGAGTGATCACTGCTTCCATTGGATTCGGTCCGTTGGAGAAGCTCTTCGCGGACTCGACGATCGACGAAATCATGGTCAATGGGCACGACGCGATCTGGATCGAACGAGCTGGACGGCTGGAGCAGGTCGATCTGGAATTCGAATCGAGCCAGGAGTTGGACGAGCTGATCGAGCGGATGATCGCTCCGCTGGGTCGCCGTGTCGACGAATCCTCACCGATCTGCGACGCAAGACTTCCCGATGGCTCGCGCGTGAACGTCGTGATTCCCCCGCTGTCGCTCGGAGGTTCGGTATTGACGATCAGACGATTCCGACACGCGAACCTCGACCCCGACGCATTGGTCGCCAACGGCACGCTCTCGGCGAGGGCACTGGGCACGCTCCGAGAGGCGATCCAGGCTCGACGCTCAATTCTCGTCAGCGGCGGGACGGGCTCTGGCAAGACGACGCTGTTGAACGCAATCTCCGCCTTCGTTCCGGCCGACGAGCGCATCGTCACGATCGAGGACGCGGCCGAGCTTCGACTGCGCCAGGGGCACGTCGTGCGGCTCGAGGCGCGCCCGGCAAACCTCGAAGGTCGCGGCGAAATCTCGATTCGGGCATTGGTAAGAACCGCTCTGAGGATGCGACCCGATCGAATCCTCGTCGGCGAAGTACGCGGCGGCGAGGCGCTGGACATGCTGGCTGCAATGACGACCGGGCACGATGGAAGCTTGACGACCGTGCACGCGAACTCCGCTTCGGGCGCTCTCGAACGTGTCCAGACGCTCGCGCTGATGTCGGGTGTGGACGTTCCGCATACCGCGGTGCGACGAATGATCGGATCTGCGGTCGATCTCGTCGTACATCTGCGACGCGCCGATGCGGGCCGACGGGAGGTCGAAGAGTTTTCGGAAGTGATCGAGCACGGAGGAGACTTTTCACTGCGCCGACTGATGTCGCGGGAGCCCGGGGGAGACGAGTGCTGGTCGGATTCCGAGCGCACCGACAATCGTGCCGAAATCGAGTCGGCGGTCGACGCATGAGCGCTGTACCTGCGCTCGCTGCGGTTTTTTCTGCTGTTGCGGCCAGCGGGCTGGTGCTCGCCGCCGCCAACGCGGCGCAATCGGACGCGGGCGGGCGGTCGATCGCCCGCGTCCGAACTCGCATCAGTTACACGTTCTTCCAGTGGCGAGAGATGTTTGCCCTGTTGCTCTCCGAGGGGCGGGTCGACGGTGCGATGGGTCAGCGGCGGGCCAGCTTGGGCGCCGCGTCGGTCGCTGCGATGGTCGGTTTCTCGTTGGTCGGACCGCTCGGAGCGGTACTCGGGGCGGCGACGGTGCCGCTCGTGTGGCGACACGTTCTGCGTGCTCGGCGTGCGCGATACGCAAAACGGATCGACGCAGGTTGCGCCGAGCTCGCGACGGCCCTGGCCGCCGCCCTGGCTGCCGGTAATTCCGTTCGCGGTGCGTTGCTCGTCGCGGGTACCACGACGCCCGAACCGCTCGCGGCAGAACTACAAAAGCTCGGCGTGGACCTCGCGCTCGGCAACTCGGTGAGTGACGCGCTCGCCGGTCTTCGTGGCCGAACGAACTCGACGCGTATCGAGTCGCTGGTCGGCGCTATCGAACTGCACCAGGGCAGTGGTGGCGATCTGATCTTGCTGGTGCGGGACCTGTCAGATGCTTTTCGCGCCCGGGATCGGGCGATTCGTGACGCGCAGTCGGCGACCGTGCAGGCCCGATATACGGCCGGTGTCGTCGCGGCAATGCCGCTCGGCATGGGCGTGATCTGCGAGCTTGCGAAGCCCGGGTCGGTGACGGGTGCGCTCAACTACTTGCCGACGGCCGTGATGTTGGTCCTGGCGGCCTCGGTCATGGCACTCGGCACCGTCGGCAGTTGGCGAATCGGGAGTGTTTGAAGTTGCAGGATTGGGCGGCAGCCGCGTGCGCCGGCGGATCGGTTGCGTTGTTCGCTTGGCTTCTCGCGGACCGGATCGGAGTGAGAGCGAGCCGCGTCGCCAACCACGAGTTGGGCGATTCTCGCGCGTTGGTTCGTGGCGCAAGCCTGCGCGCGCTGTTGTTGTCGGCGCTTCGTCGCGTCCGCAGATTGCTGCCGTCACTCGTGACCTGGATTGCCAGGCGCGATGTGGCCGTGCTGATCAGCCGCGCAGGGTTGGACGGCCAGCTGCTGGCCCGCGACGTCGCCGCGGCGCGATTGCTTTGCGTGTTGTTGGCGGCTTCACTGTTGCCGCGTCTCGCGGCGACGTTGCCGATCCGCATGTTGCCGCTCGCAGCGGCGATCTTGCTGGTGGGTGCCGCCGAGCTTCCCGTCTGGTGGCTACGACGTCGCGCGTTTCGGCGCAGCGTCGCTCTGCGCGCGGCCCTTCCCGATGCCCTCGAGTTGATGCGCGCCTGCCTGGCAGCGGGACTGGCTCTGCGCAGGTCCCTCTCTCTGGTGGCTGACCACTGTTCCGAGCCGATCGCCACTGAGTTTGCCTGCGTCGCCGCGGAAACCGCTTTCGGCATCCCGCAGGCGACTGCGCTCGACGGGCTCGCGGCACGCAACCCCGAGCCGGAGATTCGTTCGCTCGTTTCGGCGATTCGTCAAGCCGAACGGCACGGCTCGCCGCTCGCGCCGGTGATTGCCGCGCAGGCGCACGATGCTCGACTCGCGTTGAATCGCGAGATCGTCGAACGGGCGGCTCGGGCCGGTCCGAAGATTCAGCTGATCGTTTCGACGACGATCGTGCCGGCGGCGCTGCTTGCGTTCGCAGCCGTCGTGATCGCCGCGATTGCCCGCGGCGACCTGAAATTTCTATGACCGTCGCTCAGTTTGCGTCTGTTACGGCGCCGGAGATGGCGTCGGTCGTGTCAGGCGACCAGATTTCGCCCTCGGCCATGTCGTTGAAACCGAGCCAGAAAAAGTTCATCAGTTGGGTCGAGAAGGTTGTCGGAGTCGTCTTGCAATCGGTGTCGAGCCAGCGGTTGGCCATCGCCATCGCCGCTCCGAGCATCGCATAGGCGACGGCAGTGCGCATTTCTTCGTCGGCAAACGGGTCGCCGGGCGTCGACTTGGAGCTGATTCGCGCCAGTTCGGCGATTACTTCGCGCAGGTCCTCGTGGGTCAGTCTCAGGATCTGCTGAAAGGCTTCGCCGTCCGACGTTGTCTGATTGCGGACCAGTTGCCACTTCGAGGGGTGGTCGCGGACGAACTCAAAGAACGCCACGAGACCTGACCAGAGCGCCTTTTCAGGACTGAAGTCAGGGTTGAACGAGTTGGTGACTGCTGCACTCACGTCGCCCGCGGCGCGTTCGATACAGGCAGAGTAAAGGCCATCTTTTGAATCGAAGTAGGCGTAAAGCATCGGTTTCGAAATACCGACTTCGCTGGCGATCTGGTCCATCGATGCCCCGTGGTAACCGTAACGACCGAAAATTTCGGTTGCGGCGTCCAGCATCTGTTGTTCGCGCACGGGACGGGGCAATCGCGCCCTTGCTGCGGTTGTCATATCGGACTTTGGTAGGCCGCCTGAGGGCTTCATTTCATCGAACTCCATGGTGAGCGCCTCATTGCTGAGGGGGAATGATCCCGGCCGGACAACGCTTCCGAGCACCGGGCATGCACTACGCGATTCGGTCAATCGATCGTACTTCTAATTCATTAGATACGCCACCCGGCTATGGACACCTGTTCGGTCAGCCAGCCAATTTTGACCCCTAATTGGGGATAGAGCCTGCAATTCCAGTTGCGATGCGGGTTTTTGACGCACCGCAAACCTCGTCCACGATTCGTGGTCGCAACAACCTGGTGCCCAGCCGAAAAGCGCGTATTTGCAGGGATTTCTGCAGGTGCGCGCTGAAACTTACGTTTTCGTCGGGGCGGAAATGTTGCAAAAATGTCTAAAGGTGTTGAAGAATGGGTCGATGTGGGGTAAAGTGGCGAACAGCTTCGCGGTCCGGGGAGGTGGAGTTCCTCCCGCTCAAGCTCCCCGGACTGCGTTTCCAACTTTCACGGGCTCACTTCGATGGGTCCGGTGGCACCAAGCGCTCAGGCAGCAACATAAATGGCATTTCGCGGAACCTACGAACATTCACTCGATGCAAAGAATCGCTTGACGATCCCGTCAAAGTTCCGCGAGCAACTCGCTGGGCGGTTGGTCGTCGCGCAGGCAATCAAGCCCTGCGTCGCGATCATGACCGAGGACGCGTTCGAGCGTTTCACCGAGAGCTTTCTCAAGGACTTGAATCCGCTGAGCGAGGAAGCCGAGCGACTGTCGCACTACTTCAACGCCGGTTCATTCGACGGGGAACTCGACAAGGCCGGTCGCGTGATGGTGCCGCCGCCGCTGATCGAGTTCGCTGGATTGGCAAAGGACGTAACCGTGATCGGCAACGGCGACCGGCTCGAACTCTGGAACAACTTGCGTTGGGGCGAGTACCACTCGGATCTGACGACCAATCTCTCGCAAACGGTGGCCAACATTGTCAATGCTGGTTGAAATGACGAACGCACACGTACCAGTGCTGGCAGCCGAGGTGATCGACCTCGCAGTCCCCGTGAACGGCGAGACGGTCGTTGACTGCACGTTTGGCGGCGGCGGTCACGCCCGTCTGTTGGCCGATCGCGTGAGTCCCGACGGCACCGTGATCGGCATCGACCGCGATCCGGCCGCGCATTCACGATTCGAGGACTTCGCCAGCGAAGCAAATTGCTCGACCCGCTTCATTCATGAGGACTTTGTCACTGCCCTCGCCGAGTTGTCCGCGGAAGCTGTCGGCGCTGACGTCGTCCTACTCGACCTCGGGGTTTCGTCTTTTCAGATCGATTCGCTGGAGCGCGGCTTCTCTTACGTGTACGACGCGCCACTCGACATGCGCATGGATCCGACCCAAGATTTCAATGCGACCGATCTCGTCAATGGATGGGATGAGCAACGTTTGTCGAACATCTTCGACAGGTATGGGGAGGAACGATATGGAAGGCAGATCGCACGCGAAATCGTGCGACGCCGCGAGACGAACGCGATCGAGACCACTCACGAGTTGGTCGAAGTTGTCGTTTCGGCGATTCCGACGCCGGCCAGGTTCGCGACCGGGCACCCGGCCAAGCGCGTCTTTCAGGCGATCCGCATCGCGGTCAACGACGAACTTGGCCAGCTCGAACGAGCCCTGCCGCTCGCGTGGGCATCGCTGGGCATCGGCGGACGGCTCGCAGTGATCTCATTCCACTCACTTGAGGACCGAGCGGTC
>JBMYXO010000014.1:0-34661 GCA_049608465.1 Solirubrobacterales bacterium | reverse complement strand
GCATGCGGCAGATTGCGGCTTAGGAATCAGGACGCCGTGCGTAGGACCCGACCGTCGGGCGCCGAGGAGCTGGTCGATGGGGTCATCGCGCCCTGGCCAGCACTTCGTCGACGGTCTCGCGAGCGATCTGCCAACCGCGAGGGTCATCGAAGAGCTGATGCATCCACATCGCCTCGGTGACGATCGAATGTAGTTTGAATGCCGTCCGCGCGCCGTTCAACCCGGCTGTACGGGCCTCCTCCGAGATCACGCGCATCCAGCGGCGCCAGACTTCGGCCACCGCATCACGGACTTCGCCGGGTCGGTCGTCGTATTCGAAGGACGCGGCGGTCAGGAAGCAGCCTCCTACCTCATGGCGTTTCTCCACATAGCGCAGCCAGCCGTACATGTATCCGCGCAGGCGGTCAACACCTGGCTCGCGCCAGTTGTTTGCCAACACCACACCTTCGGTAAACGCGGTTGCGGCCTGCTCGACTGCGGCCAGTTGCAACTCGGTCTTGTTTTCGAAGTGACCGGCGACGCCACTCTTGCTCAATCCGAGGTGATCGGCGATGCGGGCGATGCTCAATGCCTCCATGCCCTCGGCCGAACCGAGGTCGAACGCGCACGACTTGATCGCATCGAGCGTCTGCGCCGCTTCTTCTCTTGATTTTCTCGCCACAGCCTGTTAGTTTAGCGTACGATCGTACTCTAATCGAGGAGAAACTCCATGAGAATGCGCAAACTTGGCTGGGCAGGCGTTGAGCTCGAACACGAAGGTTCAACCCTGATCATCGACAGCATCACCACCGGCGGTGTCTTCGACGCATTCATGGCCGAGGGTGAAGAAGAGCTCGTTGCCCCGACCCAACAGCCGCTCGCTGCGTTGGTCACCCATCTGAACCGCACTCAAAACGGACGAGCTGCAGCCGGGCGACCAACGTCAAGTCGGGCCGTACACGGTCAACGCGGTCTCTGCCGTCGACGGGCTGGGCTCACCACAAATCAGTTGGATCGTTGAAGCCGGTGGGACGACAGTCTTTCACGGTGGAGACACACTCTGGCACGGCGGTTGGTGGGACTTCGCCGCGGAGTACGGACCGATCGATGCGGCACTCCTCCCCGGCAACGCCGCCCGACTCGACTATCCGATGCAGCAACCAGCGGTCAACGTCCCCGCGACGCTCTCGCCCGAACAGGCGGTCGAAGCGGCGTACGCCATGCAGACCGAGCTACTGATCCCGATGCACTTCAGTCGCAAGTTTGAACACGAGAAGTTCTACAGGCCGATCCACGACTCGCAAGCACGCCTCGAGACGGCCGCGGCTGAGCGCGACGTGACACTCGCATTCCCCGAAATCGGCGACTTCATTGACCTTCGAGTTTCCGCCGCCGCGTAACCACCGGCCCATCGACCCGGCCGGTCGGGTTGAATAGGCGCGTGAGCGATCAGCTTTTCGGCACACCGCCAGCGAGCGCCGGCGGCACTGCGCACCCCACTGGTGCGGAGCCACTTGCTGCGCGCATGCGCCCCAAGTCAGTTGAGGACCTGGTAGGTCAGCAGCACTTGATCCAGCCCGGACAGGCATTGCACGAGGCCCTGACCGGTGCCGCGCCGCACTCGATGATCCTCTACGGACCTCCGGGTAGCGGCAAAACGACGATCGCTCGCCTGGTCGCGCACGCTGCGGACGCGGCATTCGAAGAGCACTCGGCAGTGGTCGTCGGCAGGCCCGACGCAATCAAAGCGATTGCCGCCGCCCGTGAACGTCTGCAGACCAGTGGCCGGCGCACGATCTACTTCCTCGACGAGATCCATCGCTTCAACAAAGCGCAGCAGGACGCGCTGCTTCCGGCAGTTGAAGATGGCTCGATCATCCTGATCGGAGCGACGACCGAGAACCCGTACTTCGAAGTCAACGGGGCGTTGCTCAGCCGCACGCGTCTGTATGTGCTCGAGCCACTCACAGTCGAGGACGTTCGCGAACTGGTCGAACGAGCGCTGAGCGACGAGCGCGGACTCGCAGGAGAGTTCAATGCCGACGAGGACGCGATTGAACTGATAGCCGGTCGCGCCAGTGGCGACGCCCGTACGGCACTGGCCGCGCTCGAAACTGCCGCGCTTGCTGCCAAGGCTCAGGGCGTCGACACGATCGACCTTGCGCGTGCCGAAGACGCGATGCAACAGCGCGCCGTGCACTACGACAAGGGCGGCGACAAGCACTACAACTACGCCAGCGCCTTCATCAAGGCGCTGCGCGGCAGCGATCCAGACGCCGCGCTCTATTACATGGCCGCAATGCTCGAGGGCGGCGAGGATCCGAAGTTCATCGCACGCCGCATGGTGATCTTTGCCAGTGAGGACGTCGGCAATGCCGACCCGCAGGCCCTACCGCTGGCGATCGCCGCCGCGCAGGCGCTCGACTACGTAGGCATGCCGGAGGCGCGGATCAATCTCAGCCAGGCGGCCACTTACCTGGCACTTGCGCCGCGCAGCAACGCCGCCTACAAGGCGGGCGATCTTGCGATCGCCCACGTTCGCAAGTACGGACTCAACCCTCCACCGCAATACTTGCGGGACAGCAATGTCCCCGGTGCTGACGAGCTCGGCGCCGGGGAAGGTTACGACTACCCGCATGACAATCCGGACCAACTGAGCAACCAGCGCCTGCTGCCCGACGGCATGCAGGCGGAGTTCTATTCACCCAGCGACCGTGGTCATGAACGTGCCATGGCCGAGCGGCTACGCGCCGCCAAGGAGCGACGAACCAAATGAGCAATTCAGCTGAGTCATTCAACGCCAGTGTTGAAGGAAAGACAATCGTGATCACCGGCGCAAGCGACGGCATCGGCGCCGTCGCTGCCCGCGAACTCAAAGAGCAGGGCGCAAACGTGATCGTTACCGGCCGCAATGCCGACAAGACCAAGAAGGTCGCCGACGATGTCGGCAGTCCGGCACTGGTTGCCGACTTCGCAGACTTCGCACAGGTGAGACGGCTGGCCGACGAAATCGCCGCGGCTGCGCCAAAGATCGACGTGCTGGTCAACAACGCCGGCGGACTGTTCAAGACTCGCCGCAAAACGGCCGACGGGCACGAGCCGAATTTTCAGATCAATCACTTGTCTCCGTTTCTGTTGACGCATCTGCTCAAGCCGAATCTGCTTTCCGCTGACGCGCCGCGCGTGGTCAACACCGCGAGCATGGCCAACAACTACGGCCGCGTGCGAATCGACAATCTCGACGGACACCGCAGCGAGAACATCGCCTACGGCACCGGCAAGCTGATGAACATCCTCTTCACACGTGGCATCGCGCGAAAGTGGAAGGACGACGACATCGTCTCGGTCGCATTCCACCCCGGCATCGTGCAAAGCAAGTTCGGCCGGGACTCGATCTCTGTTCGTCTGCTCTACAACAACCCGCTTTCGTCGCGAATCCTGATCGACAACGCCAAGGGCGCGACGCCGATCGTTGACCTCGTCAGTCGCGAGCCGCGCGAGAGTCTGAACGGGGTGTTCTTCAATCGCCACAAACCAAACGGCCCAGAAAACCGCCAAGCCAAGAAAGTCGAACTGCAAGACGCGCTGTGGTCGGCCTCCGAAGAACTGGTGGGCCTGACGTGAAATTCGCTTGCGTGATCTACGAAGAGATGACGTCGCTCGACTTGATCGGGCCGTTGGAGGTTTTCGGCAACGTTGTCGGCGCGGAGTTCGTGTACGCGTCGCCAAGTGCGGGGCAGGTGAGCGCCGAACGAACAGGGCTGACACTCGGACCAGCGATGAAGTTTGATGACGTCACGCAAGCCGACGTGCTGCTCGTTCCCGGCGGTACCGGATCTCGCCAGCTGACACGGAACGAACCATTGCTCGAATGGATTCGCGAAATTGACCGCACCACGACTTGGACGACTTCGGTCTGCACCGGCGCGTTGCTACTTGCCGCAGCCGGACTGCTCGACGGCCGCCGGGCAACCACTCATTGGGCCGAAATCGAGCACCTCGCCGAACTGGGTGCGTTGCCGGTGCGCGAACGCGTGGTGCGCGATGGCAAATTCGTCACCGCCGCCGGAGTGTCCGCCGGCATTGACATGGGTCTCACGCTCGTTGGCGACATGTTTGGCGAGACTCTCGCTCAGGCAATCCAACTTGGCATCGAATACGACCCCGAGCCGCCATTCGATACTGGTTCGCCCGAGCGTGCGCCGACAGGGATGGTCGACTCGGTGCGCGCTGCCGCGACGGCGAACGACTAGCGCGCCAGCCTGACGTCGCCGTAACCGCGGTTGAGCGCGACGTTGGCGCAGAGCGCAGAGGCGGTGACAACGGCCGTTTGTAGACCGTCATTGTGCGCCTGTACGAGATGCATGTCGCCGAGCGTCGAGATGTTCGTTCCCTGGATCGCCACGTCCGGGTTGGCGCCGCTGTTGAACCCGCCCCATACGACTCGCGTTCCGGCCGGACACCGTGCCACCGCAAGACCCGTCGCGCCGGGTGGTAGGGATGCTGGGACGATCTCGCCAGCCTCAACAAGCCTTTCAAGGCCCGGTGGTCCCGGCGGCCCCGCGGGCCCGCGTGCGCCGGTGCGCCCCGTCTTCCCCCGTTTGCCGCGCTTTCCCCGTTTGCCGCGCTTGCCACGCTTGCCGCGATCGCCCTTGATGAAAATGCCCGCCGTGGCGGCATAACGCTCAACTTCATCGACTGCCGATCCACCGATCGGTCCTGAGAGCACGGTGGCAACGACTGCGGCGACGATCGCCGCAATCACAGCTGAGCGCAACTCGACTTTTTGGTTCGAGGGAAACATCGGGTCTTGAGCGGCGCGACTCGTTCCGTGGGGCGATTGTTCGACCTCCGATTCGAGATCCACCGAGTGCCCGCGCGCCGATACCAACAACAACCTACCCGGGAAAGCGAAGTTGCGAACATTTTTTTGGCGCTTGCGCTGCGAAAGGAGCGCCCGCACGACCGTTCGTCGCCGTTAGTATGAAGTCATGGAACCGACCATCGCACCCCAAGTCCCCAGGCACGCGTTCAGCGAGGCCACGGCCCCGAGCGGCACGCTCGAAAGTTTCAACCCCGCCACCGGCAAGCTCGTTGGCAGCGTCCCCACGATCACCCCGGATCAGGTTCCGGCAGTCGTCGAAGAGATCAAGCAGGTTCAGCCATTCTGGGCCGAGCTCAGCTTCGAGGACCGCGCGCGCTATGTGCGCCGCGCCGCCGACGTGTTGATCGAACGCAAGGACGAAATCGCCGCGCTGGTCACCGCCGAGCAGGGCAAGGTGCGCACCGAGGCCTACTCGATGGAAGTGCTCCCGACGATCGACGGAATGATCTGGACGGCGGACAACGCCGAGGAAATCCTCTCCGATGAGAAGATCCCCAACGACCAGCTCTTCCTGAAGACGCGCGACATGCAGTTCCACTACCAGCCGATCGGCGTGATCGGCGTGATCAGCCCGTGGAACTACCCGATGCTTCTGGCCATGGACGAGATCTGCACCGCCCTGATGGCCGGAAACGGTGTGATTTTCAAACCGGCTTCTCTGACCTGCCTGATCGGTCAGACGATTCAGGAGTTGTTCGAGGAGGCAGGTTTGCCCGAGGGTCTGCTGCGCACGGTGCACGGCGGCGGCAAAGTCGGTCAGGCGATGGTCGACTGCCCGGACGTCGGCAAGATTTTCTTCACCGGCTCCGTCGAGGTCGGCCGGTCGATCGGCGTCGACTGCGCAAAGCAGTTGAAGGGCGCGACGCTCGAACTCGGCGGCAAGGATCCGGCGATCGTGCTCAGCGACGCCAACATCGACCACGCAGCCAATGGTGTTGCCTGGGGTGGCTTCTCGAACATGGGGCAGACCTGCGCAGGCATCGAGCGCGTGTATGTGATGCACGACGTCGCCCCGCAGTTCATCGATGGCGTCGTCAAGCGAGCCAGCGCAATGAAGACCGGTGACCCGAGCGAGTGGAGCACCGAAATCAATGCGATGACCGACCCGAACCAATTCAAGATCGTCAGCGAACTCGTGGACGACGCGATCGCGCACGGCGCGACGAAGCTTTGCGGCGGACCGATCGACAAAGCAGATTTGCCGGCCGGTTCGGACGGTCCGTTCTACGCGCCGACCGTGCTGACGGGCGTGAACCACAGCATGCGGATCATGAAAGAGGAGATCTTCGGTCCGGTCATTCCGATCATCACCGTCGACAGCGAAGAAGAGGCAGTCAATCTGGCGAATGACTCAGATTTCGGCCTCGGCGCGAGCATCTGGACCGAAGACAGCGACAAGGCTCAGAGCATCGCGCGCAGGCTTGAATCGGGCAACGCCTGGCTCAACGATCACATGTACAGCGCCGGTATCTGCCAGTGCTCGTGGGGTGGCCAGAAGGACAGCGGCATCGGCCGTTCGCACAGCAAGTTCGGCTTCTACGAGGCCGTCGAGATCCAAGTGATCGCCGGCACGCCGTCTCGCGAAGCCAGCATGTGGGTCTATCCCTATGACAACACAGTCGGCCCCGCGATCCGCACCACGATCGACCTGCTCTATTCGAACGGCAAGTCGCGTCTGTCCACGATCAAGGACGGAGCGCCCGCGCTCGGCAAGATGACCGGGCGGATCGCGAAGAACTTGATCAAGCGGTAGCGCCGGCTAGTCGTCCGTGGTCGCGGCCGACGTTTCGTTCGTCGGCCGGACGTAGGCGTCGACGTCGGCGTCCAAGTCGCGGAACACGATCACCGCTCCGTACATTGAGTCGCCCGCCTTCAGCGGTGCGATCGAGTAGCTGGCGACGAACATCGAGTTGTCTTTTCGTGTGAACGGCGCATCATCGCCGGCGCACGGCTCGCCGGAAATCCGAGCGCGGTACAGCTCGCAATCGTCCAGCAAGAACTCTGTGTGGTCCATGTGCTGGAAGTGGAAAAGGTCATGGGCGTCCTTTCCGATCACTTCGTCCGGCTCGTATCCGGTCATCGCCAGCGCAGATTCGTTTATGTAGGTGATTTTGCCGTCCATGTCCATCGAGTACACGCCGTCGCCCATCGCTTTGAGAACGGCTGTCTTGAACTGTTCAGAGCGTTGGCGTTCGGTGATGTCGAGGATGACGATGCCCAAACCAGTGACTTTCTCCCGCATCGTCACTGGATGGCAGTTGAGCAGCCAGTACTGAACGTCGGCCGACCGGTTGGGGGCCTCGCCGGAAATCTCAATGTTTCGCGCCGGTACCCCCGATTCGAGCACTTTGCGAAACACCGGCTCGATTTGAGACCAAAGACCCGGCGCCACCGCTTGCACCGATCTGCCCGGATGCTCCATGAGCGGAAGTCCGGTCATCTCCGCCATCGTCCAGTTGACTCGGACGAATCTGAAGTCCGTGTCGATGTAGCCGAAGCCGACCGGGGTTGACGATTGCAATGTCTCCAGCAAGACCAACGACTCCGACGCGAGTTGCTCTGCCTCGCGCAGTTCGTCCTGGAGTGTGATCTCGTCAGTTATGTCAGTGCTGATGCCGAACCATCGATCCACCTCGCCATTGGAGTCGCGCAGCGGTCGCGCTCGGACCTGCATCCAGCGGTATGCGCCGTCGTGGCGCTTGATCCGCCAATTTGCATGCAATGGGCGTTCCTCGCGCATCGCTCTGTCCCATTCGACACGCGCAGATTCGGCGTCGTCCGAATGCAGCAGCGACATCCAACCCCATTCGTACGTGTGTACAGGTGTCTGGCCGGTGAATGCGTTGCCCTCGTCGTTGATGTACTCGATGCTGCCATCGGCACGAGCAATCCAAATGATTCCTGGCAGAGTTTCGGCGAGCCGCTGAAAGTAGTCGGGGCCGGGAGCGCGCTGCGTGGTCTCGGAAAACAGATTCATGACGATGTCATCAACCTCACCACCCCCGTGGCAACGGCGGGTGGAGCCAAAAACGAAAACCTCGTCGTTTCTGGAACTTGCCTGCAACTTACAGACTTTTGACAACCGCTGGTTGCTGCCTCCAGATCGATTGGGCCTACGATCAGCGGTATGTCTGCCCAGGTCTACACCGGTAAACGATGCGTCTGCGCGCTGAAGAAGGACACCTGCGACCAGGAATGCGTTCGGGACATGCTCGAGACGCCTTTTTACATCGCGTGTCTGAAGCTCAAAGGACGCAGGTCAGTGGTCGTCGGCGCCGGTTCGATCGGGCTCGAGAAGATCGAAGGATTGCTCGCTTGCGACGGTGACGTGACGGTGGTGGCGCCTGAGGCCGACCCTGCTGTGCAGGCATTGGCCAGCGAGGGCACGATTCGGTGGGAACGGCGCGAATACACGGCGACTGACGTTGAAGGCGCCTTCATGATCATCGCCGCGACCAACGACACCGACGTCAACATCGCCGTGTTCAACGACGCCGAGAAACGCGGAATGCTCGTGAACGTCGTCGACGTACCTCCGCTCTGCAACTTCATCCTGCCTGCGATCACTCGCAGCGGGCCGATCGCTATCGCTATCAGCACCTCCGGCGCGAGCCCCGCTCTCGCCAAGCGCATGAAAAGCGAAATCGCTGAGCAGTTCGGAGAGCCATACGCGGAACTCGCCGTGATTCTCAACGAAGTGCGCGGCTGGGCGAAGGACACGCTGCCGACTTACCACGACCGAAAGGCCTTTTTCGAGTCAATCGTCAACGGTTCGCCGGACCCGATTGAGCTCTTGCGCAGCGGGCGCGTGGACGATTTGCACGCTCTGATCGCGGCTGCTCAATCGACCGCCGAGACGCGGCTGTCCTCGCAATCGACGTAGTCGCCAGCAACGCGCCGCGGGTAAGCCCGCCACAATCACTCTCGTGCCCGGACCAATCGCCATCTCCGCCAGCAAACTCAGCCGCTTCTACGGACAACGTGCCGCGCTCGATGAGGTCTCGTTCGATGTTCGCGCAGGCGACACCTTGGTCGTGTTCGGGGCCAACGGCGCGGGCAAGTCGACGTTGCTGCGAATTCTCGCAACACTGATTCGTCCGCACGATGGCACTCTGAAGGTGCTCGGCGAGGAACTGCCACGCGACGGTTGGGCGGTGCGCGGTCGCGTCGGTTTGATCGGCCATGACGCGCTGGTCTATCGCGACCTCACCGCGCGCGAGAACCTTCGCTTCACCGCGCGGATCAACAATGTCCCAATGGAGGAAGTCGATCCGATGCTCGAACGGGTCGATCTGGCAGGCCGCGCCGATGAACCGATCCGCAATTTCAGCAAGGGCATGTTGCAACGTCTCTCGACTGCCCGCGCGCTGCTGCCGCAGCCGGAGCTGCTGCTGCTCGATGAGCCGCGAGCGAACCTCGATCCCGGTGCCGCGATGCTGCTCGAACCATTCATCGGTGCCGCTCGGCACCGCACGCGCGTGATCGTCACGCACGACATCGACTATGGGCTGGAACAGGCCGATGTGGCGATGGGACTTCATCGTGGCAGCACGGAATGGATTCAACCCGCCGATCGTGTGACGGCCGACGAGGCGCGGAGGCTCTACAAATGAACGGGCGAACCGGCCGATGAGACAGAGTCGAAGAGCGGGACCGTCGCTGGCGAGCGCGACGATGGCAATCCTGCGCAAGGACCTGCGCCTGGAACTGCGCACGCTTGAAACCCTGACGGCGACGCTGATCTTCACGACTGCGACGTTCGTCGTCTTTCATTTCGCTCTCGACCGTGACGAGCTGTTTGGTGATCTCGCCTCTGGTGTCTTCTGGGTTACGTTGCTGTTCGCCAGCGCGCTGACCATCAATCGACTGCTTTCAAACGAACGGACGCAGGGTGGCTACGAAGCCTTGTTGCTGGCCCCGATCGATCGCAACGCGATCCTCTTGGCGAAGATGAAGTTTCTTTTTCTGGCGTTGTGTGTGCTGGAACTGTTTGCCTTCGCCGCGTTCGCACTGCTGTTGCTGGGGCCGACGCCAAACACCGAGATGCTCGCGCTGATCCCGATCTGCCTGCTCGCGAACGTCGGCCTGGCGACGATCGGCACGCTGGTCAGCGCTCTGGCGACGGACACATCGGCGCGCGAGCTGCTCGTACCGCTGATGACTCTGCCGTTGTTCATCCCGGTGCTGATCGGCGCGGCGCAGGCCACGGCACCGCTGTTCGAGGAGACGCCGATGGTCGTTGACCTGACTCGGTGGCTCGGATTGATCGGGCTTTACGACGCGGTCTTCGTGCTGATCGCCTACGCCGTCTTCGAGTACATCGTCGGCGACTAGTCCGAGTCGGGGTTGGCGGTGCGATAGGCCTTGGAGTATGAGGCCTTGTAGGCGGTGGACTCGCCCTTCTTGAACCCCGCGGCATACCCGGACTTCTTGCCCTGCCGCAGACCAACGGCCGTGCCCGCCTTGGTGCCTTCGGCGCGAGCTGCATCGAGGTCAGCGCCGCCTTCCATTCCCATCAGCCAGCCAATCAGAAAAATCGCGATCGAGATTCCGGTGAGTGCGAGTGCGCGCTTGCGTTGCTCTTTGACCGATAGCTCCATCGCCGTCGATGCTAACGAGGCGAGCGCCCGCTGCCGCCAGCAGCCCTGCGAAGATTCCGGACATGCAGCTGCTCAAGGGACTTTCGATCGCCGTGATTCTGCTTTCGCTGACGCTCGGCGTGGTCGTCGGCATCAACGGCCAGCCCGACGAGTCCGACGCGCAGACCGCAAAGCAGGAGGCCTATGACGCCGCGTTGAAAAAGGCGCGCGCGACCGCCGCCGACGAGGCCTATCCATTGGGGCTCAAGGACGGGATGGAAAAGGGCAATCGCGAGGGCCGTCGCAAGGGTAAAGCCGCCGGCGAGAAGGACGCCGGGCCGACTTCCGCGACCGGATCAACCGGTTCGACGAACAACGAAACCGGCGCTGCCGCGCCCGACAACACGCAGAACTCAACCGGTCAACAATTCAACGACCAATCCGGCACCGGAACTGAGTAACCAGGCTGCGTTCGGCCGGAAAACCGCGGCCTCTCGGCTACGTTTACGTCCGCATGGCGCAGCCCCAGACAGATTCGCGCTTCTTCTCCAGCCCCGGTAGGCCCAGCCGCACAAGTGCGGAGCAATTTGCGCGGGGACTCAAGCCGATCGCTGCAGCGGCCGTCGTCGCGATCGCGATCGCGGGCGTGTTGGCATTCTGGTACGCGCCGATCGATGCCGACCAGGGCATGCGTCAGAAGATCTTCTATCTGCACGTACCGCTCGCAATCGTCACGCTCTGCGGATTTGTCGCCGGCGGAGTGATGGCCGCGCAGTACCTGCGAACTCGTGACAGTGCTTGGGATCTGCGCTCTTACGTGGCGATCCATCTCTCGCTGATCCTGGGCGTCGTCGTCCTGCTTACCGGTGCGATCTGGGCCAAGACCTCGTGGGGAGTCTTCTGGGAGTGGAAGGAACCGACGCTGGTCAGCTTCTTGATCGTTTTCCTGCTGTACGCCATTTACCAGCCGATGCGCTTCGCGATCGAGGACCCGGATCGGCAGGCACAGACTGCTGCGGTCTATGCAGTCGTCTGCGGTGCATTCGTCCCGCTGAACTTCATCGCCGTGCGCATGGCCGAGAGTTTGATCCACCCCCGCGTGCTCACTGCCACCGGTGGCAACCTACCGACCGAGATGCGCATCACCTTTTACGTAACGTTGATCGCCGCGACGCTTCTCTGGGTAGCACTCTGGAAGTTCGAACTCGTCGCCAAGAGCATCTCGATGCAGTTGAAGAAGCTCGAAAGGAGCCTCACTTGATTGACCTCACACCAGTCGTCGCCGCAGACACCGGCGGCAACTACGTGGCAGCCGCATTCTTGGTATTCGTTGTTGTGTTGATCATCTACTTGGCGATCATGGCCAACAAGTTGGTGAAGATCCAGCAAACGCTGACATCGATCCTGCGCAGGATCGACGAAGAACAGTCAGACTGACTGTCGAAGGGCAACTCTCGTGCCTGACCTACTCGCAATCGGAATCTCGCACAAGACCGCGCACGTCGCGCTGCGTGAGAAGCTTGCGCTGACCGGCAGCCAAGCGAAAGCGCTGCTGCAAGAACTGCACGCGCGCGACGAGATCCACGAGGCCGTCGCGCTCAGCACCTGCAATCGCACCGAGCTCTACCTGGCCGTGGGCGACGCGGTGGTCGCAGAGGGCACGGCCTTAAGCCACCTCGCCAAGCACAGCGAAATAGCGCCGACCGACTTAACGCCGCTGCTCTACACGATCCACAACACCGCCGTCCCCGCGCATCTGATGCGGGTAGCCGGCGGGCTCGACTCGATGGTGCTGGGTGAGAGTGAGATCCTCGGTCAGGTCAAGCGGGCCTACGAGCTTGCACTTGAGGAACACGTCACGGGGCCAGTCGTCAATCGCATGTTCTCGCAAGCGATCGTTGCTGGGAAGCGGATCCAGAGTGAAACCGGCGTCGGAGCTCGACATCTCAGCATCGCTGGCGCCGCGGTGGCCTTCGCGCGGCACCAACTCGGCGATCTGAAGGATCGACGAACGCTCGTGATCGGTGCAGGTGGCAACGGCGAACTCGCTGCGCGGGCGCTGAGCGACGCGGGCGCGCGAGCGGTCTTCGTAGCGAACCGCAACTACGACCGAGCGATCGGCGTCGCGCATTCGGTGGGCGGCGAGGCGGTCCGTCTGGACAAACTTCCGGAAGAGCTAGTGGACGCAGACATCGTGCTCAGCTCGACCGCATCGCCGCACACATTGATCCACCCGGAAGAGCTCGCGCAGGTCATGAAGCAACGCGCCGGTCGCGAGCTGCTTCTGCTCGACATTGCGGTGCCGAGAGACATCGACCCAGCCGTCTCCGAGCTCGATGGCGTAACCCTGCTCGACATCGACGACCTGCAGGAAGACATCGAACACAGCCTGCAGTTACGGCTCGGCGAGACCACGAAGGCCGAGGCGGTCATTGGCCAGGAACTTGACGAGTTCGAACGCTGGTTTTCGACGCTCGATGTCTTGCCGACCGTGTCTGACCTGCGCAGACACGCCGAAGAGATCGCCGGTCGCGTGATCGCAGAGAACTCCGGGCGATTCGAAAACCTCAGCGACAACGATCGCAAGCGCATCGATTCGATGGCGCGCGCGATCGTCACCCGTCTGTTGCACGAACCGACGCTTCGGCTGAAGGCGGCGTCGGCGGACGACGATGGCTACCGCTATGCGCAGGCGCTTCGTGAACTGTTCGCTTTGGATGCCGGTGAAGGCTCTAACGTCGTCTCGGACGATGACGCAAGCGGCAGCGCTGAGATCCACTCGCTCGACGAACTCCGGAGTCGCGGACTCGATCGACGTCGCGAGACGAGCCGCGACGACGGCACACCACCGACGCATTGAGGAAGTAGCGGTCGGATGTTGAGAGTCGGTACGCGCGGAAGCAAGCTCGCTCTTGCGCAGACCGGCCAAGTCATAGCTGCTTTGCGAACGCTTGATCCGTCGTTGACGATTGAACCGGTCGTGATCGCAACCGACGACGAAGGTGGCGTCGCCGACAAGTCCCGCTTTGTCAATGCCATCGAACAAGAGCTCCGCTCGCAGGAGATTGATCTCGCCGTCCACTCCGCAAAAGACGTGCCGGGCGAAGAGTCGCCGGGCCTGCTGATCGTTGCCGTACCTGAGCGCGCCGATCCGCGCGACATCCTGTGTGGAGCCGAATCGCTCGACGAGCTCGCCGAGGGCGCGACCGTTGGCACAAGCTCGTTGCGCCGCTCTGCGCAACTGCGAACGCTGCGACCAGACCTCAGAATCCAGCCGCTGAGAGGAAACGTCGACTCGCGGCTGGCCCGACTTCAGCGGGGTGATTTCGACGCTCTCGTGCTCGCCGCCGCCGGGCTGGAACGACTCGGGGCCTGCGGCGACGTTGCGACGGGATTTCTCGATCACTGCGTTCCCGCCCCCGGTCAAGGTTCACTCGCGCTGCAGGTGCGCGACATCGACCTCACGACCACCGGCATCGTCGGGCCGCTCAGCCACGCGCCCTCACAGCGCGAGCTGATTGCCGAGCGCGCCGCTGCGGCCGGGCTGGTGGCAAGTTGCAACACGCCGCTCGGCATTCATGGCCGCGTCGAAGCCGGTGCTGGCGAGGGCGGCAAGGACAAGATTCACGTGCGCGGGTGGCTTGGACTTCCCGACGGTACGAAGTTCGTGGAGGACGAGGTGTCCGGTTTGGCGAGCGAGGCCCATTTGCTCGGTCACCTGCTCGCCCAACGAATTCGCGCTGCCGGTGGCGACGACATCCTCGCCGAGGCCGAAGAGATGGCGGCCTGATCGGCGATACTGCCTGCCATGTCTGAAGACTTCGGCAGCGCAAAGCCCGGCACCGTCTATCTGGTTGGCGGTGGACCAGGCGATCCCGGATTGATGACGTTGCGCGGTGCGGCGTTGCTCGCCAGCGCGGACGCAGTGCTCTACGACAGATTGATCGGCCCCAGCGCCTTGAGCGACGTACGCAGCGACGCGCTGCTCGAATTCGCCGGCAAGGGATCGCGCGGCGACTCGAGCAAGCAGGCGCAGATCGATGCGCGGATGATCCAGCTTGCCCGCGAAGGCAAATCGGTCGTGCGACTCAAGGGGGGTGATCCGCTGGTATTCGGCCGCGGCGGAGAGGAGGCAACGGCGTTGGCCGCAGCTGAAGTTTCGTTCGAGATCGTGCCCGGAGTGACCGCAGGCGTCGCGGCGGCGGCCTATGCCGGGATACCGGTGACCCATCGCGACCACGCGGCAGCGGTTGCCTTCGTCACCGGACACGAGGATCCGAACAGACCCGAAAGTGCGATCGACTGGTCCGCGCTCGCCGCCTTCCCCGGCACGTTGGTCTTCTACATGGGCGTCAAGAACCTGCCACGAATCAGCGAGCAGCTGATCGAAGCCGGGCGATCGGCCGACGAGTCCGCCGCGGTGATCGCTCAGGGCACCCGCGCCGACCAGCGGACGGTGATCGGCCGACTTGTGGATATTCCCGAACTCGCGCGCGAGGCGGCGATCGACCCGCCTGCACTGACGGTGATCGGTTCGGTCGTCGAGGAACGGCAGCGGATCGAATGGTTCGAGCGCAGGCCGCTGTTCGGACGACGCGTCGTCGTCACGCGCGCCCGCGCCCAAGCGGGAACGCTGGCCGGTCGCTTGCGCGCGTTGGGAGCGGAAGTCGTCGAGAGTCCCGCGATCAGCGTGCGCTTCCGCGAGGATCAATCCGTACGTGCCGCGATCGAACAGATCTCGAGTTTCGATCTTGTGGCATTCACAAGCGTCAACGGCGTGCAGTCCTTTTTCGCCGCGCTCGGAGATGCGGCGCTCGATGCACGGGCGCTCGGCGGAATCGAGTTCGCGACGGTCGGTGCCGCGACGGCAGAAGAGCTTCGCAACCACGGGGTGGTCGCCGATCATTTGCCTGATCGCGCGGTCTCAGAGGGTCTGCTCGACCTCTTTGGCGGTGCCGAACTCACGGGCAAGCGGGTGCTTCTCGCAGTCGCATCCGAATCGCGCCACGTGCTCGGCGAGGGCCTTGTCGAGCTCGGTGCTGAGGTGCACAAGATCGCGTTCTACGACACGATTCACGAAGCGCTCGACGACGAACAGGTCGCAGCTGTGACGGAGGCCGATTTCATCACGTTCGCCAGCGGTTCGGCAGTTCACTCACTGGTCGAATCGATTGGCGGGGCCCAGCAGCTGAAAGCGATCCCGGCGGTGTCGATCGGTCCCACGACCTCGGCGGCGTTGCGGGAGCACGGCCTCGAACCATCCGCCGAGGCAACCCGGCATGAGATCGACGGTTTGATCGACGCGCTGCTGCAGCTTCGTTGATCGCGCCGGCGGAAACGGACGCGCGGTAGCGTTGCGGGCGTGAATCCGCTCGGCACACCGCATCACCACCACGAAGTCGTCGATTCGACCAACACGCTCGCGAAGCAACTCGCTGAGCAGGGAGCACCGCACGGCACCACGATCACTGCCGACGAACAGACCGCGGGGCGCGGACGACAGGGGCGCGCATGGATCGCGCCGCCCGGTATGGCGTTGTTGATGAGCGTGATCGCGCGACCGGTGATCCCGAACTACAAGCTTGCACCGTTGGCCGCCGCGCTGGCGGTAGCGGAGACCTGCGAGTCGCTCGCCGATGTCGAGGCGCAGATCAAGTGGCCCAATGACGTCTGGGTTGACCGCAAGAAGGTCAGTGGAATCCTCGTTGAGGCGCGACCCGACCAGAACGTCGAACGTTCCTGGATGGTTGTCGGCATCGGCCTCAATACTGCGGTGGACCTGGCGGACATGCCCGAGGAGCTTCGCGCGACCGCGACCACATTGGGCCTCTCGCCCGATGCAGATGCACTCAGTCCGCTACTTGCGCGCCTGGACCACTGGCTGCATGCGGCTGCCGCGGAGACCGTGTCCGCTTGGAGCGAGCGCGACGCCCTGCGCGGGAAAGAGATCTCATGGGCCGATGGATCGGGCCTCGCCGCCGGAGTCGACGACCAAGGCAATCTTCTGGTCCGCGGCTGCGGCGCCGGCGTCACCACCCTCCGCGCCGGCGAAGTCCACCTGACTCCAAGCTGACAAGGTTCCCCTCGTTGGGAAACTTGTGTTGCAGAATCGCTACTCGCCGCGGGAGAGTTCTTCGAAGCTGCCCAGGACCGGGACAGTTGACTTCTCTTGTTTGTCCGACTTGGCGTCGGCATCGGGTTTCTTGCGTGGGCGGCGTTGCTGCTTGGGCTGGTCGCCGTTTTCGCTCCCCGAATCAGACTTGGGACTTGCCGATTCGTCGGTGGACTTGGTCCCGCGCGGGCGTCGGCGTTGCTTCGGATTCGCGTCCTGGTTCTGCCGATTTCGATTCGTTTTCTGCGACTTGGCCTTCTGGGATTTGCCCTTTCGCGACTTGTCCTTGTCCGTCACCTCGACGGACCCGTTTTCGCTGATCGCGTCGACAGACTTGTCCTTGGCCTCACTGCGCACGCGCTTTTTGCCGCTCTTCTTGTCGCCTTGACGACGACGGCCCTTGCGGCCACGCGCCTTCGGGAAGTTGCGGCCGAGTTCGCGGGCGAGCGCGGCCGGTTTACGCGCAAGACGATTGCGTCCGCCACGCAACGCTTCTTCCGCCTCTGGCGAGTGAGAGACGGCGGCAGCCAGTATCGACGCTGCGAGGCGCAGGTCCTGTTTGCGGGTCTCCTGGACGATCCTTCTGGCGTTGCGGCCGTGAGCTGGACCGGACGAGTTGACGAGTAGTCCGAGCAGACGCTTTGTCTCGGGCCACCGCTGGACGGCGTACTGCTCGTGCAACTCGCGGGTGTATCCGGCAAGCGCCCAGATCCAGGCCTGCGACTGCTCGCGCGAGCCGACGTTCTTGTCGGCAATCGCCTTCAGCATCAGCTTGGTCGACTCGCGGCGTTCATCTTTCTGCCAGCCGCCGATGATCTCGATCGCGTGGTCGTAGGCGTCGGGATCCTTCGAATTGGCAAGGTCCTGTAGAGCGCGCAGGCGAACGGCACGGTGTTTGTTGCGTTCGAGCGCGGTCAGGAACAGGTGGCGACGAAGCTCGCCGGTGCGGTCGTGTTGAATCATCGCGCGAGCACGACGCCAGTTGTTGGCGTTTGCCTTGGACCCGGCCAGCGCCGCCCACACGCGCTGTTCTCCCCAGTCCAGGTTGGCGACCGAAATGCGCCATAGCTCGCGCTCGAATATCTGTGCCCGGCGTTCGGAGTCAGGCGTCACCGGCAGTACACGACGCTCGACGCGCAGGCGGCGGCCGCGGCCGCGACGAACTGGGCCGACGACGATTGCGCCGCCGCGGTAGACGTCGCGCACGAGCAGTGAGTGGAGCGTCACCACCGGGTCGTCGTGCGTGGTCGCCGGATGGACGAAATCGACGACGATGCCGGCTTCCTTTCCGGGATGACGACGGGTGACGCGACCGACGCGTTGTTGGTAAATGCGCTTGGATGCCGTCGGGGCAAGGTGCATGCAGACCGTCGCACGCGGTGAGTTCCACCCCTCGGCCAACAACTGGGCGTTGACGAGCACGTCGACTTCGCCGCGCTCGTAGGCGGCCAGCGTTTCGGCGAGTTCGCGCTTTGGCGTCTCACCGCTGACGGCCTTCGCCTTGATGCCGAATTCGCGAAACGCCTCGGCGACGTTGTAGGCATGCTTGACGCCAGCGGCGTAAACCACTCCCGGCATGTCCTTGAAGCGCGCGCGATAGAGATCGGCGATCGCGAGGTTGAAGGGGGCCTGGTCGAGCAGCGCGGCCAGCTCCTCCTGGTCGAAGTCCTGGTCGACTTCGCCACGTCGCAGCGGCACATTGGCGATCGTGCGAACGCCCGGTCCGGGCGGAATCCGCACGCAGCGAAGCGGCGCGATCACGCCGCGGCGCGCAGCCTGCGCGAGGTCGAAGCGTGAAGTCTGAGTCGGGAAGAGGTCGGTGACGTGACGGGCGATCAGCGCACCGGTCGCAGTCATGCCGATGAAATACGGCTCTTTCCACCTGCGGATCGCGGCGGAGGTTTTTTCGCCAAGGGCGGTGTGGGCCTCGTCGCAGATCACGATCGAGTAGGCGTCGCTGATGTTGCCGGCGTGACGGACGAACCACTGGTAAGTCTCCACCGTCACCGGGCCGTTCATGTGCCCGTCGGTACCGAGCATCGGCGGCGAGAGGCGATCCTTGTAGCCGCGATCGACGAGCTCGCCGATGAACTGGTCGACGAGGTTGCGGCGGTGGGTGAGGATCAGGATTCCGCCCGTACGACATGCTTCGACAAAACCGAGCGCAGCGACCGACTTACCGGCGCCGGTCGCGTGTTCGAACCAGAATCTTCGCGCGGCGTTCGGGTCTTCCGGCTGCTCGGGAAACTGTTCTTCCTCGTCGTATGTGGCAGCGTCCGCGCTGACGTGATTGCCGACCTTGTGCTCACCGGTGAGAATCATCTCGGTCTCGCCGGTATCACCGGTTTCGTCGTCGTCCTCCGCGAAGACGTCCCAGTCGATGCCATCGTCGTCGTCCGAATCTTCGTCGGCAGAGTCGATCAGATCGTCGTCTTCGAACTCCTCCTCATCGAACTCCTCGCCGCCTTCCGCAAACGGGCCGCCGTGCAGCGTTTCATCCTCGCTCATCAACGCCGCGAGCGTTCCTGAGAGCACGTCCACCTGATGAGCGTTCAACGTCGTGCCATCGACCAACTTCGGTTCGGGATCGGAGATCGCTCGCTCAAGGCCGAGCACCAGCGCGTATTTCCTGGCCCACTCGCGCGAAACCTCGTCTTTGCCCGCCTCGATCTCGGCCAACGCGTCGTCAAATGCACGGCGGCGAATCGTGCCGGGTGCGAGTGCGACCTGTGGGTCGTCGCCGTTGAGAACCAACGGTTCACGGATCAACTCCTCGACACGCTTGATGTCGTCGGCCTTTGGGGCGCTTAAACCCATGTTGCTACTGAATGAGTGTCATTGGTGACTGAGTCATGCAAACTTGCTCTGGCTACGGATATGAAGTGATCCCTTTGCCACGTCGCACAAGTGCAACGTGTGACTTGACGCTCGAATTCAGAACCCAGGTGGCGGGCGCCGGTAAAGCTTCGTGGCCTCGAGTCGAAAGAGGAAAGAACCGTCTTGCCAGGGCCCCAAGGTTTGATCCGCTCTGCTTTTCCTGCCGCCCAAGCGGCTCAATCGGATCACCTTTGAGGCGAAGTAACTGTCACCCAGTATACCGCGAAAGATCGCCAAATCACGTTCGTTGACGGAGTAGCGTTTGACGCCATGGTCGGTCGTGTCTCAGCGATAGTTCTGATCGCCGGGCTGGCGGCGACGCTGGCAGTCGCACTGCTGCGCGACAATCGCCCGACCGAGCCGACGTTCACCAACGTGGAGGCCGTGACGCCCGATCTCACGGGGGCCGACCGTCGACTCGCCGCAATCGCCGACCAGGCCAACGAGCTGCTGCCAGGCGAGACCGAGGCATTCGATGCGCGATTGAAGCAGTTGAAGGGCCTTCCGGTGGTGGCGAACAAATGGGCGCATTGGTGCGGTCCGTGCAAGGCCGAGTTCCCAATCCTCCAACAGGCGGCGAAAGAACTCGGCGGCGAAGTCGCGTTTCTCGGGGTCAACTACAACGACTCCCGCGACGCGGCCACCGACTTTCTCAAGGACTATCCAGTTCCGTATCCGAGCTACTTCGATCCCAATTTGAGAATCGCCCAACAGTTTCCGCCGACGGCTGGCGCGCCGGTTACAAACTTCTACGACACCGATGGCCGTCTCGTCTACGTCGAGGCCGGTCCGTTCAGTTCGCTCGCAGACCTCAAGGAGAAGCTCACCCGATACACCGGCTTCAAGCCGAAAGAGTGACCCAAGCGATCTGCGATATTTTCAGGCTTCCCGATGACTCCCCCGCCGATCGACATGTCGCAGCACCCCGAGGTCCTCGACGGCCTTGAAGGTGTGGTCGCGTTCGCATCGGAGATTGCCGAGCCCGACCGCGAGGGCGGCGCGCTGCGCTATCGCGGTGTCGACATCGAGGACCTCGTCGGCGAGGTGCCGTTCGAGCAGGTCTGGGGACTGCTCGTTGACGGCACGTTCAAGCCCGGACTGCCACCGGCCGAGCAGCATCCGCTGACGGTCCGTACCGGAGACGCGCGCGTGGACCTGCAGGCATCGTTGGCGATGCTTGCTCAAGAGTGGGGTTTCCAGGAGGTTCTCGACCTAGACCCAGAGGTGGTCAGAGCAGACCTCGCTCGCTGCAGCGTGATGGCGCTGAGCCACGTCGCCCAGTCGGCTCGCGGTATCGGCCAGCCGCCCGTCCCGCAGGAGGAGATCGACAAGTGCGACTCGATCTCGGAAAGATTCTTGACCCGTTGGCGCGGTGAGGCCAACCCCGACCACGTGAAGGCGATCGACGCATATTGGATCAGCGCCGCCGAGCACGGGATGAACGCGTCGACTTTCACGGCCCGCATCATCGCCTCGACCGGGGCCGACGTGCCGGCCGCCCTTTCCGGCGCCGTCGGCGCATTGAGCGGCCCACTCCACGGCGGCGCGCCGTCGCGCGTTCTCGACATGCTCGACGCGGTTGAGCAGTCCGGCGACGCAGACAAGTGGGTCAAGGACGCGCTGGACGGCGGACAACGATTGATGGGTTTCGGTCACCGCGTATACCGCGCCGAAGACCCACGCGCGCGCGTACTTCGCCGCACAGCGGCCGAAGTCAACTCCCCGCGTTATGAAGTGGCCGAGGCGCTTGAGAAGGCTGCGCTCGCGGAGCTCCAGGCACGCAAGCCCGATCGCGTGCTCGCCACCAACGTCGAGTTCTGGTCGGCAGTCGTGCTCGACTTCGCAGCAGTACCGCCAGACCTCTTCACACCACTGTTCGCCTGTGCGCGAACTGCGGGATGGTCGGCACACATCCTCGAGCAGAAGATCACTGGGCGCCTGATCCGCCCGTCATCGAAGTACGTCGGACCCGGGCCGCGGCCGATCGCCGACGTACCCAAGTCGCTTTAACAACAAACGTCGTACTCGTAGGCTTGCACGCATGAGCGAGCTGGTTGACGTGTTGCCGCAGGTGCGGATCGACCCACTGAACGGCACTCGCGTGATCGTCGCCGGAGGTAGAGCCGAACGGCCCGGCAGCTTGCTCCCGGTTCAGCCCCTCCCCGAAATCGACCCTGGTGACGATCCATTCGCCGAGGGGAACGAGTCGTGTACCCCACCCGAGCTTTTCGCCGACCGGCCCGGTGGTGGCGACGCCGATTCTCCGGGTTGGCGAGTGCGCTGCATTCCCAACGCCTTCCCGTCGCTCGTCGGCGGCGAGTCAAGTGAAGCGCTGGCCGATCCGCTCGGAGCCGCGCGTGGCATGCCAGAACTGCTGACCAGTGATCACGCACACGGCGCGCACGAGGTGATCGTGAATCACCCCGGACCGGTTTCCGTACTGGCGGCTCTTGAACCTGCAGAACTGTCCAACTGCCTGCGCGTGTGGGCGCTGCGAGTTTCTGTGCACGCGAAAGACGCCGCTTTCGTGCACGTTTCAACAAACGAGGGTTCCACCGCGGGCGCGACGATCGCGCATACGCATACGCAACTTTTTGGCCTGCCGTTCGTACCACCGCTCGTCGCGCGCGAACGCGAACGGATGCGCGCGTACCACGAGCACACGCAGGGGCGTGATCTTGTGCAGGACCTGCTCGCGGAGGAGGTACGAAATGGCGAACGGCTCGTTGCGATCGACGACCACGCCGCGTTGATCTCGCCGTTCGCGGCGGCCTCCCCGTATCGCTTGACGATCATCCCGCGTAGCCCCGAGCCACGCTTCGAGGATTCCTTGGAACGCGGCGCGGGAATGCTGTTCACGGCGCTCAAAGCATTGGCCGATCGGTTCGGCGTTTCGCCGCCGCTGAATCTTTGGGTGCGAACCGCTCCGCGCGACGCCGAACACTTTTGCTGGCGGATCGAGATCGCTCCGCGAGTGAGCCAGCCGAGCGGTTTCGAGTTGGGGACCGGTTCCTCAACAAACTCCACGTCCCCGGAGCTGGCCGCCGCTGAGTTGCGGGAAGTGATCGCGACGTGATTTGGATAGTCCTGACGATGATCGTCAGCGGTTCGCTCGGCGCCTTCTTCGCTCACCAGAAACCCGGCACCTCCGAGCGCTTTGCAAAGCGCCTGATGGACTTCGTCCTCTGGGTGATCATCCCACCGGTGCTGTTCTTCAACCTCGCCGCTTATGAGTTCACGGCCAAGACCGGCGGAGCATTGGCGATCGTCTGGGTCGGCAACCTGCTGCTCGTGGTCGTCGCATTCGCAGTTGCGGGTCGGATGGATCTGACGCGGCCGCAGGTCGGCGCGTTCGTCTGTTGCGCGGTGATGGGGAACACCGCCTATCTCGGCTACGCCTTCAATGCTGCCGCGCTCGGAACGGATCAACTCGACACAGCAATCATCTACGACATCGTCGTGATGCTGCCCTCGCTGCTGTTCATTGCCTTCTCGATCGGCGCGGCATACGGCACGCACGCAGACACAGCGCGCGAGCGGTTCAAGTCCTACTTCACCCGCAACCCGCTGCTCTACACCGCGGCACTTGCCCTGATCGTGCCGAGTTCCTTCTCGCCGGAGTGGGCGCGCGAGATGACGCACTATCTCGTCTACGCGATTCTCCCGGCCGGCTTTTTTGCCGTTGGGATCGTCGTGCGCCGCGAGAGCGAGCTCGACAAGTTGAGCTTTCCGCCGCCGCTCACGCGGCCAATTGCCGCGGCGAGCATTCTCAAGCTGACGTTTCTGCCGGCGACGTTGTTGCTGGTCAGCAAGTGGATCTTCGACATCCCGACCGCGTACGTGCTGCAGGCGATGATGCCGACCGGCGTCAACAACCTGCTGCTCGCGAACAACTACGGGCTCGACCGCAAGCTGACCGCCGGGTCAATCATCTGGACGACGATGGTGGTCGCGGTTGTCGGGCTGGCGATCGAGTTCTTCTAACTTTCGCCGACCCAGGCGATCGCGTCAGCCTGCTCCGAGAGTGGAAACACCTTGCAATCGCCCGGGGTGATCGGACCGAAGATCGCCATCGCGTGGCGCAGCCAGTCGTGGTCGGTGACCATCGCCACACGGCCCCAGACGCGCGGATTGCGCGCGCCGAATTTTGCGTCCTGCCAAATCGCGCCGACGCTGTAGCGGTCGTAGTCATCGCCGATCACATAGACCATGTTGATCTTGTCGTGCTGCTGCAGCAGATCGTCTACTGCTGGGTCGAGGACGTTCTTGTAGTCGTCGGGTTCAACCGTGCCGACGGCGCGGAACCCGACGGTTCCAGCGGGCATGTTCTCAATGAGTTCGATCATCTGCGCATCATAATGAAGGTTTAGGACCGTCGATGGCACCCACGGATGCCCCGAGCTGGAGTCGAACCAGCGGCCTACTCCTTAGGAGGGAGTCGCTCTATCCAGCTGAGCTATCGGGGCTGGTACGGCGATGCGCCGAGGCTCAATCGTAACGATTTCGTCCGCCACCACAAAAAGCGGTTCAACTCGCTCAGTGATCAAACGACGAGGTGCGGAAACTCTTCCTCGATCCGCTCGCGGTAACGCGAGAAGACCGGATTGCAAACGGCAACGATCTTCAAGCCCGCAGTCAGGCTGCCGTTCACCTTCACCTTGCGCAGGGCGAGTGCCGCGGCTACGCGAAGCCGACCTTGCATGAAGCGATTTGCTGTTCCCGAAGAAACCTCGATGCTCGTCACTGGTTTCCACTTGACGCGCTTGGCCCAGGCCCAAACCAGATTCGGCTCGCGCTTCTCGCCGGCACGGATGTTGACCGTCAACTCGTAGTCAGTGAAGGTGATCTGCACCGGCGTGCCCAACTCGCGGAGCTTGGGGCCGATCTCTTCATCTTCGTTGAGCGTCGAGATCACCTCGTCGATCACCATGCGAAGTTCTTTTCTTGATTTGAATCTGCTCATCCGCAACCGCTGTCCCGGCGGTGACTGATCCCGCGCCGCGGGATCGGGGGCTCCCGAAAGTTAGAACCCTTAGTGTTCTTTATCGGTCTTCCCGGTCGGGATGGACATCATCGATAGTGGTGAATGGACGATATGGAGCGTCGGTGACGGCAGCAATTGCCGCCCCGCCGCCAGCCAAACGGTCCAACACGCTGCACACGCCAACGACCTCAAAACCCTCGGCGCTCACGCGTTCGATCGCCTGCACCGTCGAGCCTCCCGTGGTGACCACGTCCTCCACGATCAGGCACTTCTCCCCTGGCTCAAGCATCGGACCCTCAACCCAGCGCTGCAGGCCGTGCTCCTTGCGTTCCTTGCGCACGAAGAACGCCTTTGCGTCGGATCCGGCCGCCAGCGCCGAACACGCGACCGGGTCCGCGCCCATCGTCATCCCTCCGACCGCGGTGGCGCCGAGCTCCTCCGCGAACTCCGAAACCAACTGCCCCAACGCCATGAACGCCGGGCGCATCAGGATCGCTCGCTTGGCGTCGACGTAGTACTGGGCGGTCTTGCCGCTGGTCAGAACGACCTCACCGATCACGAGCGCGTGCGCACGAAGTTCCGCGACCAAAATCTGCTTGGCATCTGACATGGCGCAGCATCCTAACGGCATTCTGGACGCGATTTCGGAAACTCAATCGGTGGCCAATCGACCTAAGGTCGGCGCCCCAAACGGTTTGAATATGGGGTCGAGATCGGCAACAATCGATTCATCGGCGACATTTGATTTTCGCCGAGCCGGGGCAACCGACGCGATGGTTTCCACGGGACAAGCAAGTCAGCCGAATTCCGCATCGGCGCGAAACGCAGAAAGCAGGGCTGGGGAAGTGAAGCTCCCAAGTCTCATCCGCTGGATCTCCGCAGTTGCATGTGCCGTCTTTGCCATCAGCTTCGGCGTCTTCGTCTGGGACGAACTCGGCGCCGCTTCGGATGGCCAGAAGGCCAAGATTTCCGGAACCCCCACAACGATCACTCGAGACACACACGGTCGGATGGTCAGCGATGTGCCCGCGCCGCGCTGGCGATTCGAACTCGATCGCTTCAACGACATGCTCACTGCGCCCGGTGAAAGCGTCGCGCGTCAGGCGGCGACTGTGCCGTCACCGTGGACGATTCGCGGATTCGCTCTGATCTTCGGCGTGATCGTGTTCGGATTCGGCCTGCGCTTCGGCGCGAACTGGCTCGAGCGGGCGGGGAGCGGGCGCCGTGCCGATCCAGTGACTGGCTTCACACCCGGTTACCGCTGAAGCCCGCTCAGACTCTTACTCGACCTTTCACTCGAAGGCGACACACTCGAACGTCGTCGCCCCCGACACCAGAAGGGTCAGCACGAGTACGGCACTGATCAGCGCACCGGACACTGCGGCGCGCGGCGAAAGCCGAGCGTCGGCCTCTCGGCTCCCGTTCATCTGATTCACGATGAACCAGGTGAGTAGCCCAACAGCGGCCACGCCGGGAACTCCCGAGATCAGCAGTTCGAATGTCAGATCGAACGACTGGCAGAAGGAAAAGATCTCCGAGTCGGCCGAGGCAAGTCCGAGCGACCACGTCGCCGAGATGAAGACGTCGATGCCGACGATCGCCAAAACGATCAGCGGTCCGAAGAGGCTACCGATCAGAAAACTGCGTTCAACGCGCGGCATGTTCGTCTAGTAGTAAGTGTCGATCCGCGTGCCCATGTTGATCCAATTGAAGATCGACACGGCGTTGGGAATCGGGACGCGAACACAGCCGTGGCTGGCGTTGAAGTTCGGCACCGAGGAGTAACCGTGAATCGCGTAGCCGCGAATGAAGTACGCGCTGTGCACCATGCCCTTGGCGTTGGTGCCGAAATCCTTGCGGTAGACGCTATAGGTGCCCCGAATCGTCGGCGTTGACGGCGCGCCGGTCGAGACGTGGTAAATCCGCTGCACCTTGCCCTTGTCGGCGAACACCATCACCTGGCGCTTGATGCTGACTTCGACGTGACGACCTGCCTTTGGGTGACGAAGCTTGAAGCCGCCCTTGCCCGCTGCGAGCTTTTTGGCAACGGCCTTTCCGGCGGACTCTCTGCGCGAGAGAAAGTTGTTCTTGCGGAAGGCCATGAACGCGCGCGCGGTCGCCGCGTCGTATTTTCCGTTTGTCGGCACCACGTACTTGAGCGCTGCAAGACGCTGCTGGAAGACTCGAATCGCAACGCCAGACTGACCGCGACGAATGTTCGTGCGGACTGCAGTGACTCCGACGCCGTTGCCGGCGTTCGCCACCGCCTGCTGATCATCGGTCAGCGACACTCTGAAGACGTGCTTGCCTTTTTTCTTCGCGCGGAAACGAACGCGAAAACTCGACTTGCCGCCTTTTGTGGTCAGCCGTACACGGTCCGATTTGATCTTGCGACCGTTTCGCTTGATGACCAGCGTGACGATCTGGCCGTCGAGGTCGGCGCCGACGGTGCCCCGAATCTCGAGCAGCGTGCGTGGCAGAACGTAGTTGCGTCCGCGGTAGCGATGCGAACCGCTGGCCGCGAGCATGAATCGTGGCGGTCCGCTGTATGCGCGCTTCTTCGCAGCTGCATCAGCCGAGGTTTCGTTCGCGACTGCGGCAGTCGCTCCCGTGGCCGCAGTCGGCACGGCGATCTCGTCAACGTCGGCGCGAGCTGATCCGCCGCCGAACGTCAGCATGAACAAGCTCGTCAGAAGAACGAAAAGCGCGGTCAGCGCCGCGCGTGAAGTTGTTGTGGCTCGGGCGTTGTCGCTCATCCAATTCAAGGATATGCCACGGCGGGGCGGCCAGGACGCACAGTCTGGACGCACAGTCTGGACGCAGAGATTTGACACAGAGTCTTGACGCTTGGGCGGCGAGTCGCGCTCGGAGCGACGATCACTGACTCTCCGGGCGTTCGGGATTACTGAGGAACGACTGGCTCGGCGCGACGGAAGGAGCGACGTACGGCGTCGGTTGAACTGCCGTGGGCGAGGACTCCGGAGGCAGGGTCGGCGGCATTCCGTCGCGGTCGCGGTCGGTGAGCCTCCAGCCGACGGTGCAGGCCACCATCATCAGTAGCCACAGCACCCCTGACAAGATCATGCCGAACGTCGAGTCCTGCTTCTCCGCGTAGACGAGCACGGCGAGTGCGTTGTTGGTGGCGTGAAGCGCGATCGGCGCGTAAAGCGTGCCGGCCCAGACATAAAGAATCGCGAAGAGGATGCCGAGCAATCCAAGCGGGACGACCTGCAGCAGGCGATCGCCGTCGAGCGAGTTGATGTGCACCGCTCCGAACAGCACGCCCGAGATGATCGCGGCCAGCCATACTCCCACGCCATTGGCGAGCGCTCGAAAGACCATTCCGCGATAGAAGATCTCCTCGGCGAACGGCGCGACGACTGCGACAAGAACCGCGAAGGCAAACATTCCGAGGATCCCCGCGTTCGCCCCCAGCTCCTCCGGCGCGTCATCCGGCGTGAGGTTGACGAGCTGGTTGTAGATCGCCAGCACGATGAAGTAGCTCACCATGATCGCGATTGACTTGCCCAACGCCTGACCAAACGGCGCGCGGATCAGGCCGAAGTCACGTGCCGTGACCGGGCCGGACAGCCGTGCAATGAACACGGCCGCTGCGACGAACACGACCGAATTGATCGCCGAGGCAAACACCGTGAACCAAGTGTCGTTTTCGGCGTCGCCGCCCGCGATCGCCCAGAACGCAAACAGAAAGACGATGAAGACCTGCGCGACGACGAACCCGGCAATGAAAGCCGTCAGCGAGTAGTACCACGGCCAAGCATCGGCACCGGTTTTGGCCGGCGGTGAATCGGTCAGATCGTCGGACACGGGGCATATTGTGGCCACACCGACGGGCGAATCTGCCAACTGGCATCCGCTGGACCATCGAATGAGCGAATTTTTGAAGGACAACACCGAGTGGATCGGCGCAATCGCGATCATCGTCGTGACGATCTGCGTCGCCAAGTTGGTCGACGGGTTTCTGATCCGCAGCGTTCGGCGGGTGACGGCGCGAATCGCCGACGAACCGCTGTCGCAGTCAACGGTCACGCGGTTGCGATTGGTTCGCCGTCTGATCGCGTTGACGATCATCGCAATCGGTATCGCGGTGGCGCTGATTCAAGTTGATGTTCTGCGCCCAGCGGCGACGACTCTGCTGGCATCGAGCGCAGTGATCGGTGTAGCCGTCGGAATGGCATCGCGTTCGGTGATCGCGAACGCCGTCGCCGGGATGATGATCTCGACGGTTCAACCGTTCCGCGTCGGCGACGTGATCGAGTGGCAGGGGCAACGGGGACGGGTCGAAGACATCACGCTTTCCTACACGCTCGTACGCCTGCCATCGGGCCATCGGCTGGTGGTGCCCAACGACGTGATTGCCACCACGCCGTTGCAGAACTTGACGATCACCGGTGGTGCAGTTGAGGCCGATGCGGCAGTCTGGGTGCACCCGCATCGCGCAAGCCAAGCACTGAAATTGTTGCGTGATCGGCTCGAGGACTCGACCGTGAATATCGGTGATTGCGAGGTCGATCGCGTACAGCTGAAGATCGGCTTCACCGCAGCCGCGCAACGCGAGGCGGCGATTCGATTCAGCACCCGTGAGCAGGTGGTCGCGATTTTGAGCGACGCAGGTATCCTCGACCCAGTACTTCAGTAGGGCCCGGGTCGGCATCAATCCCGCATCCAAATGGCCGCCAGCCGTGTTGTTAAGGCCAACCGGCGTTTGACGAGCGCGCCAGCGGCAGGGCACAGGCCCGACCCAGCGAACGTCATACCCAGAGCATCAGCATGACTGCACGAGAAAGACGCAAGCGCCGTAAGCGGCGCGGAAATCGCCACGGACCGATCGCGATCGGCACCGTTGTGCTGTTCGTGCTTGGCGCGATAGCCGGGTTTTCTGGCCTCGGATACGTGATCGCGATTGCCGCCAGTGCACCGCCGCTGGGCAAACCGGTCAATCGCGGGCTGACTTCCTCGGTCTACGCATCCGACGGCTCGCTGCTCGGCTACATCCAGTCCGACGAGATCAGCACCCCGGTTCCGTGGACGCGAATCCCCCAGGACATCAAGGACGCAACGGTCGCGATCGAGGACGAGCGCTTCTATAAGCACAGCGGCGTCGACTACAGCGCGATCGTGCGCGCCGCCGTCCGTAACGCCAGCAGCGGCAAGACGGTCCAGGGTGGTTCGACGATCACGATGCAGTTGGTCCGCAACCTCTACATCGATCAGCCGAAGCGCGACTACAAACGCAAGATTCGCGAGGCCAAGTTGGCCAGCGAGCTCGAGAGCGAACGGTCGAAGAAGTGGATTCTCGACCAGTACCTCAACACCGCGCCCTATGGCACCGTGGGTGGTCAGTCGGCGATGGGCGTGCAGGCGGCGGCGCAGACGTTCTTCGCCAAGAACGCGAAGGATCTCGACCTCTCCGAAAGCGCGTTGCTGGCCGGACTGCCACAGGCGCCGACGGATTACAACCCGTTCCTCAATCCGCAGGCCGCCGTCGCGCGTCGCAACGAGGTGCTCGCAAAGATGGGCGAGCACGGCTACATCACTGAGAGTGAGATGAAGGATGCGATCGAAACCCCGCTGCGCGTCAAACGCGGCACGCGCTACACGAAGATTCGCGAGCCCTATTTCTTTGACCACGTCAAGCAGCGCCTGATCGACAAGTACGGGATCAACACCGTGCGTCGAGGTGGCCTGAAGATCTACACGACGATCGATCCGAAAGCTCAGCAGTACGCACGCGACGCGATCAATTCCACCTTGAACATGGCCGACCCGCCGAGCAGCGCCGTGGTCGCAACAGACCCGAAGACCGGCTACGTCAAGGCGATGGCCAGTAGCGGTGGCTACGGCCAGAGCCAGTTCAACTTGGCGGCCCAGGGTTCGCGTCAGCCCGGATCCGCATTCAAGACGATGGTGCTGATGACCGCGTTGCGCCAGGGCATCAGCCCCACGTCGACGACCTACAGCTCACACCCGATCGATCTGAAAGACACTCCCTACGGTCCGATCAAGGTCAAGACATACTCGAACAACTACAACGGAACGATCAATCTCGTCCGCGCGACGCTCAGCTCCGACAACTCCGTCTACATCCAGCTCGACCTCGACGTTGGTCCCAAGAACGTCAAGCAGACCGCCCGCGACATGGGTATTCGTTCGAAGCTCAACGGCTACCCGGCGGAAGGTCTCGGCGGCCTCGAACGCGGAGTTTCACCACTTGAGATGAGTCGTGCGTACGCAACGATCGCCGCTGGCGGCGTACGCCCTCGACAGGAAGTGATCAATCGCGTTGTCTTCCCCGGTGACAAGGAGGACGTCGTGATCAAACCAGCACACAAGCGCGTCTTCACCGACGGCGAGGCGTACGAAGCAACGAAGATTCTTCAGCAGAATGTCGTCGGCGGAACCGGCACTGGCTCGCGTGCCTACTTCACCTGCCCGGCCGCCGGCAAGACCGGCACCACCGACAGTTTTCGCGACGCGTGGTTCGTCGGGTACACGCCGCGACTTTCGACGGCAGTCTGGGTGGGCTACCCCGATGCCCAGCGGCCGATGACAAACGTACCCGGGGTCGGATCGGTCAACGGTGGATCGCTGCCGACGACGATTTGGGGCAAATTCATGGGCAAGGCGATTGGCAACAAGTGCAAGGAGTTCCCTGAGCCGACGACGCCGTTCGAAGGCAAGGCGTTCCAAGGCAAGTACGCCTCGCAGGGCAAGCGGGACGGCTCCAAGTACAAGGCCGACGACGAGGAGTACACAGAGGGCAAGAAAAAGAAAAAGAAGCCGAGCACCAAGGAGAAAAAGAAAGAAAGCAAGGAGACGCCCGCCGAGCCCGAGCCTGCGCCCGCACCGGATCCAGTTCCCCCGGCGTCGCCTGACGGCGGCGCTCCCCCCACTTAGTGGAGTCCTCGGCGCGCGCGACGGTCTCCCCCGCGTATAGATGGGGCCCGCGCATACTGCTGACCTGCTTCGGCCTCGTCTCGCTTTGGCTTGCCGCCGCGCCCGCAGTCGCGCAATCGCAGATCGTGCTCGCGACGGTGGGCGGCTCGCCCGACTGGCTGCTCGGTGTCTTTCGTTTCGCAGGCGCGCAGGCACTCGCGGGATCCGACGCCGGTTGGATCTACTACTGCGTTCTGATGGCGGCGATGTTGCTCTACGCCGCACTGGTCTGGCAGGCGAAGGCGCTCACGCTGCGGCTTGTCTGGACCGCGGTGATCGGAATTCACGTCGTCTTTTTGCTTGCCCCGCCGTTGCTTTCGCAGGATGTATTCAGCTACATCGCCTACTCACGGCTTGGCGTGGTTCACGACCTCAACCCTTACGCCTACAGGCCGTTTGACATTCCGCAGGACCCCGTCTTCGGCTTTGCCGGATCGAAGGACGCCGTCAATGTCTACGGACCGTTTTTTGCGCTGTTGACCTATCCGCTCGCCTGGTTGCCGGTTGCCGCAGCGTTCTGGGTGCTCAAATCGCTGGCGATGACCGCGAGCCTCGCGTTGATCTACGTGGTGGCGCGGATCGCCGAGAAGATCGACGTCGACCCGCGTCGCGCAGTGGTGATCATCGGCCTCTGCCCAGCAACGTTGGTTCACGTCGTCGGCGGCGCGCACAACGAAGCACTGGTGATGCTGATCGTCTTCGCCGGAATCGCGGTTTCACTTGGGGTGTTCGGCGCAGCGCGCGCCGGTACCGGCGGGTTCGTCTCGTCTCTGGCGATCGGTGTGAAGGCGTCGGCGGCCGTACCGCTGCCGTTCATGCTGGTCGCGGCGCGCGAGCGTTCGCGGATGCTCATCGGAATGGCGGCCGGAGCCGCGCTGACTTTGCTGACGGCGCTGGTCGCGTTCGGCAGCGACGCAGTCGGCGCAATCAACTTGATCTCATCGAATCAAGATCGATCGAGCAGGTACTCGATTCCGCACAAGATCGTGGACGGCACCGACTGGTTGTTCGGTGGCATCGACCGCGCAGCGACGACCGACGTCGTTCGGGGAGTGCTACTACTGCTGTTGGCCGCGCTGGTGATCTATCTGCTTTGGCGCAGCTATCGACATCCGGACGCCTGGATCGCGAACGCCGGTTGGGCGACGCTCGGTGTGTTGCTCGCTTCGGCTTGGCTTGTGCCGTGGTACCTGCTTTGGCTGCTGCCCTTCGCTGCGCTCGCGCGTAATCGCGCATTGACGATCGCGACCGTTGTGTTCGCCGGCTACACGATGGCGATCGCGATCCCGTTCTAGCGGCAATCGATTCTGTGCGGCGCCGGATAGCGTGTGACGCCGATGGCCGCCAGCGAATCAGACCGCATCGCTCAACTTTCAGAAATCTTCGGTGTGCAGCGACGGACAACGCCGCTTGCGATCGGAGACGACGCAGCGGTTGTGCGAAATCGCGGCGACTATTCCGTCACCTCGGTCGACGCCGTTGTCGACGGTGTGCATTTTCTTCGGAAGACGTACCCCGCGCGCGCGATCGGGCGTAAGGCGACGGCGGCAGCTCTCTCCGATCTGGCCGCAATGGGCACACTCGCCTCCGAGGTGTACGTCGCCGCGGGAATTCCTGCCGACGTGGACGACGCTGAGTTCACCGAGCTCGCCGCCGGAATCGCCGAGACCGCCGAGCGAGCGAACGCTGTCGTCGTGGGCGGCGACCTCACGGACTCCCCGGTGCTCTGGCTGAGCGTGACCGTCGTCGGCTACGCGGACCGATTTGATGACGTGGTCACGCGCGCGGGTGCGACCGAGGCCGACGTCGTCGCAGTGACCGGCACGCTCGGCGCCTCTGCGGCAGCGATCGAGTTGCTCGCGGCCGACGCCCCGCCCGCCGTGCCGGAAAAACTACGCGAGCGATTGACTGCTCGGCAGTTGGCGCCCACGCCGCTGATCGAGGTCGGACGAGCGCTGGCCGCGATCGACATCAGCGCAATGCTTGACGTTTCGGACGGGGTCGCGCGCGACTCCGACAACCTCGCTCGCGCTTCCGGCCACGACGTGTTGATCGAACTTGCGCGGTTGCCGATCGACCCCGCCGCTGCGGATTTCGCAGACCGGCTCGGCCGGGAGCCGACCACGTTTGCAGCGGCCAGTGGCGAGGAGTACGAGTTGCTCGTCGCGCTCCATAGTGAACTGCTGACGGAAGCTCGGCGGATCTGCGACCAGCACGAAACGAATTTGACTGTGATCGGCAGAGTCGGGTCACCGGCTGGTGACCAAGCGACGACGCAGCTACTGGACAGCGACGGGCGCGTCGTCGTCGTCCGCGGCTTCGAACACTTCTGACGGGATCGTCTCGACGGCGTGGATCAGCGCGCGACGATATTCGGCGCGCTCATCGGCCATTCGCTCGAGTCGCTCGATCAGCGCATCGGCCACTAGCGACGGGTCGATCGCGTAGTCGACTCCGAACGCGGCACCGATCGGTTGGCTGAACGGTCGATTGGGGGAGTTTTCGTGCATTGCGGTCAACATACTCGTGGAACGGTCCTCTCCGTGCGGATCGGCGAAGATCAACGATGGCGTGGTGGTGCGATGTGCGCCGTACAGCAGTGGAGGGAATCAGCGTTCGGCGTCCGACTGAGGTCGGATGAAATGCAGGTGCACGTAAGTTGTCGGAGTATCGACGCCCGAGCAACATCCGACGATCGTTGATCTATGGCTCAACTCCGTCCGACAGTGCTGTTCCAGCAAGTTTGTCGATGCCGACCCGGATTTCGCGCGATGCAAGACGGCGCCATCACCGAAATGGCGAAAGTGGAGCCGCCAAGCCCGTCGCCGCTCCGGGCCGTGGTGCCGTCCAGAGCAGGTGCAGAAAGGCGCTGAGAGCCGCTGCGACCGCCAGACATCCGCCGACCAGTGCAAGCACACCGACGAATCCGCCTGCTTCCAGCAGCACTGCGTAACCCACCGTCTCGAACACCGGAATGCCCAACACGACTGGGTAGTACGTGGCCGCAGCCGCGATTGGGACCATCCCGGCGGCGGTCATCGCCACAACCTTGCGACGAGACGAGCCACCGGTCAGCAGCAACAGCGCGAGCAGATGGAACGGCAGCACGAGAAACGCAGCCGCGATCGGATTTATCACGAACACGACGACCGCGGCTGCAGCCAGCCAGAGTGCGAAGCCTGACTCCCCGCCTTTCGGAGTTCCCTGCCTCGCCGAGGCGGCTGCCACCACGACTCCGAGCAGAGCAAGTGCGGCGACGACGAATCCGATGACGATCGGCGCGGTCGC
>JBMYXO010000013.1:13787-36473 GCA_049608465.1 Solirubrobacterales bacterium | reverse complement strand
TCATTACCGGCGGAGGTGGCGCGTTCATGAGCTCGACCCATCAGATTGGGCGCGTCGATCGCACGGAGGTCGGCGAAGACGACTGGGTTGTGTTCCCGACACGTGGCGATTCGTTGCGTGCGTACTCGATCGTGCTCCAGCGGCGACTCCGTCGCTGGCTTCCATGGCTGAGGAGTCCGATTCGAGGAATCCCGGCCGATCAGGCAGCTGCGATCGTCGCTGAACGTCACGGGCTCGAGCTCACGGCAGAGCTGTCGCGTGGCGAGCGCCCGTCGGGTAGTGGAACGAGTATCCGCGTATCGCGTCGATCGCGGCTGTTCGCTGCGGTCGTTTTTCCAAAGCGGAAGTGGTTCGAATCGGGGCGGATCTCGGAGGCCCTTGATTGGGATGAGCCGCCATTCTTCAAGAACTTCATGCGCGCCGATCTGAAGGCCGGCAAGTTGATCTTCACCACGTATGCCGTCAGCGGACTGGCTCGCGAACAGGATCAACCAGTCGCAGTCGATCGTGTCGAGATCAATTTGGGGAGTGACCGGTGACCGACGGCTCCGAAATTTCTTCGCCACTCGAAGCAGAAAAGCTGGTCGAGGTGAGCGCGTCGCGTCCGATCGGACGGTCTGCCGAGACGACCTATGAATTGCTCCGCGACCTGCGACGACACTGGCCGATGTTGGGCAGCGACCTGATTCGCGCGCGAATCCTCGAGGGCAGCGACGATGAGCGGGCCGAGCTGATCGTCGGCGGGCCCGTGCCGGGCCTGCGCAGGCGGGTGGTCACGGAAGTGTCGCGAACCGACCCGCCGAGGCTTTTCGAGGGGCAGGCAACGGCCGATTCCACGAAGGCGCTGATCACATGGCGAATCGATCCCGTCGACGAGCTGAATTGTTTGGTCACACTGACTGCGACGGTGGCTCCGGGCGGCATCCGCGATCGACTGTTGGTTGCGGCCGTCGGTCCTTGGTTGGATGGCCGTTGCCGGCAAGTGCTTGAGAGACTGGAGCAGGAGCTGATGAAGTGAGCGACGAAGCCGTCTCGGGGATGGGGGAGTCGAGAGCAGTGGACGCCGGCGAGAAATCACGGCCGGTCAAGCATCGGGCGCAGGCGCTGGACCTGATGCGCGCCTTCGCCGCGATGGCCGTGCTGACTTACCACGTGTGGCTATACCGCCTGCCTAATCCGAATCGGCCGACCCGCGACGGATGGTTCGACTTCTCCGTGTTCGAGTTGCGGGTGGGTTTGATCGTCTTCTTTGTGATGTCTGGCTACCTCCTTTACCGTCCGCTGCTGGCGCATTGGCAGGCATCCCCGCGAACTGTCTCGCTCCGGCGGTACTACTGGCGACGCATCGTTCGCATCGTGCCGGCCTATTACCTCGCGATCCTCGGATCGATCTTGATGCTTTGGGGGTTGGAAGGTACGCCCGGTGTGCGGCTGCCACCGGCCGAGGATCTCTGGCTGTTCATTTTCTTTCTGCAGAACTACTCGCGCGAGACGCTGCTCACGCTCGATGCTCCGACTTGGACACTTGCGGTTCAGGCAGCGTTTTACCTCGTGTTTCCGCTGTTCCTCGTCCTCGGCTCGCGGTTGGGCCGTCGTGCATGGTTGGTCCCGGCTGCACTGGTCGTGCTGGGCGCGGTCTTCAACTGGGTCTCGTTCAAGAACGGCTGGGGGCCGATCGCTCGACTCTCGCTGCCAGCGATGATTCCGTACCTCGCGCTGGGAATGCTGATCGCCCATCTGCCACCGCTGAAAACGCGCCGCGCCGCGGTGTGGATGATCCTTGGCGGCGCGGTGCTGGCGATCGGCAACTCGCTTTGGCACGCGACGGGAGTGGGCGACTGGTCGCTCGGAGTGCTGCGAGACACGCCCGGTGCGATCGGTTACGCCCTGATCATCGCCGCCTGCGCGCAACCGGTGATCGGGGCGTCTGCTCGGCTGCGATGGGCGGAATCGTTTGGTCGCTGGTCGTACGGTGTTTTTCTCTGGCATCTCCCGCTGCTGCTGTTCGCCAAGGGCCATGGTTTGATGCCGTCGTCGGCGTTCTTGACCTGGGTTCTGCTGGTCGCAGCCTCGGCGGCGGTGGGAGCGGCGACTTGGCGTTTCGTCGAACGCCCGATGCTCGCTCGCTCGCGCGGAAGCGATTGAGGCCGCGACCGCGTTGCGTTGGATCATTCACGCTGGGTTAATTCACGCTGGGTCTGATCGTTTGCGCGGGGTTGGACCATCGGCGCGTTACCCTTGGGCCGATGACCGAGACTCAGACGGCAACGCGCAAGTGGATGTGCGTCACATGTGGCTGGATCTACGACCCGGAGATCGGCGATCCCGACGGCGGTATTCCGCCCGGAACGGCTTTCGAAGACATCCCGTCGGATTGGTTCTGCCCGGTCTGCGGCGCACGCCCGAAGGATTTCGAGCCGTACGAGGACTGAGTCCTCCCTGCCCGCCGCGATTGATGTTCGGACAACTGGTGGTTGAATAACTCGTGTTCAAGGACGAAACGGGATCAGGCATTTCCGACGAGGCCCAAGCGGCGGCGTCGCTCGCACGCGACGACATCCCTGAACTCGAGCCAACTTCGCGCGCCCACCACATCGGCACTTTGTCGGTGATCATTTTGCCGTTCATCGCCTTCCTGACTGCGGTCGCGCTGCTTTGGGAGACGACGGCGGTTGGTCTCACCGACATCGGCCTGCTGATTGCGATGCACGTTGTCGCGGGGCTCGGCATCACGGTCGGCTTTCACCGCATGCTCACGCATCGCAGCTTCGAGACCAAGCCGTGGCTGCGCGGGCTGCTCACCGCAGCCGGTTCGCTTGCGATCGAAGGGCGCCCGACTCATTGGGTGGCCGACCATCGTCGTCACCATGCATACGCGGATGAAGAGGGCGATCCGCATAGCCCGCACGTCGGCTTCGACGACCATGGTCCGGGATTCTGGAATGCGCTGCGTGGTGCTTGGCACGCGCACATCGGCTGGTTGCTCGAGGATGGCCAGACGCCGGCCTCGCGCTTTGCGCCGGATCTCTTGAAGGATCGCGTCGTGATGTCGATCGATCGCCAGTTTCCCTGGTTCATCGTGCTGGCGTTGGCGATCCCGGCGGTACTCGGCTTTGTGCTGACCGGCGGCTCGTGGTGGGGCGCAGTCACGGGAGCGTTCTGGGGCGGTGCCGTGAGGATCTTCATCACCCATCACGTCACCTGGAGCGTCAACTCGATCTGTCACATGTTCGGACGCCGCCCGTTCGAGACCAAGGACAAGAGCACGAACAACTGGCTGCTGGCGATTCCGACCTTGGGTGAGGCCTGGCATCACAACCACCATGCCTTCCCCACCAGTGCGTTCCACGGCCTGCGTCGCTGGCAGAAGGCGATGGACCCGAGCGGCTGGGTCATCTGGACCCTGGAAAAAACCGGCCTGGCCTGGCACGTAAAACGCATCAGCAACGCCCAACTGTCAGCGAAGACCCGCGGCTAGGCCGCTTGCGAGGCGGTGTTTTGGTGCAGGAGTCCCCCTGCGGGGGAGTCCTGGGCCACTTTGTCCGATCGGAATCACCACCACCAACTAGCCCCGCTTGACTATGTCTTGGTGATATGCGAACATATGTTCGTGTCTGTTGTTTGCGTAATGCTGCCGCGATTTGAGCTGATGGTTGCTGCTTCGGCGGATTCCGCTGTACTCGATTCGCGCTCGTCAGGCTCGCGCGCGCCCGATTCGCGCTCGTCAGGCTCGCGCGTCGAAGTCGCAGCGGCCTTGATGCAGCAACCGATCGCCCTCGCCCCACCTCCGACGGGTCGCGCGGTGATCGGGCAGGTCTCGGCAGCGGCCGAGGCCTTTGCCGTCACTCCGGGTCTGCCGGTCGGCGAGGCATTCGCGCGTTGCCCACAGCTGAAGTTGGTGCCGCCGGATCCGGTTGCCGCGGCGAGCGGCTGGGAGGCCGTGCTGCGCGCGCTCGAAAACATCGGCGCCGAGGTCGAGAGCGATCCCGACAAACCGGGCATCGTGTTCTTCGAATCCTCCGGCCTCGAACCGCTGCATCGCGGCTTCGACGGGGTGATCGCGGCCGTGCGCGACGCGATCGGTCGACCGGTGAGGATCGGTGCGGCCGAAACGAGGTTCATCGCGTTGGCCGCGGCCCGCACGGCTCGTCCGCGCAAGCCACGGGTGATCGGCAACGACCTTCAGCGGCGGGAGTTTCTCGCCAACGCGCCGGTCGGCTGGCTTGCGCTCTATTCGAAACAATGCGAGCAACTGGCCGCGACGCTGGAGAAGCTCGGAATCGAGACGCTCGGCGAATTCGCGGTGCTGCGTCGCGCCCAGGTGGCCGAACGATTCGGCCGCATCGGGCTGACGGCGCGCGACCTCATCTACGGACAGGAGCCGCCACTGCGCCCGCGTCGGCCTGCCGAGCGTTTGAGCGAGCGAATCGAGTTGATCGACGACACCGAAGGCCAGGGGCAGAACCTCCAGGGCGCGATGGCCGGCGACCTCGAACGCGCGCTGACGCTGTTGATCGAGCGCCTGCTCGCGCGCCCCGAGCGCGCCGGCCGCACGCTGCGCGGATTCACGCTGCACGCCAGTTTCATCGAGGGCGGCTCATGGAGCACGCGCGGCTTGATGCGCGAACCGACCGCCGACCCTGTGCGCATCAAGCTGATCGCCGAACGCAAGCTGCTCGAACTACCCGAGCCCGCGTCTGCGCTGGAGTTCTCGGTCGACGGCTTCGGGCCGCTCGACCACGAGGTCTTGACGTTGCTGCATGAGGACTCGCCGACCGAGCGCAAACACCGCCTGAAAGTCGCCTCCGAGCAGGCACGTCAAGCGGCCGGTTCACCACAGAAGGTCGCGCGAGTCGTACTGATGAACGAGGGCTCGCGCCTGCCCGAGCGCCGCGCCGCGCTATCGCCCGGGCCGGTGCCGCTCGGTCGCCCCAAGCCGGCCCAGCTGCGAGCAGATGGCGAAGGCAACCCACTGGCGCTGCGCGGTCACCCGGTCGACCAAGAACGCGAGCGCTGGGTCGTTGAGGATCGTTGGTGGACGGGCAGCCCGGTCAGGCGCCGCTACTTCGAGCTCGTGCTCAAGGGCGGCAGCAACGCCGTCGTCTTTCAGGATCTCAAGACCAAACGGTGGTTTGAGCAGCGGGCTTGACCGTGCAGCGGCTCCAACGGCGAGCGACCTCAGTAACTGTTCGGCCGACCGTCGTCGCGATCGAGCTGCGTGTCCGCAAATGACACCGGATCTTCGATCGGCTCAAGGTGCGTGAAGACCGTCACTGTGCCGAACAGCGAGCGCAGGTCGTGCTCGATGCGTTCGACGATGTCGTGCCCCTGCTGCACCGACCATCCACCCGGCACCAACACGTGAACCGAGACGAAGGCACGATGTGCAGAGCGACGGGTCCGCAGCGCATGGAACGAGATCTCCTCGGCGCGGTACTTGTCGAGCACTGACTCGATCTGCGCGATCTCGTCGACCTCGAGCGCGCGGTCGAGCAGTCCGGAGAGCGAACGCCTCACCAGCCGCGCGCCGGTGAAGACGATGTTGAAGGCGACGAGCAGAGCGATGATCGGGTCAAGGCGCTCGACGCCGGTGATTGCGACCAGCGCCACACCGCCGATCACGCCGACGGACGTCCAGACGTCGGTCATGAGGTGCCGGCCGTCGGACTCGACGGTCAGCGACGACTCTTCACGACCGGCGCGCAACAGCAGCGTGGCGACGGCGAGATTGATGACCGTGGCGACCGCGGTGATCGCCAGACCGAGGCCGACCGTTTCGAGTGGTTCGGGGTTGATCAGCCGGCCGATGGCGGCGATCGCGATCGTACCGGCGGCGACGAGGATCATCGTGCCCTCGGCCCCGGCCGAGAGGTAGTCGGCCTTGTCGTGTCCATACGCGTGGTCTTCGTCGGCGGGCTGACCGGCCCAGCGCACGACGATCAACGCGACGATCGCCGCCGCGAGGTTGACGAACGACTCGGCCGCGTCGGCGAGCAGACCGACCGACCCCGTGATCAGCCATGCCGAAAGCTTCAGCGCAATCGTCGCGACCGCCGCAGCGATTGCAAGCCAAACCATGCGCATCAACCGTTGATGGCGACGCGTTCCGTCTTCTGTGAGGGTGGACACGGCGGTAAGACTACGGGTGCATCGGTGTTGGCACAGCGCCTTCCTGCTGTAGAATCGAACATATGTTCGTGTCAGGAAGACCATGCATACCTCATAAGCGGTAGAGAAAGGCGCTGCAAATGGCCACAAATGTCGCAAGCGCGGCCGCCGCCTACGTCGAGCTCCACGCCCACAGCGCCTTCTCGTTTCACGACGGGGTCAGCCATCCGCATGAGCTGGCGACTGCCGCTGCTGAGCTCGGTTACTCGGGCTTCGCGCTGACGGATCACGACGCGGTGCACGGATCGATGGAGTTTGCGCACGCGGCCGAGCCGCTCGGCGTGCTGCCGATCCACGGCTCCGAGCTGACGCTCACCGATGGTCATCACGTGACGCTGATCGTCGCCGAACGCGATGGCTGGACGACGCTCTGCCGCCTGCTGACACTGGCTCACGCCGAGACGCGCGAGGGCAGCGCGCAGCGAACTGCGCAGCAGCCGCAGGTCTCGATCGATCAACTGATCGAACAGGTCGCCGGCGGCAGCGGTCTGATCTGTCTCTCTGGCTGCGCGCTTCGTGGCGCGGTCGGCGGGCGCGCCACGCGCGGCGATCTACGTGGGGCGGAGGCGGTTGCCCGCAGTCTGCGCGACGTCTTCGGCAGTGACAACTTCCGCATCGAGTTGCAGCGACCGTTCGCCCGCAACGACCGCGCGCGCAATCGTGCGCTCACTGAGCTGGCCGAGCGGATTGGCGTGCCAACCGTGGCCACCGGCAACGTCCATTCGCACAACCGTGAACGCGTCGCCCTGCAAGACGTCTTCGTCGCCGTCAAACACAACGCCACCCTCGACGAGACCGAGGCGCTGCGGCGCGGCAACTCCTCGCACGTGCTCGTCTCGCCGGTCGAGATGGCGCGACGTTTCGCGGAGTTCCCGCGCGCGGTCCAGGAGACGCGGGAGATCTTCGACCGGATCGATTTCGACCTGACCAGCGACCTCGGCTATCGCTACCCCGGCGCGCAGGATCCAGGACAGGCGCGTCGCCTGCGGGCAGTCTGTGAGAGGCGACTCGTCGAGCGCTACGGACGCGACGCCGACCACAGCACCGGTGGACGGCAGCCCGGCAGCGTCGGCCGCCGCCCTGTCCCGCTCAAGGAGGCGCGCGCACGGCTGGAGGATGAACTGCGGGTGATCGAGAAGCTCCAACTGCCCGGCTTCTTCCTGATCCACCACGACCTGCTCGAACTGGCACGCGAGATCGCACTTGAGGTGCGCGGCCGAAGTGCCGCGCGCAGCGTCCTGCCGCCGGGGCGCGGGCGCGGCTCGTCGGTCAGTTCGATCGTCTGTTATCTGACCGGTCTGAGCCACGTCGATCCGCTTGAGGCCGACCTCTGCCTTGGTCGCTTTCTGCACGAGGAACTGACCTCACTGCCGGATATCGACCTCGACTTCCCTCGCGACATCCGTCACGCGCTGATCCCGCGGGTGCACGAGCGCTATGGCAAGCGACACTCTGCGCTGGTTGCGGCCTTTCCGACCTACAGAACGAGAGGAGCGTTGCGCTCGTTGGCCAAGGCATTGGGCTTGCCGACCGCCGAGATCGAGCGGATCATCCGCCAGACCGATCGCAGCAGGGGCGAGCAGATCGAAGACCGCGTGCGCGCGGTGCTGGCCGATTCGCCGTCGGGTGCGCGGCTGCTCGACTCGCCACGCTGGCAGGCGATGCTGCGGCTGCTACCGCAGATTCACCGGCTGCCGCGCGGGCTCAGCCAGCACTCCGGTGGCATGGTGATCAGCACCGACAAGCTGGATGAGGTCTGCCCGATCGTCCCCGCAGCGATGGTCAATCGCCAGATCGTGCAGTGGGACAAAGACTCCTGCGGCGACGCTGGCTTCGCGAAGATCGACCTGCTCGGCCTGGGCATGCTCTCGGCGGTCGAGCGCACGGTCGACTACATCGGCGAGGCGCGCGGCGTGCACGTCGACCTCTCACGGATCCCGCTCGACGACCCCGAGACCTTCGAGCAGATCCGCAATGGCGAGACGACCGGCGTTTTCCAGATCGAGAGCCGCGCGCAGATGCAGATGCTGGTTCGCTCGCGACCGGAGAGTCTCAACGACATCTTCATCCAGGTCGCGATCGTGCGCCCGGGTCCGATCACCGGCGGCGCAGTCCATCCCTATCTGGATCGCCGCAAGAAGCTGCGAGCCGACCCTGGCTATGAGGTGCCGTATGCGCACCCGCTTCTGAAAGAGGTGCTCGAGGACACCTTGGGGTCGATTGTCTTCCAGGACCAGGTGATCGAGGTGGCGCGGGTGATGGCTGATTTTTCTCCCTCCGAGGGGGAAGGACTGCGGCGGGCGATGAGCCGCAAACGCAGTCACGAGGCGCTCGCCGCCTATCACCTGCGCTTCGTCGAAGGTGCCGCGCAGAAGGGCGTTCCGCATGACGTCGCCGAAAACGTCTTCGCCCAGATCATCGGCTTCTCGGGGTTTGGTTTTCCGAAGGCCCACGCGGCGGCGTTCGGGCTGCTCGCCTACCAAACCTCTTGGCTGCGTTGCCACTATGGGCCGGAGCTGCTGTGCGGGTTGATGAATGAGCAACCCATGGGGTTCTATCTGCCCGACGCGCTGGCGCACGAGGCGCAAAGGCGGGGGATCCCGGTGTTGCCGGTGGATGTGAACTTGAGTGGGGTGGAGTGTTCGGTGGAGTGGGTTGTTGTTGCGGGCGATGGTTCTGCGCGATTGCCGCAGCGGGAGTTGGCCGTGCGGATCGGGTTGGGCTACGTGAAGGGCGCCAGGGAGGAGGGGTTGAGATCACTGGTGGCAGCGCGCGAAGAGGGTGGCCCATTCGTCACCGTCGAGGATCTGGCCGGGCGGTCGGGGGCGGACGGATCGACCTTGGAGAAGTTGGCCTGGGCCGGGGCCTGCGACCACCTTGGCTTGGATGGGTCGACGGAGCATGGCGCCTACAGGGCCGACGGAACGGGCGGGGCAGCGCGCCCGCGCGGTCGTGGCCGCCGCGAAGCGCTTTGGCTGCTCGGCGCCGCTCCCGCCGGCGAACCGGTCAGTCGCAGTCGTCGCTCGGCCGGAGGTGGATCGAGGCGCTCGGCGCTCGGCGCTCAACACGGCGCTGATCAAAGCGGCACCAACCAAGGCAACGACGACTTTGCCGGCGCGCAGCTTGCACTCCCGATTCCGCCTCTTCCCGCGCCACAGCTGAACAAACTCAACGACTGGGACGAAGTGATCGCCGACTACGCCGCGACCGGGATGACCGTTGGCACCCATCCACTGGCTCTTCTGCGTGAACAACTCCAGGCGCAAGGCGTCACTCCGACAGACCGACTCGACCTCCCGAAGGAGAGCCAATCGGTCAAAGTCGCCGGTCTGGTCGTTGCGCGCCAGCGACCGGGGACCGCCAAGGGGGTCGTTTTCGTGCTGCTCGAGGACGAGGTCGGCGTGGTCAACGTGATCCTGCCGCCGCGGGTCTACGAGCGCTATCGCGTGACGGTGCGCAGCGAACCGCTCTTGACCGTCAGCGGCAAGCTGGAGCGCAAGACCGGCGCAGTCAATGTGCTGGCCACCGGTGTCGAAGCACTGTTCGGAGACGATGTGAAGCGGGCCATCCGCCAGATCCGGCGCCCAGAGACCGGCGAGCAGGATCTGCGCAGGAAGATGGGTATCGACACCGATGCGGCACTGGCAGCGATGAATGGCGAACTGCCGGATGAGTATCGCGATGCGGCGCGCAAGGTTATGGGCGAAGCTGCCGACATAAGGGCAGTCGCCCCCGTCGGCATCAACTTCGGTCGTCGCGGACGATGAACACCAACAGGCGAGGCTCGCAACCCAAATGACGGGTCCGTCGACGAAAAAGCCAAAATCCACCAAAACTAATGAGCGCCGCACGCGTAGTAGTTGCCGATGACTCGGCATTCATGCGCCGATTGATTTCGGACGTCCTGACGCGCGCTGGGATCGAAGTCGTTGCTGAAGTGGCGAACGGACGAGAAGCGATCGAGGCCTGCCGCCTGCACGAGCCGGATGTGCTTTCGCTCGATCTCGCGATGCCAGAGGTGGATGGCATGGAGGTCCTGCGCAACCTACGCACGATGAATGGTCTGAGGATCGTCGTCGTCTCTTCGTTCAGTGAAGATGGCGGCGTGCGCGCCGTTGATGCCCTGTCGGAAGGCGCATTCGAACTCGTGCCAAAAACCTCCGCGGGAGGCAAGCTCCAAGACTTTCTCGACGACCTCCTGGCAAAGATTGAAGCCGCGATCCGCGAAGTACGCAGCGCGCCGCGGACAACGGTCGTGCAGCCGCCCAAGCCTCCACCGTCACATACGCCCAAACAGAAAGTCAATCGAGCGAGATCCACGGCGGGGCGACTGGTGGTCATCGCCGCATCAACCGGTGGACCGCGTGCGCTCACCAACGTGATCAAGTCGTTCCCGGAAACACTCGGCCAAGGACTGTTGATCGTTCAACACATGCCCGCCGGTTTCACCGAGTCGCTGGCGGTCAGGCTCGACGGCCTTGGTCCGCTGCAGATAGGCGAGGCCGAAACCGGAGCAAAGATCAAGTCAAGCCACGGCTACGTCGCCCAGGGCGGGAAACACTTGCGCATTCGGCGTCGGCGGCTGGAGCTTTCAGATGATGCAGCGATCGGCGGCCTCAAGCCCTGCGCCGACGTCACGATCGCCGATGCAGTCAACGAATTCGGCGGTGACATCGTTCTCGCCGTACTCACCGGCATGGGCCGCGACGCAAGCAACGGTGCCCAACTCGTCCACGACGCCGGCGGCGTAGTGATCGCCGAACACGGTGAGACGACGACGGTGAATGGCATGCCACGCGCTGTCGTCGAGGCCGGGCTGGCAGACGGCGTTCTGCCGATCGAGGAGATCGGACCGGCAATCGCGGAGGTGGCCGGTGGCTGACTCACCGAGATCCCGTCGTGAGCTGCCGAACGGGCCACCGGACCCGAAGCCACTGCCTCCGGGCGACTTCGACAACTTCTGCGCCGGTATCAAGCAACTGCTCGGAGTCGATCTGTCGCTCTACAAGCGCAACCAGATGGAGCGTCGGGCACGCGGCCTGGCATCGCGCAATCACGTCGAGACGCTGACCGAGTATCTCGAGCTGTTGAAACGCGATGCCACGCTGCTCGACAAATTCATGGAGCGAATGACGATCACCGTCAGCCAGCTGTGGCGCAACACCGACATCTTCGAGGCGATCGAAAACCAGATCCTGCCGGAGCTCGACGAAAGGGCCGGCGGTGCTCGTCTGAAGCTCTGGTCGGCAGGGTGCTCGTACGGTGCCGAGCCGTACACGCTTGCCGCAATCTGCCTCGAAACGCGCGCCAAGCTTCAGCGACTGCCAGCCATCAAGGGAACAGACATCAATCCACGGATGATCGAACGCGCCAAAGTTGGCTGGTTCACCGACGAGGACGCACGCGATGCACCGCCGAACTTGCTCAGGAAGCATTTCGAACGCGGCACCGGTGGGTGGACCGCAAAACCCGAACTTCGGCAACTGATCACGTTCAAGGTCGAGGACCTCTTCGCGTCGAAACCACGAGAAATGGATTTGATTCTTTTTCGCAATGTCGCGATCCACTTCGAACGCGAACGCCGTGAGCAAGTTCATGCGATCCTCGCGGGCGCGCTGAGGCCCGGTGGTGTGCTCGTGCTCGGATCGACAGAAATGATCGTCGATCCAACCGGGTTGGATCTCGAGCGCGTCCGCCCATTCGTGTTCCGAAAGACCGCAGCGCAGAAGGACGCCGAATTCCTTCGATCGAACGACGAGGCGCGTGGGTTCGGCGACGCGCTGGATTTCGATGAGGCAGACGAGGCGGAAGACCGATGAGCGAACTCAACGACGCGGAATACATCGAACTGTTCCTCGCTGAGGCGCGGGAGAATCTCGAAACTTTGAACACCGCGATCGTCGGCGTGGAGGCCAACCCCGACGACCGCGAGCGTCTCGACGAGGTATTTCGCGTTGCGCATTCGGTCAAAGGCATGGCAGCGACGATGGGCTTTGAGCAGGTTGCCGCCCTGACTCACGCGATGGAGGATGTTTTCGCCCTGTTGCGGGAGCGCACTGGGGGGCTGGAACGTGCGGCGATCGACGTGCTTTTCGACTGCATGGACATGCTCTCGAAGATGGTCGAGGAGATAGCCGACAACGGTGCCTCGAAGACCGATCCCGAACCACTGATTGGCGCGCTCAAAGGACTCGTGCGCGGCGCCGACAAGCCGGAGTCCGTGGCTGCCGTTCGACCAGGTGACGAGTCCGCGGGGCCGGACCTCGTGAACGCAGCGATCAAGGAGGCCCAATCGCGCGCCACAGTGCGCGTGGAGGCGGCCCGCCTGGACACGCTTCTGCACATGATCGGCGAGCTGGTCGTACGACGTTCGAGTGTCGAACAACTCGCGTCCGAAACCGAGAACTCGGAGCTCCACGATGCAGTTGCCGAACTCACGCGAGCCTCGCAGGCCGTGCAGGACATGGTCATGCGGGTACGCATGGTGCCGATCGAAACGGCATTCGCGCGACTACCGCGCCTGGTGCGCGACCTCTCACACCAACTCGACAAAGAGATCACGCTCGAGCTGGAAGGCCACGACACCGAGCTGGACCGCACCGCCGTGGACGCCCTCGTCGAACCGCTGATGCACTTGGTCCGAAACGCGATCGACCATGGGATCGAATCACCCAGCGAACGCGCGAGTCGCGGCAAGTCTTCAACGGGTCTACTGAAGATCACAGCCAGCCACGAAGGCGGCGAAGTCGTGATCAGTATCACCGACGACGGTGCCGGGATCGACACCGACGCAGTCATTGCCAAAGCGCGTGAACGCGGATTGATCGCCGAGGACGGCTCCGATCGCATCGATTCTGACCAGGCGATGGAGTTTCTCTTCATGCCGGGCTTCTCGACCGCAGAAACGATCAGCGACATTTCCGGGCGTGGCGTCGGGATGGACGCCGTCCGTTCCGCCGTTCGCAGCTTTGGCGGCGACGTGCGCGTGCACTCCGGGCTTGGCTCGGGTACGACCACGGAGTTGAGGATGCCGTTGACGTTGGCGATCCTGCCCGCGCTCGTTGTGCGCTCCTCCGGCGACCCATATGCCCTGCAGCTCGACCGCGTCGACCGAACGTTCAAACGCGATGAGGTCAAGGTCGCTACGACTGCGGGTCAGCCGGTGGCGATCCTCGAGGACTCGGCAATGCCGATCGTCAATCTTGCGGAGGTCTTCAATCGACCGTGCGTACCGGAAGCCGCACAGTTCATGGTCACCGTGCGCTCTGCCGATAGACAAATTGCTTTGCTGGTCGACGAAATGATCGGTCGGCGCGAGCTTGTGACGCGACCCGTTCCAGACTTGGTGCGGCGTGATTCTCCCGTTTCCGGAGGCGCGGTACTGGCGAGCGGCGAGATCGCATTCATCGTCGATTGCGAAGAACTGATCCGCAGAACGTTGATCGACCCGGTGCAAACAGGAACCAACTGACACGGACGCAAGCGAACAGGATTGAACGAGCATGAACATGTTGATGCCGCTGGGCGAACCAGCACCGCCAATTTCAGATGAACAGCAGGCCGCACTCGGCAAAGTCGCCGAGACGATTTCCGAGAAGGCGACCGATGCGTTCTCGAAGCTGCTGGGATCGGAAGTCACCGCGACTGTCCCGGCGCTCGAAGTTGTGCCGTTGAGCGACGCGGTCGATCGGCTGGGTTCTCCGGGAGAACACGTGACCGTCGCCTGGCTGTCGGTCGTCGGTCAGATCGAAGCCAGCGTCCTGCTGCTGTTCGACAGCGATGGAGAAGCTCAGCTGTACGAGATTCTCGAGCTCGAAGCCGGAACCGAGATGGCGCGGTCGGCGCTGCAGGAGATGGCCAACATCATCGGGACGCAGTACGTCTTTGGAATCGCAGAATCTTGTGGACTCACCTTCGAACCCGAACCGCCAGAGGTGTCCGAGGGCATGCTCGGGGCGGTGCTTTCGACGGTGCTCGCGATGTCGACGGTCGTCACCAACTATGCCGTGCTTGTCGACACGCAGCTGAAGGTCGAAAAGGTTGACTGCACGGTCCGCTTTCTCTTCATCCCCAGCGACACCAGCGTGGAGGCACTGATCTCCAACCTCGGCAGCAAAGCATGATGCAGTCCGCGGGGTCATCCGCGGTCAATCTGATTCCCGTCCGAATGGGGGAGATGGCCGTGTCGCGTTCGAAACGCGACGTGCTTTCGGTGGTCGGTCTCGGTTCATGCGTCGCTGTAGTCCTGATCGCGCCGAAACATGGCATTGTCGGTCTGGCGCATGTGGTGCTCCCAGAGGCGCGCATGACCGGCGGTCGCGAGGCCCCGCCTGCGAAATTCGCCGACACTGCCGTGCCGGCGCTGTTGGTGGCTCTGCGCAGGCAACGCGTGAAGCCGAATGACGTCTACGCAATCCTTGTCGGCGGCGCGACGATGTTCGGGCACGGAGAGCAGAGCAAACTCGCCGGCGTGGGTGACCGCAACGTCGAAGCGGCTCACCATTACCTCGCGCTCCACGGCATCGGTGTAGTCTCGGAGGACGTCGGCGGTGTCAGCGGGCGCAGCGTCCAGGTCACTGTCAACGGCCTGAGAGTGTTCGTTCGCAGCGGTGCCGCCGAGCCGTTCGAGATGCTTGGGTCACCTACTCCACTTACGGTAAAGGTTCCAAGCACCGAAACCGATCTGCAACCAGAGCCGTTTCCGGACGACATCTGGACTTCAGAAAGTTCGCCGCGCTCGGCCATGGGCTGATTGCCGAAACCGATCTAATAGCTCACCCCCGAAACCGAAAGTTCAATTTCCACGATGGCCACAGTTCTGATTGCCGACGACTCGATGTTCATGCGCAAGCGATTGGGCGACATTCTCTCGAGCGCGGGTCACGATGTGATCGGCGAAGCCGAGGACGGCGAGGAAGCGATTCACATGTTTCGCCAGTTGCAGCCGGATCTGGTGATGCTCGACATCACGATGCCCGAGCGCAACGGCATTGGCGCGCTCAACCACATCATGGCCACGACTCCCGAAGCGAAAGTGATCATGTGCAGCGCGCTCGGCGAGGAGACCGTTGTACAGGAGTGCGTAGAGACCGGCGCGAAAGCCTTCGTGGTCAAGCCGTTCGATCCCGATGAAGTCGTTTCAGCGGTGGGCGACGCGCTCGGCGACTAGCTCGCGTCCGCTGCATCAGTAACGCGCGGCGTAGGGGCATCGCCGATCGCGGCGAATCTAATTGCAGATCGGGCGCCGTCGGCGACGACGTCGAGAGCACCCGTTTCACACCGCAATGACGACCGCGACATCACCTGCATCGATCGAGAAGAGCTTGGTCCACCGCGCCATGCCCCAGTGGTACCTGGATCTCGAGGCGTCACGCAAGCCGGTTGCCGTCGTCGGATTCGTACTGCTCGGCCTCGTACCGCTGCTTGCCGTTGCACTTCTCGCGTCGCGAGAAATGGCCGACAAGAGCACCGAACTGAATTTGCTGCTCGCGCAGCCACAGGCGAGCCTCGCCGCGATCGAATCGCTTAATCAACAGATTGCTTCCGCTTACAACCGCTATTCCCTCGCACTGATCGGCGGGATGGTCTGGACCCTGGTCGTCGCGGTCGGCGGCGCGTGGGCCTCCGCAGTGATCGCAGCGGAATGGGTAAACGGACTCGCGGCAGTGACCAATCGCGCAGCAGACGGAGACCTCAACCAAGTGGTCATTCGCGACAACGGCAGCCAGGTCGGCGACATTCAGGAGGCGACCGGCAAGATGTTGGCGAGTTTTCGCGCAACGATTCAACGCATCGAACGCTCGGCGACTGAGCTGAACCAAGCGGCGGCCGAGATGGCGGAGACATCGGACGGCTCTGGTCGCTCGATCGGAGAGGTCGCCCAGTCGATCAGCGCCATCAGCGAAGGCGCAGCGCATCAGGTTTCGTTGATCACGAAGGCGTCGTCGGTGGTCGGGCAGATCGAACGCTCCGTGGTTGAGACGGCGCGAAATGCGGACTCGGCACAACAGGAGAGTGCCGACACAGAGCTGCTGACCGAGGCCGGGGTGCAGCGCGCCACCGAGATCCAACAGGCGATGCAGACGGTCAGAGAGGCGTCGACCTCAACCGCGGAAGTCGTGCGGTCGTTGAGCGAGACGTCATCGAACATCGACCAGATCGTCCGCGCCATCACGGACATTTCCGGCCAGACCAATTTGCTCGCCCTCAACGCTGCGATCGAAGCAGCTCGTGCCGGAGAGCAAGGGCGCGGATTTGCGGTCGTCGCCGAGGAGGTTCGCAAGCTTGCAGAGGACTCGCAATCGTCGGCCGAGGGAATCGCGCGGTTGATCGAGGAAATCCAAGCCCAGACGATCACGGCGGTGGCGGCGATGGAAAGCGGTCTGGGTACGGTCGAGCACGGATTCGAGGCGGTCAATCGCAATCGGCAGAAGTTCTTCGACATCAGCGGCGCCGTGCGGCTTTTCCACGAGAGTTCGGTTGAGATCGCGTCGCTTTCCAGAACGATCGCCGCCGACGCCGGTCGCGTTCGAGAGCGCATCGAGGAGGTCGCGTCGGTAGCCGAGGAATCGAGTGCGTCGACCGAACAGGTCTCGGCCTCCACGGAGCAGACTTCGGCATCTTCCGAAGAGCTGACGGCTGCGGCTCAGCGGGTTTCTCAGACGGCGAACAACCTCGCAGAGCTCGCCGGTCGCTTCAAGGCCGATCCGTCCATCGATCGCGTGATTCCGAACGGTGGCGACCGTGGGTAAGTGGATGCGATCGGTCCCGATGACTCGGGCCTACACGGTTTCGACTCTGCTCTACACCGTGCCGCTGACGTTGATTGCGATTGTGCTGGTGTTCTATTCGCAGGCGCCCAAGAACGACGCCGACCGTATTCAACGGCAGGCACAGGTGGTGGCGCAGGGGGATCGCGTGGACACCTCCGAGATTGCGGTCGAGACCGAGTACATGGATCTCAATCCGTATTTCGCGCTGTTGGTGCTGCTTGCGGCGCTCGCGGGTGGCGCTTACACGAAGTTTGCACTGACCAACCGTTTGATGCGTGAGACTGTGTTGATAGTCGATGCGACGCGAACAGCCGCGCGTGGAGACCTCACGTCGGAGATCGAAGTCAATCTCTACAACGAGTACGGCGCGCTCCAGGTCGGAGTCAGGAACATGCTCGGGGCGTTCCGGACGACGATCGGGCGGATCGACGGCGCGGCGCGCGAAATGCGCATCGCCGCATCCGAGATGTCGCACACTTCCGACGAATCGAGCCACGCGATCGGCGAAGTCGCACAGGCGATCGGATCGATCGCTGAAGGAGCGCAACATCAAGCCACCTTGGTCGCCGATGTATCCGACGTGATGGCCGAGATCGAAACTTCGATTCGAGACGCATCTGAGCACGCGGTCGAAGCGCAGCGCCAGAGCGCCGACACCGAGCAGCTCTCGGACAGCGGTGTGGAGACTGCCTCAGAGGTGCTTGCCGCCATGCAGTCGGTGCGCGAGAACTCGCTCGAAACGGCCGGCGTGATTCGCGAGCTGGGTGAGAAGTCGTCAAGCATCGATCAGATCGTCGGCGCGATCACCGATATCGCGCAACAGACCAACATGCTCGCCCTCAACGCATCGATCGAGGCGGCGCGAGCCGGAGAGAGCGGAAAAGGATTTGGCAACGTCGCCGATGAGGTGCGTCAGTTGGCCGACGACGCGCAGACTTCAGCCGAACAGATCGCCGGCCTAGTGCGCCAAATTCAACAGCAGACGAACGCTGCCGTATTGGCGATGGAGGAGGCCGTCGACGCCGTCGAACGGGGCTTCGAGACGGTCAACAGCAATCGGCAGACGTTCTTCGACATCAGCAACGCGGTGCGCAGTCTGAACGAGAGCGCAGCCGAGGTCAGCGAGCTCTCGGCAGGTGTTGCGCTCGGGGCCGGCCAAGTTCGCGAACAGATTGAGGAGGTTGCCTCGGTGGCGCAGGAGTCGAGCGCATCAACGGAACAGGTTTCGGCTGCGACCGAGCAAACTGCCGCGGCAGCGCAGGAGGTGACCGAGTCTGCGCAGCGAGTCGCCGAAACCGCGAGCAATCTCGCCGAACTTGCCGGTCGATTCAAACTACCCGGCGCGCGAAACATTTTTGGCTGAACTCCCCCAAATGGTCAATGTTCAGGCGTCAGCGGTCGATAAGCGATGCCGAGGGGGGCTTTCAGTCTGGGACGCAGAAAACCACCCCGAAACCATTTCAAGAGGACAAAGCCAGTTTTGAGCTCATCTGAAGGCACGATCGCCGAACAACTTGTCGTATTCGTTCTTGGCAGCGAGGAATACGCGCTGCCGATTCGCACGGTCCAGGAGGTGATTCGCTTCCAGGAGCCGCGCGCCGTGTCGAGCAGCGACCCGTCGCTGCTCGGAGTGATCAATCTACGCGGCAGGATCGTGCCGGTTCACGATGTGCGACCGCAACTCGGCCTCGCCGATGGGAGTGCGTCGAACAACGGTAATACCGGTGCGAACGAGGGCGAAAAGATCGTGCTCGTGCACATCGAGGAGAAGATGGCGGGGGTCGTCGTCGACGACGTATCCGAGGTGATGAACGTCGACCAGCAGCAGTACGAAGATCTGCCTGCGTCCGGCAATGCGGTCGTCGACGGCGTGGTCAAGTCAGGCGAGCGATTGATCATCATGTTGGACCCACAAGCCCTCACCAGCCTGTCCGGCGATCAGGCTGCTCAACCGGCGTCGTGAAGCGGTCAGCGGGAAACCAGCCGCGCGATTCGCGCACCGGCGTCGTCAGGTTGCTGCCGAAGTGGTACGTCGACCTCGATTCCGCGCACAAGCCGATCGTCGGCGCCGTGGTGACCATTGCGGGCACCGTTCCGGCTTGTGTCTACGTCTGGCTGCAGTCGCTGGTCGCCAGCGACCGTGAAGCTGCGATCAACGCGTTGCTCACCTCTGGAAGCGGCACCCCGGCCGAGATTCTTGTGCTCACAGAACAGATGCGCGAGGCGGTCTTCAGAATGCGCATGGGAATGGCGTTTGGATTCATCTGGCCGGTCACGATCGCGTTCGGATTCTCGTACCTTGCGAGCTCACTTGCGCGCCAATGGCTGAGAGCGCTGATCAGATTCACCGACGAAGTCGCGGAAGGAGATTTGACGCGAGTCGTCGTTCGCGACAACGCGAGCCAGGTCGGCGACATCCAAGAGGCGCTTGGCAAAATGTTGGCGAGCTTCGGCGCGACGATCAATCGCATCGAGGTGGCGGCAAACGATTTGCGCAGTGCCGCCGGCGAGATGGCACACACCTCCGACGATGCCGGACGTTCGATCGGCGAGGTCGCCCAATCGATCAGTTCGATCAGCGAAGGTGCGTCGCATCAGGTCGGTTTGATCTCAGCCACATCTGACGTCGTGGGCGAAATCGAGCGGTCCGTCGTTTCCGCAGCCGATCATGCGGCAGGCGCGCAGAAACAAAGCGCGGAAGCTGAGGCGTTGACCGAGGAGGGCGTGCTTCGCGCGACCGAGGTTCATGCCGCGATGCAGAGCGTGCGCGAAACCGCACTCGGGACGGCTGAAATGGTCCGCTCGCTGGGCGAGAAGTCGACCAGCATCGATCAGATCGTCCAATCGATCACCGATATTGCGGCGCAGACAAACTTGCTGGCACTGAACGCCGCGATCGAGGCCGCGCGTGCGGGCGAACAAGGACGCGGATTCGCAGTCGTTGCCGAGGAGGTGCGCAAGCTCGCCGAGGACGCGCAGGAATCCGCCGGCGACATCGCGGCATTGGTCCAGGAGATACGCAGCCAGACCGACCAGGCCGTTGACGCCATGGAACACGGGGTGGCGATCGTCGAAACGGAATTCGAGACGGTCAACCTCAACCGTCAGACGTTTTTCGAGATTTCCAGTGCCGTGCGCTCGCTGCACCAGAGTTCGACCGACATCAGCGCGTTGGCCGGAGGAATTGCCAGCGATGCAGGCGAGGTCAGGACCCAGATCGAGGATGTCGCGTCCGTCGCAGAGGAGTCAAGTGCCTCGACCGAACAGGTCAGCGCCTCGACCGAGGAAACGTCGGCCGCCGCCCAACAGGTGACCGCGTCGGCGCAACACGTAGCCGCCACCGCCGAGAACCTGGCTGCGCTTGCCGGGCGGTTCAAGGTTTCGACTGGCGGTGTCAGCGCGCTCGGCGCACGTGGCATCCAGCCAGACAGCGCGCTGGCGAAGGCCAAGGACGAGGCCGACCGCGCGAAGCAGGAGCGGGCGGCATGAAAAAACTTCTGAATCTCAGCATCGTGCCTGCCTACGTGTCGGCAACGATGTTCGCCTGCATTCCGATTGCGTTGATCTCGCTCGGAGTGTTCTTCTACGTCGGCAGCGTCGGCGGCAACGTCGAGCAGGTCGAACGCCAGGTTCAGTCCGCGCAGCTCGCGGACGGCAAAGTCCGGGCAGGTTCCGTAACGGCCAGGCCGGACTTCAACAACATCATTCTTGAGTGGATCGCGTTTCAGCTGATCGCGTCGCTCGGGGTGGGAATCTTTCTTCGCATCGCGCTGGGTAACCCAACGCTGCGCGTCACGGAACGTCTCGTCGCGGATGCCCGCCTCGTGGCCAGTGGCGACCTGCGACCAACGCCCGAGCAGTCATTCGGCAACGAATACGGGCAGCTCCAGGCGAGCTTCGGCCGCATGGTCGGAAGCTTCCGTCAGACGATCTCGCGTATCGAGCACGCGGCCGTCGAGCTCAAACAGGCCGCGGCCGAGATGGCGCACACTTCCGACGAAGCCGGGCATTCGATCGGCGAGGTAGCGCAGGCGATCAGCGCGATCAGCCAGGGAGCCTCCCACCAGGTCGATCTCGTCACGCAGTCGTCGAACGTGGTCGCTGGAATCGAAGGCAAGATTCGCGACGCGTCCGAACACGCCCGGGACGCCCAACGCCAGAGCGCGGACACCGAGCGACTTTCGGACGAAGGGGTCGCCCGGGCCGCCGAGGTCCAAGACGCGATGCGGGCCGTCCGCGAGAGCTCTTTGAACACCGCTGCGGTCGTGCGTTCACTTGGCGACAAATCGAGCGATATCGACCACATCGTCCAAGCGATCACGGAAATCGCGCACCAGACCAACATGCTCGCCCTGAACGCGTCGATCGAAGCTGCCCGGGCCGGCGATCAGGGCCGCGGATTCGCCAACGTCGCCGAAGAGGTGCGCGTGCTGGCCGAGGATGCCCAATCCTCCGCGGAACAGATTGCCGCGCTGGTTCGCGAGATCAAGCAGCAGACCGAGCAGGCAGTGAACGCGATGGAGACGGGCGTGATGAAGGTTGAAGACGGGTTCGAGACGGTCAACCGAAACCGCCAGACCTTTTACGACATCAGCGGCGCGGTGCACGCCCTGCACGAGAGCTCCAGCGAGATCAGTGAGCTTGCCGACGGCATCGCGATGGGTACCGGCCAAGTTCGACAACAGATCGAAGCGGTCGCAACCGTGGCCGAGGAGTCGAGCGCGTCAACCGAACAGGTGAGTGCCTCCACTCAGGAGACTTCCGCGGCGGCCGAAGAAGTTTCCGCATCGGCCCAGAAGGTCGCAGAGACCGCGGCAAACCTTGCGGAACTTTCCGGGCGCTTCAAGTTGCCGGCCGCCAGCGCCGCTCAGCGCGCTGCCTGAGATTCAGCTCGCAACCGCGAAATCAGCGGTATCGCTCGGTATCACGACCCAGGTTCCGCGAGCGAATGCGCGCAACTCGCCATCGGCTGTGTAGATCGCCGAACCGCCGTGCCATTTTCGCTCGTCAGAGTCGATCGGCCACCCAACCACGATGTGCGGCTCACCGACCTCGATCGGGTGCAGAATCTTTGCCGTAAGACGCCCGAGCACCGCAACCCGCGGATAGTCCGCCAGGCGACCGCCGAAATAGGTGGGGCAGTCGAGTGCTGCCCACACTATGCGTCCTTTTACCGCACCGAAATCGCCGGCGACGTCGCGATCGGGGAGCCAGTGGCTGGCAACCATCTTCCGGTCGCCAACGGGCCCTGTGAACAGGCGAAGGCCGTCGTGCTCTTCGCGGTCCGGACCGCAGACAAAACAACCAGAGAATGGGTGCCACTTGAATCCGACGAACGCAGCCTCCGAGGCGATCGCTTGGTCCAATGAAGGTGGTGCGGGAACGTCGAGCTGAAGTTCCGCGGCAGTTCCTGATGCGATCGTCTCGTCGCCTCCGAGCAACCGCCACTCGTCGCCATCTCGATCAATCCGCATCGGCGTGTCGAGCGGCGGCGGCTTGCGCAGCGTCACCTCGGCGCAGTCGCCGATCAACGTACCGAGCACGCCGCACGCGTAGCCGCCGTTGCCGGATTCCGGGGGCCCCTTGAAGCGGGAGTCGATCGTGGCCAGATCGTCGGTCACGAACAAAGCACCTCTAGAAGTCCATCCCGACGTATTTGATCTCGAGGTACTCCTCGATGCCCTCTGATCCGCCCTCGCGACCGAAGCCACTCTGCTTGATGCCGCCGAACGGCGCGGCGGGGTTG
>JBMYXO010000013.1:0-13777 GCA_049608465.1 Solirubrobacterales bacterium | reverse complement strand
ACCATGCCGGTCTCCAGCGCCTCGATCGTGCGAAATGCGCGACCGAGGTCCTCGGTGTAGACGTAGGCGGCCAGGCCATATTCGGTGGCATTGGCAGCGTCGATCGCCTGTTGCTCAGTGGAAAAAGACTTGATTGGCGCAACCGGACCGAAAACCTCGTCGGTCAGGATCGCAGCGTCGTCGGTGAGGTCGCCGATCACGGTTGGTGGGTAGTAGAAGCCCGCGCCGTCCAGTCGCTGCCCGCCGGTGAGCACCTTGCCGCCCTTGTCTTCGGCATCGGCGACGAGGCCTTCGACGATTTCGCGCTGGCTCTCGTTGATCAACGGGCCGACCTCGCTTTCCGGATCGGTGCCGCGACCGACCTTCATCGCGCCGAGTCGGGCAGCGAGTTTCTCACCGAACTCCACGGCAATCGATTCATGCGCGTGGAAGCGATTCGCCGCCGTGCATGCCTCGCCGTTGTTGCGCATCTTCGCGAGCACTGCGCCCTCTACTGCGGCGTCGATGTCGGCGTCTTCATGGATGATGAAAGGAGCGTTGCCGCCCAGCTCCATCGAGACGTTGAGGACGTTGTCGGCGGCCTGTCTGATCAGTTCGCGGCCGACTTCGGTGGAACCGGTGAAGCTGAGCTTGCGGGTGCGCGGATCCTTCAGCAGTGGGCCGACTATCTTGCTCGCGCTCGAACCACAGACGATGTTGACCACACCGGCAGGCAGCCCCGCTTCCACCAGCATCTCACCGATCGCAAAGGCCGACAACGGCGTCTCTTTGGCGGGCTTCATGATCACCGTGCAGCCGGCGGCCAATGCAGGGCCGATCTTGCGCGTGGCCATCGCTGCCGGAAAGTTCCAAGGCGTCACGAACACGCAAGGTCCGACTGGCTGCTTCATCGTCAGCAGACGACCGACACCATTTGTCAGCGTGCTGTAGCGACCGTTGATTCGCACCGCTTCTTCTGAGAACCAGCGGAAAAAATCAGCGGCATATGCGATTTCGGCCTTGCTCTCGGAGACGGGTTTGCCCATTTCCAACGTCATCAACAGCGCGAGCTCGTCGAGGCGAGCGGTCATCTGCTCGAACACCGAACGCAGAATTTCGCCGCGATCGCGCGGTGCGGTCTGGGCCCATTCGCCCTGCGCGGCTGCGGCTGCGTCGAGCGCGGCAAGTGCCTCGGTCTCGCCGGCGTCGGTTATTGCGCAGAGCGGCTCACCGGTGGACGGGTCGATGACGTCAAGCGTTTTGTCTGTCTCGATCCAGTTGCCGCCGATCAGCGCACCCTTCGGTACGCGCGCGACCACATCCTGTTCGACGGCTGACGACATCGGGAGCGATCCTATTACGTGCGGCGAAATCGGCCGTCATGAAGCGGTCGACGCACAGGAAAGGCGCCGGGCGAGAACCTCCCGGCGCCGGTTGTTTCGCCCCTTCTGGCTGTCCTATGAGCTGCGGCGTTCCGGCCCCAGTCCGGCAGTGACGCCAAGCACACCGATCGCCGCGTAGACGATCGCGGTCATGTCGTTGATCGGCACCATGCCCAGAAGCGTGTTGTCGAACAGGCTCCAGACGGTCAGTACCAGGTAAACGACACCGACCGCCAGCGCTGATTTGCGGGCCCGATCGACACTGCGTCGTCCGACCAGCAGGATTGCGCCGGTGACCAGCAGCAACAAACTGCTCCAGCCATTGACGTCCATGAACAGGAGGCTTTCGGTGGCAATCGAGTTGCCGGTCGAGAAGTCGGCGTTGAGAACCATGCCGACGATGCCGGCCAGTACGAGCAGAACGCCCGCCACGAATGCGAACATCTGGGCAACGGACCCGTGGGTCACGTCGTGCCCGTATTGCTTGATCCGGTCCACGAACATCCCTGTTCCGTGTTCAGGCTTCATCCCATGTGCTTCCACCGCAATCACCCAGCCTTTCCGTCAGCGAATCAGACGGTGAATTTCGTATCCCTCCCCGACGCGGAAACTCTCCGCGTGAGGACTCCGAAGATTAACTACACCGCCGGTATGGCGACGGTAACTTCGTTGCGGGGGATCGTACGTTGAGCGGGCGTGAAGTTGCCGTTCCCGCCGATGCCCGAGTGTGGTTGATTCGCGCGGACAATCCGTCTCCGATGACGCTGAGCGGGACGAACTCCTGGGTCGTCGAGGTCGGCGGTGCCGTGTGGGTAATCGACCCGGGCCCTGACGACGTCGGCCACATCGGAAGCCTCGCTGCCAAAGCCCGTGAGCTGGGAACACCAGCAGGAGTCGCGCTGACGCACGATCACCTCGATCACAGCGCCGGCGTGCAGCAGTTGGCCAAGACGCTCGGTGGAGTGCCCGTACTTCGTTACGGCAACGCGGTCGCTTCCCCGTTCGCGGTGCTTCACACGCCCGGCCATGCAGCCGATCATCTCGTTTTCTGGATCGGCGCCGACGAGCAGGTCACGCTTTTCTCGGGAGACCTCGTACTGGGGCAATCGTCGACCATCGTGCCGCCCGGCGGAGGCACTTTGATCGCCTATCTGGAATCACTCAAGCAGTTGAGCGCGGTCGCACCATCGTTGATTCTTCCCGGTCATGGTGAGCCGATCGAGGACGCTGCAGCCGCCGTGGTTGCGCAGCGTGAACACCGTCTTCGCCGCGAAGCCGACCTTCGCGAGGCGCTCGCCGAGCGGATCTACGAGCGCGAAGAGTTGCTCGACCGCGTCTGGGGAGATGTACCCGAATCGCTGCGCATCGCCGCGCACGTGACGATGCAGTCACACTTGGAGAAACTCGACCTCGAGGACGCTCTTCCCCAAGACTTCGAAGCCGAAGGCCGTAAAACCTGGCAACACCGCCCTTGAAGCCGCCACGCGCTCCGAACTTGAAAACAGGCAGTTAGCGAAGCGGCGGGGTGGCTTTGAACTCTCGTTCGACCTCGGCGGCGGCGGGTTTGGGCAGGCCGTTCTGGTCGAACAGACCCTTCTTGGAGTATGGCGGTGAAGGTTCTGGGTTGCCCCCCGACCATTCCGGGCGCACCCAGTAGTCCTTCAGTGCCCAGGCGAAAAAGCCGTTCAATTGCGGTGTGTCCCGCAGGATCCGCATCTGATTGACCATGAAGTTTGTCTGGAACTCGTAGGTGCCGAGCTCGTCGGCCGGTCCACTGCGATTGGCCTCGGCGCCGAATTCGGTCACGAACAACGCCTGTCGTGAGTATGCGCGCTCGAGGTAATCGAGGTAAGGACGCAGCAATGCCATGTCGAGCGTCGATCCCAGCAATCCTGGATACCAACCGAAGTACTGGTTGATGCCGAGCACGTCGAGCTTGCGGTACGCCGGGTGTTGGAATTCATCCTCTGGTGCGCCTGCATAGTCGGCTCCGATCAAGCCAGTGTCGAGTTTCTTCACGGCCGACCGCTGCGCCGAGATCGTGCTGTTCAAGTACTTCGTGCTCGACGGGACAGCTTCGTTCATCAGGCTCCACACCAGAACTGAGGCGTGCTGGCGATTGGCGAGAACCATCTTCTTGGTGTACGAGACGGCGTTTCTGCGGAACCGTTTCTGCCGGAGCTGGTTTTCGCGCGCCCTGAAGACCGGTGCCTGCGACCACACGAGGATTCCGTTTCTATCGGCCCATTCCATGTCTTGCGGGCTGAACGGATAGTGCGAACGGATCATGTTTGCGCCGAGCTTCTTGACCAACGCCTGGTTGGCAGTGCGTTCCACAGAGGTCCACGCAGCTCCGACCTTGTCGTCGGCTTCGTGGTAGCTGATGCCGCGCAAGCGCGTCTTCTTGCCATTGATCGACATCGACCCGCTCTTGTTGACAATGATCCTGCGAATCCCTGCACGGTGCGTGTGCCTCGTGCCCGGCGCGCGCACGGTGACGCGATACAGCTTCGGTTTCAGGGGCTCCCACAGCTTGGGTCTGCGAACGACGGCTCGCCCGACCAACTGTGCGGTGCGGCCGCGGCGCAGCGTCGCCGTGCGAAAACGCACGCGGACGCCCCCGTATTTTCCGGACAGGCGAACGCGCGCCCGCTTGCGGTTGCCGAGGTACCTGACGCGCGCCAGAACGGTCACTTTCACCGGTCCACGATTCGACTTGAAACGAGTTCGGGTGGCGACCGAGCTGATGTCCCAACCTCCGACGCGCCTGAGGACGACTTCGCGGAGAATGCCGCCGTAGTTCCACCAGCCACCGGTCAATTGGTCATTGCGAGATTCCTGAGACGGGATTGAGGTCTCCGAGAGCCGGCTGTCCACGCGAACGACCAGGCGGTTCGTGCCACGGCGAACTGTCTTTGCGTCGACCTCGAACGGGACGTAGCCACCGACGTGACGACCGATCCTGCGCCCGTTCAAATAGACGGTCGCGTGGTAATTGACCGAATTGAATTGCAGAATCCATTTGCTTCCGCGTCGTCCGCGCGGCAGCGTGAACTCGGTGGCGTACCAAGCGATGCTTCCGGTGTAAGAATTCTCCGAGGCATCACCGGCGTTGAACGAATGGGGAACGGTGATCTGTGTCCACGCTGAAAAGTTTCTGGTGCGCGGAAAGCGCTGACGTACGCCGAGGTTCTGCGGATCGGCGCGTACGTACCACTTGCCGTCGACCGTGTAGCGCCCTGACTGCCCGTACGAGAACGGCGCGCCTGCGCTCGGAGTGTCGGCACTCGCTGTCTGCGCAAGCATCAATGCTCCGCCCAGCAGCGAGCCAGATATGGCAACGGCCGCGTATGCGACCGTGAAAAATCTTGATTTGAGGCGAGTTGAAGCCACCAGAGTTCCAAACACACTAACGACACCGAATGTTGCGTCTGCCGTTCCGGAAAGGTTCCATGCAACGCGGCTTCGAACTGATTGGGTCACGACGCGGAAAAATTGCGTAGAGTGGCCGAATGGCGACGACCTCGGCCTCAGCCAGTCTCCTTTCCAACGCGCGACAGGAAACCCAGGACGTTGCCCTGATCGACGCTCGCGAGCGGACACTCGCGTTGATCGAGGGAGTTGAAGAGCGCGATTTGTCCAGCGTCATCGATCCGCTGCTGTCGCCGCTGCTTTGGGATCTGGGCCACATCGCGAACTTCGAACAGCGCTGGCTGGTCGGCAACAACGACGCCGAGCTCGATCACATATACAACCCGTTTGAACAGCCTCGCAGTGATCGTGGGGAGCTGTCGTTGCTCACGGCCGAACAATGTTTTCGCTACATGGAAGAGGTTCGAGATGTCGTGCTGGCGCGCTTCCACTCGCTCGACCCCTTCCTGCTCGAACTCGTGATTCAGCACGAACAGCAACACAACGAGACGATGTTGCAGTTGCTGTGCCAACTCGACGGCTATCGGCCCAGCGAATCGCTGGTCAGTGCGTACTCGCCGCCACCGGAGGGTCCACAACACATTCGACTTCGGGAGACCGCAGCGCGGGCGTTCCGGCCAGCGGCGACCGCGGCACTGTCGGACTGGGTTGCATTTCCGGCAGGGTCGTACGTTGTCGGCAACTCACCGGAAAGCGAAGGCGAGTTCGTGTACGACAACGAACGCGAACGCCACACAATTGCCGTAGATTCGTTCGAAATCGCAACGCGACCGGTGACCAATGCCGACTTCCAGGAGTGGATCGAACTCGGCGGGTACAAAAAACCTCACTGGTGGTCAGCCGACGGCCTGGCCTGGCTCGACGAGACGCGCGTGACGATGCCTCTGGGTTGGGAGCGCGAAGGAGACGAGTACTTCACGTACGAGTTCGGGCAGCGCCGCGCGATCGAGCCGGACGCCCCGGTCTGTCACATCAGTTGGTTTGAGGCCGATGCCTATGCACGCGCTCACGCCGCTCGCCTCCCGAGTGAGTTTGAGTGGGAGATAGCGGCTTCGTACGACCCGCGCCATGCCTTCGAGGCACCGCGCCGCCGCTACGCATGGGGTGACGATCCCTGGACGCCCGGTGCGTCGAACCTCGACCAGTTGGCCTTCGGAACGGTCGCCGCCGGTGCCGCAGATCATGGATTCGGATTGATCGACATGCTCGGCCAGGTCTGGGAGTGGACTTCGAGCACATTCAGTGCTTACCCGGGATTCGCACCGTTCTGTTATCGCGAGTACTCCGAGCCGTTCTTCGATTCGGGCTACCGCGTACTGCGTGGGGGCTCCTGGGCGACACGCGCACGTTCGGTCGACAACCGCTTTCGCAATTGGGACCATCCGCAGCGACGACAAATATTCTCCGGCATGCGGCTAGCCAGAAACTCCTAGAAACCGAACACGCGAAAACCGAGCACACGCAAACGATTCTCGGCCAGCCAAAGGGGGCTTTGTGACGTCGTCAGCACTTCAATTAGAGGAACTTGAGTTCGCATCCGTGGTGCCGGATGTTCGGCTCGACATCTATCGCGGAGAGGAGTGGATCACCTCGTTCGCAAACGACGTCCATCGCGGCCTGCTCGCTGACCCGCCGGTGCTTCCACCGAAGTATTTCTATGACGCACGCGGCTCGGAACTGTTCGATGCGATCTGCGAATTGCCCGAGTACTACCCGACGCGAACCGAAGAGGCGATCCTCGCCGAGCACGGTGCCGAGATCGTGAGTATGGCCGCGGCTCGATCATTGGTCGAGCTCGGGTCTGGATCTTCGCTCAAGACCGAACACCTTCTGCGCCCGTTGTTTCTCGACAATGAGCACGAGGATTCACTCTACGTGCCGATCGACTTCTCTGAGTCTGCCGTGCGCGAAGCCGCCGTTCGACTGATCGGCGAGTATCCCGGTCTGCGCGTCCACGGCGTGATCGGTGACTTCGAGAAACATCTCGGCGGGTTACCGCCCGCGGAGGCTCGATTGATTGCGTTCCTCGGTGGAACGATCGGCAACTTCGCTCCCGAGGAGATGCACTTCTTCCTCCGCAGGCTGGCGCTGCTTGCCGAGCCCGACGACTCTCTTTTGATCGGGATCGATCTGGTGAAGGACACCGAGGAGCTCGAATCCGCGTACAACGATTCCGCCGGAGTGACCGCGGCCTTCAACAAAAACGTGTTGGCCTCGATCAACTCGAACTTGGCCGGGGACTTTGACCTCGACGCCTGGGAGCACGTTGCCTTCTTCGATCGGGAGAATTCCTGGATAGAGATGCGTCTGAGGTCATCGCGAAATCAGGTCGTGCGAATCTCGGCGATCGACGCGGTCGTGTCGTTTGCGGCCGGAGACGAAATTCGCACCGAGATCAGCCGCAAGTTCACTCGTGAGGCGTTCACCGCAGCGCTTGAGAGCTCCGGTTTGGAATTGAGCGGCTGGTTCACCGACGACAACGAGCGATTCGCCCTGGCGCTCGCAAGCTCGCAGTTGGCCAATCGACGCTAGGTCGCGTCTTCATAGCCCGGATCACCGGGCAACAAAACTTCGAAACCTTCGTCGGTCGTTGCGACGCGCGGAAGGATCGTCTCGACCGGCGTGTTACGGCTTGCTTCGAGCGCCTCTTCGGGAGTCTCGAACTCGGCAATCCGTTCGACCTGTTTGATCGTCGGGAAGTGCAGGTCCGCCTCGTCCTTGACGAATAGGTGCATCGCCTTGGCCGGCGTCCACCATTCGGCGCGATCGACCTCGCGACGGTCGGGCGACGGCTCTGCGTCGTCAGGTGCACATGTCAGGTAGAAGCGCGTGTCGAAACGCATCGGCGCGAGCTCGGGCGTGATCCAGCGGCTGAACGGCACCAGCTTTTCCGGATCGGGAAGCGAGATCCGGGCCTCCTCATACGTTTCGCGCGCGCCCGCGACACGATATGCAAGGTCGGTCTCGATATCGCCATCCTCCGGCAAGACAGTGCCGCCGGGAAAGACCCACGCCCCGCCCATGAACTTGAGCTCCATCGAGCGCCGCACGAACAGCAATTCGATGCCGTCGATGCCCTCTCGCATCACAAGTACGGAGGCCGCTGGTCTTGGATCCACTGTCATCCGACAGTTACTTTTGTACGGGAAATCCGGATTTCTTGTCGCGGTACCGAATCGACGACTTCCTGGATCGCATCCACGACGATCGACACGAGCTGGCCCAGTTCGAGCTCCGAAATCGAAAGCGGCGGCATCAACACGACGACATCTCCCAATGGGCGAACGATCGCACCGCGTCGACGCGCGGCGAGCGTGACTTGGTGGCCCGATCGAGCAGACACCGGAAAGCCATCCAACTCGATGCCGACCATCATGCCGCGACGTCTCACTTCGGCGACGCCTTCCATCGTCTCAAGCGGTTTGAGCAATTCGCCGAACTGGATGCAACGGTCGGCGACCTCGTCGAGCGTGAACTCGTGGTCGAAGACCTCCAGCGACGCGAGCGCTGCGGCGCAGGCCAGTGGGTTGCCGGTGTAGGTATGTCCGTGGAAGAAGGTCTTGAACTCGTCGTGGGCACCGAGAAAGCTCTCGTAGAGGCGTTCGGTCGCGAAGGTCGCCGCCAACGGCAGGTAGCCGCCTGTGATGCCCTTTGCCACGCACATCAGATCTGGGCTGACGCCCTCTTGCTGGCAGGCGAACATCGTCCCTGTGCGCCCGAACCCAGTCGCTACTTCGTCGCAGATCAACAACACGCCGTGCTCGTCGCAGAGCTGGCGCACGGCACGCAGGTAACCGTTCGGGTGGATCAGCATCCCCGCGGCGCCTTGAACGATCGGCTCCATGATCACGGCGGCGACCTGTTGGCCATAGGCAGTCAGCAACCGCTCCATCGATTCGATGTCGCCCGACTCCGCTTGCAGCGTGTCGAACAGCAGCGGTTTGTACGTCGAGTGGAAGAGGTCGATTCCGCCGACCGAAACCGAGCCGATCGTGTCGCCGTGGTAGGCGTCTTTCAGCGAGATGAAACGGGTCCGTTTCGGTTGGCCGGACTGTTGAAAGTGCTGGTACGCGATCTTGATGGCGATTTCCGCAGCGGTCGAACCGCTGTCGGAGTAAAAAACTCTGGTCAGACCATTGGGGGCGAGATTGACCAACTTTTCGGCCAGTCGAATCGCCGGTTCGTGTGAGAGGCCGAGCATCGTCGAGTGCGCGACCTTGTCGAGTTGATCGCGGATCGCCTGGTCGATACGGGGGTGGCGGTGGCCATGGACATTGCACCACAGCGAAGACACGCCGTCGATGTACTCATTGCCATCGGTGTCGCGCAGCGTGCAACCGTGTGCATCGGCGATGATCGGAGCATCTTCGGCCGCCCAGCCCTGCTGTTGGGTGAACGGGTGCCAGACATAGCGCCGGTCGAGGGCGGCCAACTCTTCCGAGGTCATCTGAGTTTTTCCTTGGTCATGGATGGAGCTTAAAGACCACGTCCGTCGTCGCCGATCCACGAGGCCAATGGCAGGGATTCAGCGGCGTTCGCAAGATCGTCTGGCGTCGTCCATTTCAGCACCGCGACCTCGACGTCGAGCAAATGCGCGATCGTCTCACGATTGGACAACTCGACGGCGGATGGTTCGCCTGACGTGGCGTCCGACGGCCAACCAGACAGCACGACCGCCGCGACCTCGAGCTGCTCGCTGCGAAGGCGCTCGACCGCCAGTCGCGTGTCGCTGATGGTGCCCAGACCGGGTCGCGCAGCCACCACGACCGGCAGCGCAATTCTTTTTGCCAGATCGAGCACGCTGAACGGCGGGTCGAGGCTCAGCGGTACGAGCAATCCGCCCACGCCCTCGCAAACCGTCAACTCGGATTGCGCTGAGAGCTGGACGAATTCCTCGATCAAACGTTCGGGATCGATCGCGCGGTTCGCCATTTCGGCTGCCAGGTGCGGTGACACTGCCGGACCGAATGTGTACGGCGCGACTTGGCGCGGCGCCTGCCAGCCAGTCGCGGCGGCCAGCAGGTCGTGGTCCAGGGGCCAGGTTGCATCGGGTTCGTCAAGACCGGTGACCACCGGTTTGTACGCAGCCACGCGGTGACCGCGGGCAGCAAGTCCGGCGACGATCGAGGCAGCCACCACCGTTTTGCCAACGCCAGTGCCGGTGCCGGTGACGAAAACGCCTTTGGTGCGGGCCACCGAGCTAGGCGACGCTTGCGAGTTGGTCGGAATCTTCGTCGTAGATGCTCGGCTCGGCATCGGCGGCCTCGACCGAGATCGGCGGGCCGAACTCGCCCGGCATCCGACGGCCGGCTTCAAAACCGGCCGCGGTGGCCGCCTTGGCAAGTACGATTGCGGCCGCTCGCAGTTCGTCTGGTTTGTGCGATGCCATCACTGCCGCACGAAGTCGACACATGCCCTCCGGCACCGTCGGCGGACGAATCGCCTGGACGAATACTCCGCGTTCGAGCGCCTTTTCAGTCATTTTCATCGCCGTTGCCGCGTCGCCGGTGACCAGCGGCACGATGTGCGAACCGTTGGCTGCGACGTCAAAGCCGCGGCGGGCGAGCTCGCGGCGAAAGAGCTCGGAGTTCTGCTGCAGCCGCAACACGCGGCGAGGCTGCTCGATGAGAATCTCGAGCGCCTCTGCGGCGGCAGCCACGACCGGCGGCGCCGGCGCGGTGCTGAAGATGAATGCACGCGACGTGTTGACCAGATAGCGCGCCATCTGCGTGTCGCAGGCGGCATAGGCACCGTATGCGCCGAGCGCCTTGCCCAGGGTTCCGACGATCAGGTCGACGTCATTGGTCAGATCCGCGGCCGCCACCGCGCCTCGACCATTTGGACCGGTCGTGCCCGTCGCGTGGGCTTCGTCGACCATCACCCGGACGTCGTTGTCCTTCGCCAACTGGACAATGCCTTCGAGCGGCGCGGTGTCGCCGTCCATGCTGAAAACGCTGTCGGTGACGATCAAACTCGCTCGGCCGCTGGCCTTGCGCAGCCCCCAGGCCAAGTGCTCGAGATCGCCGTGGTCGTAGACGAACGTCTCTGCGCGCGAAAGGCGACAGCCGTCGACGATCGACGCATGATTCAGCGCGTCGCTGAATATCACTTCTCCCTCTTGCGAGAGCGCGGGGATGATGCCAGTGTTGGCCATGTAGCCGCTGCCGAACAGCAGCGCAGCCTCTGTGCCCTTGAACTCGGCCAGCCGTGCCTCGAGTCGCCGGTGAACCGTCATGTTGCCGCTGATCAATCGCGACCCGCTGGAGCCGACGCCCCACCGACGCGCGGCGTCAGCAGCCGCTTCACGGACCCGCGGGTGATCCGCCAAACCCAAGTAGTTGTTGGAACACATCACCAGCACTGGCTTGCCGTCGAGCAGCACGCGTGCACCTTGGGGACCCGAGATCAATCGCATGCGCCGATACAGCCCGCGATCTTCGAGCGAATTGAGATGCTGTTCAATGTCAGTCATTGGCTGCGCCGTAGTTGCAGTTGGATCGGTCCCCAACCTCGGCGGGAGGCCGAAGTTGACCATAAAGCTAGGGTCGAGGTCGGACGGATTAACCGCTGAAAAACCGCATGGCTACGCGATTAACGTGACCGAGCAGTCAGTTTGTGCGCGGGCGACCGCTCAGCGACCGCGCCACTGCGCCGGTCGCTTCTCGCCGAAGGCGCTGACACCCTCGTGAAAGTCCTCGCTGAGAAAGCAAGTACGGCGAAGTTCGATCAGCTCCCGCTCGATGTCAGGGTCGATCGGAGCGTGCTTGAGCAGCGTGTCGATCACGCGTTTGTTGCCGGTGAGCGAGAGCGGAGCGTTGGTCGCAATTCCTTCTGCCATCACGACGGCGTCGGCGAGTACAGACTCGGACTGGACGACATGGTTGACAAGCCCCCACTTGAGCGCACGGTCGGCGCTGATGTTCTGTGCGGTGAAGAACAACTCGCGGGTGCGAGCCGGACCGATCGTCTGTAGAAACTTGTCGAGACCGTGATGGCTGTAGACCAATCCCAACTTGGCCGGTGGCATACCGAGCTTGGCGCCATCTGAACAGATTCGGATATCGGTTGAGAGCGCGAGCTCCAGTCCGCCACCGATCGTGTGGCCGTTCAGCGCGCCGATCGTCGGATACGGGAATTCACTGATCGCGGCGATCGCCTCGGTGAACGGGTGGGCGACGAGCTTTTCCGCCTCCTCGGCGAAGCGGTCCTCGGGTAGACCACCGATGTCATATCCGGCACTGAAAACATTGCCGGTCCCCGTGATCACTAGACAGCGAGCCTCGATCTTCGGCGTTTCCTCGGCGATCGTGTCGAGGATCTCGTGGTCGAGCGCGCCGCGCTTTTCGGGATTGTTGATGCGCAGCCGAGCAACGTGGGGCGCTGGCTCGTCGTAGACGAGCTTTCCACTGGCCAGCTCTTGCAGATTTTCTCCGACCGGCGTCTCCATACACCGGCGAGATTAGTGCGGCCGAGAGCTACTCCACCACGACCAACGCGTCGCCCTCGTCAACCGCCTGACCCTCGGTGCAGAGAATCTGCTTCACGACGCCGTCGTCCTCGGCCTCAACGGGCATCTCCATCTTCATCGATTCGATGATCACGACGGTGTCGCCCTCTTCGACGGCGTCGCCGGGGTTGACCTCGATCTTCCAGACGGTGCCGGTGATGTGGGCTTGAATCTCGCTCATCTTGCAGTATTGCTCCTTCTGCGTCGTGACTTCGTGACAACATACTGACCCTCATGGCGGATGCGGGAAGTAACCAGGCAGCGAATTCGGAGCCGGACGTCGGCCACGTGATCGTCGCCGCGCGCAATGAGGCCGACAGGATCGCGACGACAGTTGAGGCATTGCAGAAAGCCTTCCACGGTGCGACCGTCGTCGTCGCCGACGACGGATCCGACGATGACACCGGTGGCGTTGCCGCACGGGCAGGTGCGATCGTCGTCGGCGGAGGTCCCCACGTTGGCAAGGGCGGGGCTGCGAGCCTCGCTGCCGATCGGGTGCTGCGGGATGGTGCGCCGCGACCCGGGGCGGTGGTGTTGCTTGCCGATGCCGACCTCGCGGAGTCGGCCGGTCGTCTCGCCCCGCTCGCGCTCGCCGTGGAACAGGGCGACGCCGACGTCGCCGTCGCCATCTTCGCCAGTCGCGTCGGTGGCGGGTTTGGATTGGCACTCGGCTTCGCCCACTGGGCGATCAAGCGTCGCTGCGGTCTCGACACGGGCGCGCCGATCTCCGGCCAGCGCGCACTCAGCTATCGGGCGCTTGCGGCCGTGTCGCCGTTTCACGGCGGTTTCGGGATGGAGATCGGGATGACTGTCGATGCCGTCCGCGCCGGTTTCAGGGTCAAGGAGGTCGAACTCGACCTTGCGCACCGAGCGACCGGCAAGTCGCTGCGTGGCTTCGTCCATCGCGGGCGGCAGTTGAAAGACTTTTTCAAGGTGTACTGGAAAACTCGCAAACCGGGGTTGGCAGGCGCATGATCCTCGCGCTCGATCAGGGAACGACCGGAAGCAAGGCGTTGTTGATCGATGAGCAGGGCCGGATCGCCACCGAGCGCTATCGCGAGTTCACACAGCACTTCCCCAAGCCCGGTTGGGTCGAACACGACGCGAGTGAAATCTGGGAGGTGACGATTGCCGTCGCCGCCGAGGCGATGGCGGCGGAGGGCCTTCGCGGGCCAGATCTTGCGGCGGTCGGAATCACCAATCAACGTGAAACGGTCGTTGCGTGGGATCGCACGAGCGGCGAGCCGCTTGGCCGCGCGATCGTCTGGCAGGACCGCCGCACCACGGCACGCTGTGCAGAGTTGGTGGCTGCCGGTCACAGCGATTTGGTTCGCGAGCGCACCGGATTGACGATCGACCCGTACTTTTCTGCCACAAAGATCGAGTGGATGTTGAACAACGTCGACGGCCTCGCGGAGCGCGACCCGACAGCGACCTGCTTCGGCACGATCGATTCATGGCTGGCCTTCAAGGCGAC